>JBGAOI010000001.1:0-78870 GCA_044221885.1 Polyangium sp. (in: bacteria)
CTCGCGGTCACTTGCGGCTCCTTTAGCGGATTGACACTGAAACACGTTTTTCTGGGCACCATGCTTTCCGGGATCATCCTCCTACTGCTCGGAATGACCTACGGAGACTTCAAATCGCGCTTCGAGGCAGAAGGACTCGACAAGGAATATGGCGGAAAAGTGTGGGAGGGTCGTGGCGCGTATCTCGTTCAAGCCAAAGGGATCGTCGAACGCGAACCATTTGGCTGCGGTTTGAACAATTGGTCCTGGTGCGTTTCCAACCGTTATGGTCCCATTGCCGAGCAATACTATATCCCGTATCTCAGCGCCGATGTTGCTTCACCACGGCGCAAGCATCGGCGACACGCGCATATTGACGGTGCTCACGCAGCACCCGCGCATAGCCTGTACGCGATTACGCTGGGCGAAACGGGTTGGCTCGGTGTCGTATTGCTTGGCGTCGTATGGATCCGTTGGTTTTCGGTTGCGGCTCGATTTCTTCTTTTGCGATCGTCTACGCTCTCCTCCAGATTCTGCACTGGCGTTTGCGGCGCATTGATTGGGGCATTTTGCCAAAGTTTTTCAGAATGGGAGGTGCGACAAACTCCGTTGGCGTTTCTTTTGCATATGCTTCTTGGCGCAGCAGCGGCAACACATACGACAAATTCAACCAAGCCACACTCGTTTTGAACACGAGACCTGGCACATCGGGGGCAGATTCATGCACATCGTCTTTATTAGCCGGCACGCATCATTCGTCGGCGGCGCCGAACACTACATTCACCAAACAGCACAACACTTGCAGGCGCGGGGAATTCGTTCAACTTTCTTGTACGATCCCACAATGGCCACTGCGAGCGAAATGCTTGGCGCATTTCATGCTGCTTTCCCGCTGGCAGATCCGGGAGCGCAACTGGCAATGCTTCGACCAGACGTGGTTTTCATCCATCAGGTGTCCAAAGACATTGCTGAATCATTGGCAAAATTGCCATTTCCGATGGTAGAATTTTTGCACGATCACCATTTGTTTTGCTTGCGTGATCACAAGTATACTCTCATCGGCCAGCAAACTTGCCGCCGAAAGGCTGCTACAGCGGCGTGTTATCCTTGCCTCGGCTTCCTCCAGCGGACGCAAAGTGCAACGGGTATTCGAATTCGAACAATATCGAACCTACATGCAGAGCAACTGGCGCACCAACAATTTCACGCGTTCATTACAGGATCCCAGTATATGGCGGCCCAAGCCGCATTGCACGGTTTCGATGAGGCGCGAATTCACGTTGTACCACTTTACGCAAGTCCACCCGACGAACCAATCCGCATCACACGGGACCAGAACCGGCTACTTTACGTGGGCAGCGTTTTTCGGGGCAAAGGGCTGGACGTCTTGTTCGAGGCGCTCAGCAAACTCGTTTTTCCCGCGCACCTTGATATCATCGGCGACGGCTCTTGGATGAATGACGCTCGGGTTATGACCAAACAACTGGGCATCGAGCAGCGCGTATCTTTCTTGGGCGCCAAAGATCAATCCGATTTGCGCGAATACTACGAAAATGCATTGTGTGTCATTTTGCCTAGCCGTTCACCCGAGACATTCGGACTGGTAGGTATTGAAGCGATGAGCCACGGTACCGCCGTCATTGCCTCGGATGTTGGCGGTATTCGTGAATGGCTCGTTCCTGAACAAACCGGTTTGCTCGTACCGTCAAACGATCCTGCGGAGCTTCGACACGCGATCATCCGATTGCTCGAACATCCAACTCTGGCGCAAGCCATGGGCGATGCAGGTCGCAATCGTTATCTCGAACGATTCACGCCCGAGCGCCATATCGACAAGCTCATTTCAATTATGACGAAAACCGTCCACCAGGGTGCCCACATATGATTTGTCTCACGAGCGACATCCACCATTCGAGCTTGCGAACGGGCAATCAACAGCATTGTGACGTCCCGGAAACTCGCGTCGCTGCACGATTTCTGAGAATCCTCGAAGAGGCCCATGTTCATTCCACGTTTTTCGTCTCTGGGAGAACATTTGTGGAAGATTGGGCGGATTTGCGACCCATTTGCGAAAGTGAATGGGTGGAGATTGGCGGGCATACTTGGAATTGTTTCGAGCCGGCGTGGCTTCATCGAATCTCCAAGAAATTATGTGGAAGCTACAATGGTCCTGCGTGGATGCAGTCTCTGGACGTGCAACGAACCCAAGAGATTGCCCGCCGTACTTCGGGACGAACCATTCGATCGTGGCGCAATCACATGTACATGCACGGAAAAGGAACGGAGGTCGCGCTTGCTCGTCACGGCATTCGATTCTGCTCCGACAGCGTGCGCGCCGATGCTCTGGGCCCTGAATGGCACTCGGCCGGGCTTTTCAATTTTCCGATCAACATCATTCCCGACCACGAGCATCTTTTTCATGCCGAACGGACGCCGATATGGGTCAAACAGTGGCAACAACGATATCGGTTTTGCGACGATTTCGGCCCAGATTCTTATTACATCGACGAGTGGACGGACTTGGTTCTCGAGGGTCTCCGTCGGAATGAAGAGCGCGGAGCCATCTCGAATCTCATCATTCATCCGATTACGATGTACCTTTGCGATGGATTTCGCAACTTTCAGCGCATCCTCGATTTCATTGCCAAACGAACAACGGTGCAGATGCACTCGTTGTGGACCCAATTCCCTCACGAAGTTGCAAACCTGACAAGCGTTTCCAAAGCAGCGTAGGTGAATTCATGCTTTCAGAATCATTCACAGATCAACGAGAGACGGAGAAAATTCCGGCACCTGGTGCGCACTTGCGCGTCGCGCATGTCCTACGAAAGTACGATCCTTGCGAATGGGCAGGCACGGAAACCGCTGTGCACGATTTGCTCGACGGGCTGCGCGCTCATCACGTCCATTCGGTGGTTTACGCGCCAAACCCGGAGACTCGCGATCGTGCTTTTTCGAGCGAGTATCGGGACCCATTCGTGGAACGCGGATTCGATATTCGGCGATTTCGTGCATTTCTGCCGATTCTCGGGGTAGACACAGAAAGTCGCAAGCGGCTCGTCGCCATGGGCGGAAATATCGTTTCGTTCGACGCACCCAAACAATTGCTCCGTGAACCAGCGCTCGACATCATCCACAGCCACGCGCTCAATCGTCTGGGAGGCATCGCTCGCGTCATCGCGCGTCGCCGTAACATACCGTTTGTCGTAACCATCCACGGAGGATATCTCGACTTACCCACAGCAGCGGCCGACAAACTCGTAGCCCCAGCACGCAGCGGTTTTGATTATGGCCAGGGTCTCGGCTGGCTCGTGCGTTCGCGACACGTTGTCGAAGATGCCGATGCGGTCATTACCGTCAATCCTCGTGAAGCCGAACTCTTGCGCACGAAATTCCCGAACGTCCGAGTAGAATTGATTCCGCACGGTATTCCATCGAATCGTTACACGGAAAATCATAGGGACGCTGCCTTGACAGGTTTCCCATTCATTCATGGAAAAACGATTTTGCTTGTCGTAGGGCGTATCGATAACGTCAAAAATCAGCTTTTCCTCATCGAACAAATGCACAAAATTCTCGAAATCGTACCCAATGCCATTTTGGTACTCGTGGGTCCAGTGACGGACGCCAAATACGACCACGATCTGCGGAAAGCAGTACATGCGCGCGGACTCGATCCTTTCGTTTTTTTCACAGGTCCGCTGGCTCCGGATGATCGGCGACTCATTGGTCTGTATCAATGTGCCCATCTTTTTATTTTGCCGTCCGTGGCGGAACCATTTGGACTCGTCATGCTCGAGGCATGGGCTTCCGGTTGCCCCGTGATTGCCAATGCGACATCCGGCGCAAAACAACTCATCCGCAATGGCGAAAATGGGTATCTTTTCGAGATCGAAAATGTAGCCACGTTTTTTGAGGCATTCGCGCGAGCGTTCAAGAGCAACGAACATCGCCGAGCCCTGGGCGAAGCGGGACGACGCATGGTGCGCGCAACGTTCGACGCGCACATCGTGGCACAACGTGTTTGCGATCTTTATGCCGAACTGAAATCATTTCGACGGCGTCTGCCGTAAGAAAACGGTTGATACGGTCGCTGCTGCAAGGAGCGGCGTTAATCGATTGAGCACATCGGTTGTCGTTGCAAACCAATGCTCCGTGACGAAAATCACGTCGCCCGGAGCTAACTCGACGTCCGTGGTTTTTCCGGACATCACGGCAGCCAAGTCGGCACGATAAACTTTGGCTCTCGACAGGGGACCGCGAAGAATGCGAATGTCGGCGGTATCAGCAGTCCGCGATGCACCCCCGGCGGCGGCCAAAGCTTCGGTCAATCGTATGCCCCGATGAAATGGTACATTTCGCGCAGTGCGCACATCGCCAAGCACGGGAATGATCCGGCTGCTGGCCCACGGAATGTAAATGATATCGCCAGGACGAACGTAAATGTTGTGGAACGGTTCGCCAATGAGCGCCAGGTCGAGACGTACGGGCAATGTATTGCCCTCTCGAAGGATACGTCCGCTTTCGACATCCGCAGCTTCTGTGATTTCGTTGCCTCCAACAATCACTCGGGCGCCGCCGGATGCGGCGATGATATCGGCAATTCGCAACCCGGGTCGCGCTTCGTAACCTCCGGGTTTGTCCACAGCTCCGGCAACAATAACGCGGTGACCGCTGAACGATAGTATATCTACGTGAGCACGAGCGTACCGGTCAAACTTTTGCCATGCATGCTCAATGCGAGCTTCGGCCTCACGAAGCTCTAGGTTGGAAACATCGACCTCCGCACCAATGGGAAGATGCACGCAGCCGAGCGCGTCTACCCATAAATCTGCCGGATCGTAGGGTTCGGACGATAAAATTCGCAAACGGATCACGTCACCAGGAAGTATGACTCGCCGGGGAGGCGGATCGTCGGACAAACCCGACCAAATCGCAGCTTGGTGCGTCACGAACATATCGTCGGCAGCGGGAATCATAGGAGGAGGAGGCAGCGACCTACACGATGACGTGGTGCCAACGACAGAAAGGAGCGACATGAAAGTCGCGCAAACATGTCCCGAGCGAAACGGTAGAATGGGTATTCTGGACAAACCATTTACTGCTGGGTCGAGTGCATGAAAAATAAGTCGTAACATCTGTAGCTCCTGGCGCGCGTGCGCAGGATACTCTACAATCATTCCGCGTGCCGCTACCATTTCCAGACACGAGGGGGGACGAATGTATCCGTGCGAGACAAACGTCGAAATGCGCGGTGTTTGGCGGGTGAATTTGCCGGGGCCGTGCCTCGACGACCTACAAGTGGCGGAATTGCGGCATACGTTGCAACGGGGACATTCGGCCGGTGTGCGAGGAGTCGTGGTTGATATGCAACGTATCGACCGAATTGCGCCGCTTGGGCTAGCGGGATTGGCCATGCTTCCGGGACATTGTCCTTCGCCCACACGCCTCGCGCTGGCGTCATTGCAACCGCGCATACTCGAAATTGCATTGCACGTACATTTGCACGATATCCTCGATATCTACGAAGATGCTCGAGCTGCGGAATTCGACATGGCAACACCACTTGGTTTGTCCTAGGAAACAGGAATTGTGACGATGGTCGAAGAGCGAGCCCAAAGAGAGGATTCGGGCACACCCGTTGATCCAATGCGGCTTTTGCTCGGCCTCTGGCGCCGACGACGGTTTGTTATGGCCGCAGCGTTTGTTGGAATCGGCGTCGGTTGGTTTGTTGGGCAAACCTTGGTATCGCCCATATTCGAGGCCCATGGCGTCGTCGAATGCGATCGTTGCTCCGAAATTGGTTACGGGGATCGGGAATTGGTGACGTTGCAAGAAAGCGTCAAGCTGCATCAGCATATCGAAAAAGTGCAAACAGCCCTGGCGCTTCAAGATCCCATTGAAGTCATTGCTCGTGACATCGAGGTCGGAACGTCCATCGAATCACGGTTGATCACCATAACAGCTCGCGCCAAATCAGGCGAACAGGCTGCGCGAATGATCAATACCCTCGTGGATGCATTCATTGAAACGCGTCTTTCGATTGAGCAAGAAAAACTCATGCAGCGCGTACGCAAATCCGCCAAGGATACCGAAAATGCACGAATCCGCCTTGCTGGAGCTCGAAAGAACTACGATCACTTCCGCCGTGTAAACAACATTGCAGATTTACCAGTGGAACGCCAAGCCGCGATTGAAGAAGCAGCGAGATTACGAAGCGAGTTGGCCATTGCACAGGCTGACGAGCTTGCTGAACGGGCACGAATGGACGCACTGCATCGCGCGTCGAAAATCGAATCGCCGACAACGATTTTGGATCGAACCGAAGAATTGCCCCTGACCCGACGTTTGGCAGAAAAACGCGTCGCGCTGAATTCGGCGAAATCTCGTTTGGCTGAGGACCATCCCATTGTTCTTTCACTTTTGGCGGAAGTCAATGCGCTGGAAAATCACCCGGCACTCGAACAAGAAGCCGTGACGATTGCGCGTAAAGTCGGACGCAATCCGCAATGGGATTTGGCACAACAAAGCTTCTTGCAGGCTCACGCGAACAAGGACGCCGCCACTACGCGTCAATCGACCTATGGCCAACTTGCGGAAAGAGCCGCGCACGCAGCAGCGCGATTGACCCAAATCGAAGGTCAAGGCGCCGAATTATTCTCGAACGTGAAGATTGCAGAACAACATGTGGCGACTCTCGAACTTGCTTTGCGAACGTCCGAAGATGCTGCCCGAACACCGTCCACGGGATTGCGGATTCTTGCACCGGCGCGACCGGCGGATACACCTGTCAAATCCCCGCGGCGTGTCATCACGATTCTTGGGCCTTTGGTGGGCTCCGTTTTCGTGATCATCGTCGCCTTATTGGGGGAGTTGCGTGGATTTCGAATTCATACGGCAGCCGAACTGGCATTTTGGTCTCGAGGTCCCATATTGGCGGCTTCTCGATGGCCGAATGAACCCCAGGCGCTACACGACCTCATTGCGGAGTTGGCCATACCATTACACCAATCCGAAGGGAAAACCCTGCTCGTGGGCCTCGGAGCCACCGAAATCGCGTCCGTGCACCTTTTGGCATTTGGGCTCCACGAAATGCTCGAACGCGGCCGCGTATCGAGCATTGAACGAATGCATTCGATCGAGGCTCGGTCTACCGCAGACAATCGTACAGAATTACGCAAGGCTTTGCAACACGCCGACCGCATCATCGTTTTGGTTTTGGCCGGAATGCATTCGGCAACGGAATTGCACCGATTCGCACATGACATCGAAGAATCGGGCCGCATTGCACTCGTGCTCCTGAATTTGCGCTCAGATCACGCCGGTCTACGCGATCGAATCGGTTGTGCAAATTCGTTTTGGTGTGCTGGAGCCGCGAAAAACGAAGTGAACTCAATAACTGACCAGAGAACGTTATGACAAACTCACCTCAGAACCCAATTCTCAAGCGCGATCATTCTCGCGTCATAGAACTCCTGGGCATTCGCGTCGTGGATGCGACGCACGAGAGCGCACTGAAGCTGATGGAGCGATGGATCATCGACCCCGTTCGAAAAACGCGCCGCTTGTACATCGTCAATACGCATACCTTGAACTTGGCCGCCGATGATCCGACGATCAAAGCCATGGTCAATTCGGCAGACACCATTTTTGGGGACGGAACGGGTGTTCGTTGGGCAGCTCGTTTGCAGGGCATTACCATTCTGGACAATCTTGCCGGAACGGACCTCATTCCGCAATTCATGGAATCGACCGCAGGTCGCGGATATCGGTATTACATGCTCGGCGCCGACGCCACGACCATCGAACGAGCTGCGCAATTTGCACTTCAACAATTTCCAGGGTGGGAACAAGTTGGATTTCATTCGGGATATCTGACGCCGGAAACGACGCAGCGCATACTGGATGAAATTCGCGGCAAACGTCCCGATATGCTCCTTGTCGGGATGGGACAACCGATGCAAGAACAATTTTTGTTCGACCATCGCGACACCTTGTCCGTGCCTCTTTGCATCGGGGTTGGAGGGCTATTCGATCATTGGGGCGGGAACTTGCGTCGGGCTGCTCCATGGGTAAGGCAAATTGGATTCGAATGGTTGCAACTTCTCATGCAGCAGCCCCGCAAAGTCCGCCGTTATCTCATTGGCAATCCCAAGTTCCTCGGACGGATCGCTTATGAATTCATTCGCGAAGCGAGAGCCCATGGTTAGCTTCGGGAATATTCGGTGGGTCGCGAAAAAATTCGGACGGCTTGGATTGGCATCGGCAGCTTCTTTGCTTGGCACGCCAAACCTATTCAAACCGCGTGTCCATGTTCTGACGTACCATCGATTCGGCACCGCAACGCGTGACGCGTTTTGTGTTCCACGTCAAACGTTTGCCCAACAAATGCATTGGATAGCTGCGCAAAACTTGGCTATCTCGCTCGTCGACGTTCAAACGTGGGCCATGGGCACGTCCACGGTTCGCGACGGTGCCGTGCTCGTGACCATCGACGACGCCTGTTCAAGCGTATTGACCGATGCATTGCCCATTTTGCGCGACTTCGCGATTCCGGCCGTCGTTTACGCCCCCGCCGCATTCGGCACGCGCGGTCACCATAACGACAATACACGGGCTATTTTGCGCGATGCCGGATATGAAACGGGTTTTACCTCGCACCACGGCGCAGTTCGCGCAGGCCTTGATCCATTAGCGCTTCCCCGAGTCAAGGTGGAAAGCGGCGACTTCGATTGGATGTTTCGACGAATTTGTATGGGAGCAATGAACGGGTGGGCAGTTGTGGACGCAATGTAATGGTTCTTCAATTGACGCCCAGGATGTGCATTCACGGCGCATCGGGGTACGTAGTCGGAGTCTCCCCCGCGTTACGCGTGCGCCGACGGGGCCAATTCCCTTTCAGGATTCCTGCAAGAAAAACCTGTTCCTCTGTGCTCAACGCGAATCGCCATGTTCCAAGGCTAGATGCGATCATAGCCACAATGGCGACCCCTACCGCCGCAAGTAGCTGCGTCATGTAGCCGGTGACAAAGACGTAGCGCCATGCCAAACCCACGACAACGAGCGGTACCGCTGCTTTCCATGCGGGAAGAATGGTCTCACGCGCAAGTCGAAACGGCGTCAATCCAATCTCTCGTGCCATCCAGGGCCAGAAAATGCCCCAACCGAAAACGAGCGCGGGTAAAAGCGATCCCAATGCAGCTCCTAACGGGCTATCAAGCCATTTCAGGAGAATGACGCTCGTAACGACATTGACCAGAGCCTCGGCCCCGAGCAAGCGAATCAGTGGCGCCTCATGACCACACATCAAAAAAATACTCTTGCCGATTCCGTGCGTAAGAATCGTCGAATAGGTAAAGCACAACAGAATTCGTGCCAAAACAACGATATCGTTGTCCGAAGCACGTCCACGCGCGAGAAACTCGAGGAGTGATTCCAAAAAAAAGTGGCTGAGGCAGAAGATGGGCGTCGCAATCAATGCGTTGATACGAATACCGCGCAGGAACAACACTTGCCAATGAGATCGTTCGCCCATACTGTGGACACTTGCCGCGGCGGGGCCCAATGCTTCAGGCAACTGCCGCGCAAACGTCGAAAACAGTTCCGGGATTTTGGCTCCAATATGGTACGTCGCAACAGACGCGACCGACAATACAGCGCCCACCAGAAATCGATCTGCTTGGATGACGACAATCCCTGCAAATGCGGCCAGATAGGCCATTGCCGAAAATCCAGAAAGGCTACGCAACACCCGCCACGAAACGAATCGCCATCGCACACGCACCTCGGGCATTACGCGAAGGGCCGAAAATGCGAGCGCCAAGCCAATGGCAATCAGACAGATGAATTGGGCACCAAAAATTGCGGGCAATCCCCAGTGCCACCGCAATGAGCATACCAGCAGGAAAAACGATACGATTCCGCCCAGCATGGTCATACGCTCGGCAATGGCAATGCGTTGTTGTCCACAATGAACTTCGCGAAACATTTCCAAAGGAAACATGATGGACATTCCGATCACGAAAACGTAGACAGTCGTCCGAAATCCGTCCATGTGTTCGGGCGATGTGCCGACGAACTTCAGCAATTCGTCGGCGGCGAAAAGACCGATTCCAATCGTGACGATTGCGCGAAAACAACTGACGAAAAACACCGTCGAGAGAACGCGGCCCAACAAGTCGAAGTCTTTCGATTGCAGCAGCTCCGCCGTGCGCTTTTTGACAGCTACGCCCAGACCCAAATCGAATAGAACTCCATACCCCAAAAAACTCCACATCAAACTGTAGAAACCAAGCTCCTCGATGGACAAACTCGTGCACAAAAGCCGAAATGAAACCACCCCGATCAACAAACGGAGCAGATTTCGTGTATAACCCGAAGCCGAATTGCTCCAAAGGCGGCGGCCAACATTTTCTTGCGTCACACCAACCTCCGTACGCAGCACTTCATGAGCCACGAGATGGCAAATGGCGCAGGCGATAACATTTCGAGTCATCGCGCAGAATTGCCGAATGACTGCTCCGAGCGTGACTGGAACCAGATCCAATGCAATGACTATTTTCAGCATTTTTGGATTACAATGGAGACGAACACGCCTACGAATTGCAAAACGAGCGGATTCGTCGTTTATGCGGAATCATTGACGATTTTATGCTATTCACCGCAACTCACCGCGCCATTCGCTTCGCGGGCGCGACGTTGCATAACTGTGAAATCGTCTGCGCAGCGCGATTTTTTCCGCCCCCATTGACGGCAGCCGAGCCGGCGTATAGACAAGAATGCATGCGCAAAAAATCGTATACTTCCAGCGTCAAAATAGGGGTTCCGATTCTTGCCGTTTTGGGCATCGGATTCATCACGACAGGAAAGGCCGCCGGAGAATCGACAGATGACGGCATGCCCGCGGGCATGGTCGCGTACGTTTCGGGAGGAACGTGTCCGGCTGGTTGGATTCCCGCAAGCAATGTCGAAGGGAGAATCGTGGTCGCTGTTGCGGATGGAAAAGATGTCGGTGTGCAAGTGGGTATGCCGCTCGCGGATCAAGAGGATCGCGAGCATACGCATGCATACAAGGGGAATCTTGCATTGCCCGCGAAATCCATCGCCGCCGCGGATGGCGCTAATGTCGAAGGCGCCCAAGCGCAACCTTATGAACTTTCGGGAAATACCCAGTCGAGTCCTTCTGGTCTCGCCTTCGTGCAGGTGACGGCATGCGTAAAACAATGATATTTTCTTTATGGTGCGTCTTGGCCATACTTGTTGCAGCCTGCGCAACCGGTGGCACCATTGGCAACGATCCTGTTGGCAATGGTGCCAATGGCGGCAATGGCGGCAATGGCACGGGAAACAACGGCAATGGCGGTGGCGGCGGAAGCACGACTTCGCGAACCGACGCGATTCCGCAAAATGGAATCGGATTTTTCCAAGTACCCGCGTGCCCCGCGGGCTGGGAACCATTCAAAGCGGCCTCGGGACGAGCTATTTTGCCAACGATTGGCGCAATGCCCGGCGGCGCAACCGTGGGTGAGCCTCTTGGCAGCGGCGAAGAGCGCATGCATACGCATTCGGTCAAAGCGTCTTTCGATTTGATCGACATCTCGTACGCGGGCATCGCCAGTGGTGGCAATACCGGCGTGGCCAAAGCTGGCGCCATTTCATTCATGACGACCTCCAATCCTGCTTCGACGGGAGTGCCTTATGTGCAGCTTCTCGCGTGTAAAAAAGTGGCGGCTCCCGAAGCCGGCGTAAAACCATTGCCGACAGGAATGCAGCTTTTCTTCGACACCGCTGATTGTCCCAGCGGCTGGAAGCAAACGGCCGCAACACAGGGCCGCTTCATCGTTGGTTTACCAAAAGGCGCGCCCGCGGATGTTGCTTTTGGCGGCGAACCCCTTGCCAGCGCAATGCCACGCGTGCATACGCATACCACAGACGTATCCATGACGACGATACCTCACGGCATAGCATTGGCTGCCGGATGTTGCGGTTCGGGTTATGCTAAAAACGCGACCTACATGAATTCGCAGGACTCGGGAGAAGGCGATGCGTCTCTTCCGTGGATCGAATTGTTACACTGCGAAAAACTCTGATCGACCCGCATTGACGTTACTACTGTTTCGCCCAGACGTACCCGCACCCACACGAGATCAATTCGTCATAATGGTTTGTCGGGTACGTCGCAGGCACGGATCTGAGCGCGGGCTCAATTCTTGTATGCGCCGCGATCCCATGCCAACCCGGCGCTCGGACGCTGCGCTTGCGTAATGTCGGTAGTCACGTTGCCATAGGGCGCCGATCCATAGACCTGTTTGCCCGTTTCGTCGGCCTGACCGCCCACCTTGATCCGGAAATCGCCCGTCGCAGCGGCTTGAAAGACGGTCGTCGCCGAAACCATCATATTGCTTGTGTCGTTGTTCGAAGGGAGATTTGGTACCGGATTGACAAGGGCATTGCTGGCGAATCCAAAAACGAGATTGTATTCGGCTGCGTCGAATGAAACGCCCGCGCCAGATCCAAGAACGACGCTCGTACCCGTGCCCGCCAGATTGAAGAGAATGTTGTTCGTGAGGCGCCATTTCATTTTGCCGACGGTCGCCGCTGTACCCCCAATGCCAGATTCCCAACCCAAGATGGTATTGTTCGTCAAGTTTGTTTGAAAGTCGGCCCCGGACGTTCCGGACAAGAACACAACATATCCACCGCCATTCACGGTTTCCAATACGTTGTTCTTCAGCAACACACTACCAATGTCCATTGAGTTTGGACCGAAACCATTCACCGCGTTGGCTTGGCCGCCCGTCTTTCCTTGCGCGCACATACGATTCGAATCGAGAATCAATGCCCCTCGCTGATAGCCGAATCCGACCGCTCGAAGTTGCGCCGCGTTTGTCGCGCCAACATACACATCGTTGCCCAACATCGTCATCGTCGCTCCCACACATGAGGTCGCGTCAATCGCGCCGGATTGCATGGTTACGGCTGGGGCAAATACGGCTTCCACATAATTGCGGACGAACGTTCCGGATTTGAGAGCATGTTGTGATTGCGCTGCCGAAATGGGGTTGGCAATCATCCGGAACCCACCCCAAACTGCCGACGCATGATCCAGCGTCAAACGACCGTAGAATACGCTCGGGTACATTTCGGGATTCCACTGCGTGAACGCCGTATTGTATCCACCTTTGATCGTCACGCCTTTGGCTACGACAACCTGCGAGGACAAATAGGATCCTTGGGCCACGAGAATGCTATTGCCGGGACGAACCACGGCCATTGCTTTACATAAAGTGTTCCACGCCTTGGCCGGGGTCGTTCCGTCATTGTTATCGTTTCCCGTCGGCGAAACGTAATAAAGCGTGCCCGGCGTGGCAATCGTCGCTGGAATCGCCGAACTCACTGGCGGTGGGAAAACCTGTTTGCAGGTTTCAGTCAATGTAACAACAGGCGGCGTGGGAAGAGTAACGCAACTGCCCGATGCAAGAATGGCCGATTGACATGTGCCGCAATTGAGTCCCGGGCCTTCGTCGACGTCACCATCGCAATCGTTATCGACGCCATCACACGACTCGGCGGTAGGCATGACGGTTTGGGTGCACGTCAAAATGCCCGTTTGACACATGAGCGTGCCCACCGCGCAAGCGCCTTTTTGGCCCACGAGCGTACAAGTTGCTCCGCCGCCGGGATTGCCTTCGTCAACCATGCCATCGCAGTCGTTATCACGCGTGTCGCATGATTCCATCATGGGAACATTGGACGGCGGGCATTCGAGTTTCCCCATTGCGCAATTCGTAAACCCGGTGGCACACTCGCCGGGTATCCCGGTCATGCACGGATCGCCAACGCCAACGCCATGATTGTCGATTGCGCCATCGCAATCGTTATCGAGTCCATCGCAGATATCTGTTTTGGGCATGGGCGCAATGCAACTAATGGCCCCCGTAAGACACGTTGTCTTGCCCGTTGCGCATTCACCAAGCTGCCCCGTGGAGCAGGCCATGTCTCCACCCGGATTGCCATTGTCGATCACGCCATCGCAATCATCATCGACGTTGTTGCACGCTTCGGGAAGTGGCTTTACGTTCGGTACACATTCGGGCATGCCGTTCGTACAAGTGGTTTTTCCTGGACCACATAGACCCGACAAACCCGTCATACAATCCATGCCCGCGCCCGGATTGTTTTCATCCATCATGCCGTCGCAATCGTCGTCCAAACCATTACACAATTCGTCCGTGGGATTTCCAGGGACGCACATCGATTGCGGATTTCCAGGAACGCAATTGGGCACGGTCACTTGACACGCGCCAACCCCGCACGTCGTTTCGCCAAACCCATCATCCGATTGACCATCGCAATCGTCGTCGATGCCATTGCACATTTCGAGCGACGGTCCTACATCGTTCGTGCACGGTCCCCATTGATTCGTATTCAAACACGTTTGCGTGCCATCTTTGCACGCGCCAACATTGCGCGTTTCAGGCGCGCCCGTATAACAAAGCTCGACCTGGCCTTTTACACAAGGGCAACCCTCATCGATCATCCCATTGCAATTGTCGTCGATGCCGTCATTATCTCCGTCGCACAATTCCGTGGGATCCGGATTACCCGGTTTGCATTCTTGGAGCATACCGCCAACGCACGCGGGCACCGTCACTTGACAAATACCTTGCCCACACGTCAACAACGGCAAGTCATCGATCTGACCATTGCAATCGTCGTCTTTGCCGTCGCATTGCGTTTCCATGGGCAAGCAATTGCCCCCGCCGCCACCAGCACCCGCCATGCCCCCGGCGCCATTTCCCGCAGTGCCTCCAACGCCGGCACCCGCCATACCGCCTTCGCCGCCTTTGCCGCCAGCACCTCCCGCAGGACCTGCACCCGAACCGCTCGAGATTGATGGATCAAAAATAGGATCGTCGACACCAATGGCCACGTCACAACCATAAACCGCCATTGGAACAATGAAAACCAAACCCTTGACGAGTGCACGACGCATGACGCGGTACCTCTCGGGCGTCAAAATCGCCCGACGCAATGAAGAGAAGATGGACCCAATACAAGTGTCGCTCGCGTGGAACCGTTCTGTTTTGGAGCAAGCAAAAAAATCGTCGCTCCCGCCGCCAGCGCAACCCCACCACCCACGAAAAACCCAGTCGAAAGGTTCGCCGCATCCTGGGATTCTTGACGCAAGGGCAAACCAATTTGATCACATCGATTGGCGACGCAATGTCCACCCTCTTCACTCGCATCCCGCTTCTCGATGGCCCGATTCCCAAACACTGCCCCCGCAATGAGCGCCCCGGCGCCCACAGCACCAAGGCTCAATCCTATGATTCGTTGCGTCGAGAAAAACCCATTTTTCGTATCCGGCGGCGGACGTACTTGATCCGGCGGAGGTTTGTCTTGCACGATCGGAGGGTTCGGATTCGTTTGTGGGCCCGTATTTCCCGGTGTTTGCGGTTCAACGGGACCCGTTTTCACCGGAGGCGGCTCGTCTTCCAGCGCTTGCACAGCCACCGAAAGCTCCGCTCCTTCCACGAGCGCGACGGTCGTGTCCCAAGCTTTTTTCCCTGGCGCAGACGCATCCACAATGTGCTCACCTCGATCCACGGGCATGCGCACACCAAATTTTGCCCGATCGACAACGATGCCGTCCACACGCACGACCGAGTCTTTCATTGCGAGAACGGACTCGGGAACGACAAGCACCATCCAGCCAAGCTTCGGTTCGATTTCCTTGATGCGCGTTTTCGCTTCATCCCCACGCTTTTGAACCTTGGATTGCTCGGTAAAACCTTTGGCCTTCTTGACGAGTTCCGGCACGTCCTCAATGACGCCCTTGTACACCGCCCATGCCTTGGACAAACGCCCTTGCGCGCGGTAACAATCGCCAAGCCCAATACGCGCCCCAAGACCCGGCTTGATCCGGACCACTTCTTCATACTTGGGACACGCCGTCGCATAATCTCCCGCCACAAATGCATCACGCGCTTCATTAAAGAGCGTGTTCACCTTCTGTTCGTCGACGGCTTCTTGGGCAAACACAGGCTCCGCCACAAGACAAACACTCGCCACAAGGGCGACTCGACCAACAGAACTCCACGTGCAGCGTTGACGCATGAGAAACGACTCCTAATCAATGCTCCCCGGAGGTACGTAGGTCGACGTCGGCTTCGTTTTGACCGTAACCGTTGGTTTCCCCGTCGGAACTGGACTCGGGACATCTGTTTGTCTTGGCACTACGGCTGACGCTGTCGGCGATGTCACGCCTGGCGGCAGAACCTCGATTTTTTCGTCGGGGGTCGCTGCAGAAGCCGAAGATGCAGGAGCCGTCGGAGCTGCCGTCGCTTCGGTGGCCGGTGGTTTGACCTCGGGTGCTTTGGGCAAACCTTCCGAAAACGCCCGCTCCGCAATGAGCGGCGGAGGCGAACCGCTCAACGTCATTTTGAGCGCCAAACCGACCGCGATGGTCGTCATCATCAAAGACAAACCCACGAGCGGCGCAACCCAACGCGATCGACGCGCCGTTCGTAACGAAGGCGGCGGTGCCTCCATCTCCACGGGCTTGCGCGTCGTCGAACTGATCTCTGAACGCTGCTTCGGTTCGGGCGGTTTCGACTCGGACTGCTGCAATCCCTGCACATCCAAGTTCAGGTCCGACGAACTCCCCATCTCGCGCCGCGGTCGCGGCCCAACTCGAAACGACTGCGGGCCTGATTCCGCATACTGCTCCTTGAACTCCGCCATCGCTTCGGTTGCACGCTGAAAGCGATCGTCCGGATGATTCGCAGTACCTTTCGCAAACCACACATCGAACCAGTCAGGCAAAGTCACGCCCCGACGACGCAACGCGCGCTGCGTCGGAAGCTCGGTAGGCCCCGCAACGACGTTCTGGATCAGCGCATAAACGCCGACTTTTTTCGCTTCTTCGTGCCAGTAACTTTCGCCAGTGAGAAGCGTGTACGTGATGTGCACGAGCGACAAAACATCCGTTGGTGCTCCAATCAATGCGCTCTTCCCGATGATCTGTTCGGGCGCCATGTACATGGGCGTTCCAACGGTCTGCGTCGCGTGCGTTTGACCTTCGCTCATGAGTTTGGCGATGCCGAAGTCGAGGATCTTCACACACGGACTTCCATCATCGCGTTGCGTGAGGAAGAGGTTTCCAGGCTTCAGATCGCGATGCACGATGCTCGCCGCGTGGGCCTTGTCGAGCGCCAGTGCAACCTGCGTCAAGTAAAGCAACGTGTCCGTGATCGGAAACGGACCACGCTTCTTGAGCAGCGATCCGAGCTCTTCGCCTTGCAAGAGTTCCATCACGAGAAACGGCATCCCCGTCTCGTCGTCAACGCCCGCATCCGTCACGCGCACGATGTGATCGCTACGAATTTCGCCCGTGATTCTTGCTTCTTGCTCGAACCGACTACGCGCCGTTTCATCGTCGAGCACACCTGGCAGCATGGTCTTCAGAGCGCACGGAGAGTTGGTGCGTTCGTCGCGTGCTTCATGCACCGCACCCATTGCCCCGGCTTTGATGCCGCGCAGGATTCGATATCGCTCGTGGAAGAGCGAGTTCGTCGGTAGGAACACCCCACTTCGGACCGCCATTCAATGCCCTCGCAAAGTCCGAGTATGACAGAAATTCGTGGAAGGGAACCACCTTCGTAGGTTGGAAGAGTCAAACCTCGTTCCCCGGTGAAAGCTCAGACTTTCTTTCGCGGCCGCGGAATGTTGTAGGCCGCGAGTTTGGCCACGAACGTTCTCCGTGGGATGCCCAGCATCGCCGCCGCTGCTGTTTGATTCCCTGCGCATTTTTCGAGTGCATCGATCATACGTTGCCGTTCGAGCGATCCCAGTTCCTGGCGCAGATTCTTCAAAGGCTGCGTCGAGACCCCTTCACGCGCAGGTGCCGCCGCCGTTTCGTCGAGCTCCTGAGGTCGCTCCACCACCGCAGCTCGTACAGGCGCCGTGCTCGATGCCGTGGCCATTGGCACTCCTCCAGCATGTCCATCGAGCACGAGATCTTCAGGCCGAATCATGCCCTCGCAGAGCACCACGGCTCGCTCGATCGCGTTCCGAAGTTCACGCACATTCCCCGGCCAATCATGCCCCAAAAGTGCGCCCATCGCTTCACGCGTGATGTTCGGCGGACTTCGCCCGATGCTCGCCGCAGCACTCGCCGCAAACGCCAATGCGAGCGGCATGATCTCGTCTCGGCGTTCGCGCAACGGCGGAATCGAAAGGGCGATGCCGTTGAGGCGAAAGAAGAGATCTTGCCGAAACGTTCCCCGCTGAACTTCGGCGGCCAAGTCACGATTCGTTGCAGAAATGAAGCGGACGTCGATGGGTCGTGGAGACAAACCTCCGACCCGCATCACCTGACGATCTTCGAGTACGCGCAAGAGTTTGACCTGGATTCCCAGGGGCAACTCGCCGACTTCGTCAAGAAAAACCGTGCCCTTCTCCGCTGTCTCGAACAGACCTGGCTTCGAACGAACCGCGTTCGTAAACGAGCCTTTTTCGTGCCCAAAAAGCTCACTCTCGAGAAGCGATTCACTCAGCGCACCACAGTTGAGTCGCAAAAAAGGAAACTTTGCGCGTGGTGATTTGCGATGAATCGTCTCCGCAAGAACCTCTTTGCCAACACCCGTTTCTCCAAGCAACAACACGCTGATCGGACCTTCCGCGATGCGATCGACCATCGCGTAAAGTCGCTTCATCGCTTCATCGCGAATGATGTATGTCCCGCCGAACCCGGCCTCTTTGACGGCGGGAGCTTCGCCGACACATCGGACAACAATCATGGCTGAGCCGATGTTGACGACATCGCCGACGGCAAACTCGGCAGGTTCACCTGGACGTACGACGAAATCTTCGAGACGAACCGTACCGGCTGCGCCTTTTTCTCGGCGTAACTTGATTCCGTTGGCACTTCCGAGATCTTCGACTTGCAGCGTCGGCCCGATGTGCAAGATGGCATGACGACGCGAAACGGAGCTGTCTTCGATGCGGATATCGTTGCCTTCAGCCCGACCAAGCGACACACGTCCGCTTTCCGGCAAGACATGACGCGTGGTGCCGCCAGCCGCAAATACCGCAAGCTCGAGCTGTTTCGTCAAATGTGCATCTCCGCAACGATCATCGAGAGCCAATCAACCCAACCAATGACGAAATTGTCCGGAAAGACTTGTGCTGGCTAGGTTACCCTTGATTACGTCAGCGCGTCAAACCGAACCTCGTGGTGGATCGGCTCATTCTTCGAGCTCGTTCTTCGGGGCAGATGGGTCTGTCGATTGCGTAGCCGGCATAGGCGCCGGAATTACTTTGCGAATGGCAGTCAAATGACGCTTGGTCACCCCTGTGACCGCCAAGATGTCGGCGTCACTTGCCCCACGCAACGCCGACATCGATCCCAGCTCACGCAAAAGCGTTTTACGAGTTGCATCACCCAATCCCGGTATGTCCTCGATTTCGGATCGCAATCGTCGAGACTTGCCCAGTTTTTCACGGATATGGTTCGCCGACCGATGTGCTTCGTCTCGCGCTCGGGCCAAGAAAAACAGGGACGAGCTTCCTGGACGCAAAGCAATGCCATTTTTTTGCCCCGGGAGGTAAACGCGATCGACCATTTTTTCGCCCGTTTGCGATTCACGTTCTTTCGCCAAACCGACAATGGGCATTCCGTGCAATCCCAAATCTCGCGCCGCAGCCAATGCGACATTCAATTGACCACGGCCACCGTCGACGACGAACAAGTCCGGTAAGTCCCAATCGACTTCTCCGCTGTTTTCTGAACTGGTCGTCATTTCGACATCGGCATTGGCTTCCGCATCAACCATAGCCTCGGCTTCGCGGGCTTCACGTGCCGTTCGACCGCGCCGAAAACGCCGGGCCAAAACTTCGTACATGGCCAAATAATCATCACCCTCTGTTTTGGTTTTTACCCGAAAACTTCGATAATGCTTTTTATCGGGTTGCCCATCGAGCAACGCAACGATGCTTCCGACGGTATCCCCGCCACCGAGATGCGAAATATCGCAACATTCAATTCGGCGCGGCAACGACGGAAGACGCAATCGTTCCCGCAAATCCTCGAGACGCGCTTCGATATCATCGGCGCTGCGTTGTTTTTCCCGGAACGCATGTTGCGCGTTTTCTCGCGCCATTGCCAATAATTCAACGCGAGGCCCTCGTTGCGGAACGATCAAAGCCACGCGTTTCCCGCGTCGCTCCGTCAGCCATTCTTCCACACCTTCCACAAGGTCCGGCAGGACAGGCAGAAGAATTTCATCCGGAATGACATCCACGAGGGTCTCGTCATCATAATACTGCGCTAGAAACCCTGACAAAACCTCTTCATCGGGCAATTCTACATTTCGCAACGAAAACGAAATCGTATCCGCGACTCGACCACCCCGGACCTTGATGAGCTCGACTTCGACAATGCTGCCTTCACGATAAAGCCCGACGATATCTTGATCGACGTCTTTTACCGCAACAACACGTTGCGCTTCACGAGCGCTCTCCACAGCCGCAAGCTGATCGCGGTAAATCGCCGCAATCTCGAATTCCATTTTTTGCGCCGCCGCCTTCATTCGATCTTTTAGTTCTCGGGTTAGTTCGTCATGACGACCTTCGAGAAAAAGCGACACAGATCGGACTTGTTCGGCATATTCGCTTTTGTCCACATCCATGACGCACGGGGCGGGACATCGCTTGATTTGGTATTGCAAACACGGCCGCTTGCGCGATTGCATTTCCACGTCGGAACATGTGCGTAGCTTCCAATGTTTGTTGACCAAATGCAGCGTACGCCGAGCGCTCGTGGCCGAATGAAAGGGTCCGAAATATCGCGCCCCATCGGGGGAAGGACGACGCACCGTTTCGAGGCGCGGCCAATCACTTTTCGAATCGATACGCAAACAAAGAAAATCTTTGTCATCCCGCAACTTGACGTTGAAGCGCGGATGATGCTTCTTGATGAGTTCGTTCTCGAGAATCGCCGCCTCTTTTTCCGTCGACGTGACGACGGTTTCGAGGTCACGCACGATGCGGCGCAAGATCGGGATGAAGTACCGCGTATCGCTGCCACCGTCGCTGAAGTAGCTGCGCACGCGCGAGCGCAAACTCTTGGCTTTGCCGACGTAAACGACTGCACCCGCCTTGTCGATGAACAAGTAGCAACCAGGTCGCACGGGCAATGTGTCGAGCTTGGCTAAAAAAGGCAGATCGGCGGGAACTTCGGGGGAGTTGTCTTGCGCGGTTTCGGACACGAGGCAATTTGTAGCGCCGGCTGGGATAAAAGAGCAAGCTTGACGCGGCCGGGCAAACCAGGCTCCATCCTCACGGGCGTCCATGCCGAGCAAAACCCCTTCTCCTGCACCGTCGAAATCCTCGTCCGAGTCTTCGTCGAAACTCGGGCCTGTCCTGTTGATCCTGAAACTCCTGGTCATTCCAGCAGGTCTCGTGGCGACTGTCGTGTCGTTCATGAGCGGCGTGGGTGCGATCACGACAAACCTTTACGCGCGCGGCATCATCGCGTTCGTCATCGCGCTCGGGGTTCCTCTGGCCATTGCCGACAAGCTCTTGCCCAAGGATGATCCGACGCGGGGCAAAGGCATCGTCTCGGATGTTTTGGCGCTTTTTCTCCTGGCGATACCGCTCGGGTTCACGGCAGGCGCAAGCGCCACCCGACCGTTGCTCGTCGCGGAAGGAGATCGACTCTCCACCGAAGGTTTTTCCTCGTTGGCTGAGGTGGCGTATTTCCTGGGCAATGTGCGTCCCGAGCGCCCCGCATCTGCGACAAACCCAACCGCGGACGTTGTCGATGCAGGCGCGGATGCGACAAACCTTGCCGACGTCGAGGTCGCATCTTCGCCGGACGCGAGCGTGGAAACGCCTGACGCTACGGTTACCGATGCAACCGCGGAAGCAGACGCCCCCAAGGACCCCAAACCTCGACCGGCAGGCGAAAAGACACCGGCGGAACTTTTCCGCGAATGGTCGCCATCGGTGGTGACGATTTTCGTCAAAAAAGGGGACGCTCAAGGCGGTGGGACGGGATTTTTGATTGACGAATACGGGACGATCGTCACGAATCATCACGTCATCGAAGGCGCAGAATACGCGAAAATAAAATTCCAAAATGGTGCGTCGTACGAAAACATCGATGTGTTGGTCGATGACCGCACAGTTGATTTGGCCATTCTCTCGATTGATCTGAAACGACCACTGGAAGCTGGCGCAGCGCCGACGGACGCAAAGCCGATTCGTCTGGGAGATTCAGAAAAAGTTGCCGTGGGTGAACGGGCCATTGCCATTGGAAATCCTTTGGGTCTCGAACATACGCTCACGGATGGATTGATCTCTGCGCGGCGATTGTACGAAGGAAAGCAATGGATTCAGATTTCCGTGCCCATTTCGCCAGGCAATTCCGGCGGGCCGCTCTTTAATATGCGCGGCGAAGTGATTGGCATCATTACGGCGCAAATTGGTGGTCCCTTTGCACGGGCGCAAAACCTGAACTTGGCTGTCCCCGTCGATGAGCTGAAGCGACTCATGAAACCGAATTATCCCAACAAACGAAAACTCGGCGATCCGAATGCATTTTCGGGCCAGTGGTGATGAACGTGCGCCAAACCATCGTCCTCGTTTTGCTCGTATCCATGTTGGGGGGTTTTGGGGCGTTGGCTGCTATGCGCCAACGTACGACGCATCTAGCGCCAGCATCGAATCAATCCGCTGGAACTCCGACGGCAAGTGCTGCAAGTGCTACAAGTGCGGCGCCTTCTGCGGGAGCTTCCGCGGCAAGCAGTGCCAGCTCGAGCGCCGCGGCGAGTAGCAATGCCCCGCCAAACCCAAGCTCGAGTGCGCCCGTGGCCGATGCCGGACCAGTTCCGGCCATGGACCGACCCCTCGCAGTCGTTGCGTTAGGCTGGGATTTGGCCGCTCCCGGCATTTTGGCCAATGACGGCGTGAAACCCAACCCGAAAAGTGCATTTGCGCCTTCGGGGCTCGACGTGCGTTTGTCTGTATCAAACGCCATGAGCAACATCGAAGATGCATTGGCGCGTGGAGGCGGTGATGCAAGCGGCGCCGACGTGGCAATCGTGCCTTTGTCGAGTTTCGTTGAAAGTTATGAGCGATTACGAGCATTGTCGCCGGAAGTGTTTTTCGTCGTTGGGTTTTCCCGAGGCCGCGAAGCTTTGGCCGGAAAAACGGCTGGCCTTCCGACGAGCGTCCCCAAATCACCCCTCAAATTGGTCGGCGTGCGCGGTGCCCCGTCGACATTTTTTGGGCTCTTCTTGCTCGATATTGCCGGCGTGGCTCCGAAGGATGTCGAAATGGTCGTTCCGGGCGAACGCGAAGAAAAAGATGCCTCTTTTTTCGCATTCGAACGTAATGATCCCCAAGCCGACGCCGGCCGCAAAATCGTCTTGACCTCCGCCGATACACCGCACCTTTTGCCGCTCGTCGCCATTGCCCCACACGGCCTGATTGCCGACAAAGAGCGAGCAATGACCGCGCTGACCAAAGGCTGGCTCGAAGGCATCAAGAAACTCGGCACGGATCCTCCGGGCGGCGCACGAGTCATTGCAGCGCTCGAAGGAGCTCCAGAACCGCTCGGGTTGTTGCGTCGATTGGGTGAAATGGAAACGGCGACCGTTTCAGACAATGCGCGATATTTGGGATTGTCGGGACGAAGTGCCCTCAGCATTCCCGTTTTGTTTCAACGCACTTGGCAGCTTTACCGCGGCGTCTCGTTTGTCACGACACCTTCACCGGAAAATCTACCTCTCGCAACGTCTGTGGTGACCGCACTGGCCAGGTCAAACGATGCGTTGATGGGACGTGACAATCGACCTGGCAAGAGTGATTTCAAAGAAGGCAAAGACGCAATCGTGGTGTATCGCCAAGAAAAACTCGACGAAGAATCACTCGTCAACACCGTTGGACTTCTGGCAGCGGTCTTCGAACGCAACGTATTGCGGGTGTCCGTGAATGGCCCAGCCGCTGGCGTGGACACAACCAAAACGAAAAAATTGATCGAAGCCGCGGAAGGGCAATTCGGTGTGGAATCTGGGCGACTCGCCGTTGCGTCGAAAACCAAGGCGCGAGGAGCCGCCATTGAAGTGATGGCTCTGCCTTAACGGCCTTGCTTCACGGCCCAATCAATACGGCGACGTTGCCACTGATGTCTTCGGCTTCCACGCGCAATCGCAGGTGCGACGCATCCGTCGGGCCGATGAGTTTCGTAAACGTAAACGCAATCGTTTGTTCCGTACTCACGTTGTCGAACAGGGCCGGCTTGACTTCGATCCCGTTCGGCGCGGGATCGTCCACGTCCATCGTATCGGTGCTGCCGCCCGTTTTTTCGCGATTCCACTCTTCCATGTGCCAGCGCTGTTCGGACATGGGCGACAAACCGTCAAGAATGGCTTCTCGTGGCGCTTCAAAGGTGGATGCCGAAATGCGCACGAGGTCCAGCTCGCGATTGCGAACGACGACGCGTACGGTGACTTTCGGCGACGTGGGTATCGTCGTATCGACGCTGTCGAGGACGAGCGTTGGCGCTCCGCGATCGAAATACGGCAAAACACGGAATGGATGAACACAATCCACCACTTCCGTCCCAGGCTTTCGAATCTCGAAATACAAGTGCGCTCGACCGTCCGTCGACGTGCCTGTCGTCCCAATGAAATCTCCCGGATCGACCAAATCGCCAACCTTTGCATCGACCGTCAACAAATGCAGGTAATTGCTGTAATACCCGTCGTGCGCAACTTGGACGCGCATACCGCCATCGGTAGCGAACTGTTCAATGATCTGAACTGTGCCGGCAGCAATGGCGTGGACATCCGTTCGCTCCGGAACATCAATGTCGATTCCACGCTTGAATTCGTATGTACCATCCTCGGCACGAATTCGTGGACCGTAGGTTGCTTGGAGGTTTGTCCAATCGCCCGCTGCATCGCCCGAAACAGGCCATACGACCGGGTCGGAGTTACAACCACCCACGAGAGCGGTTGCAGCAAGTACAAGTCCCATTTGAAGGTGTCGCGAGAAAAACCCATCCATGGGGACAAGGATAAGCCCCTCGAAAGACCATGACCAGCGGCAATCTGTGACAAACTAGGGTGAAATCGAATTCGCACTCGACGGAAGTTCGATGCGAAAAGAAGGTGCCAGCACGTCTTTGGCGAGCTGGACTTCGATGAGGTCGATTACCGGGCTATTTGCGACGCGACGCAATGCTTCATTCGCCGTTGCGTCATTGAGCGCATGACGCGCCATTGCCCTGTAAAACTCAGCTTCGACCTTTTGCGAGTTATTTTGCGCTGCGGCATTGAGCTCTTCGTCCGTCATTTTTCCGTTTGCCCAAAGTGCCAACTGGACAACCCACGCATCACGATCGCCATTGGTCGTCAGCGCCCGCGCGACCGTCTCGTTCTTCATGATGTAGTTCTGCTGCTGGTTGATCTTCAGCCACAAGCCCGCGTAGATGCGATCCTCGAGATTGATTTCGGCATCGAGACCTTGCTTCAACGCCGCTTCACCAGCCACGAAATCTCGCGTCACCAGCGCCCGGCCAACCACTTGCAAGACCGTCGCTCCGAGAACGTCACGATCACCTGACGAAATTGTGATGGCACGTTCGTAAGCACGTCGCGCCAAAGTTCGCTCGCCATACGCGTCGTACACACGCCCGAGAAGCGTTTCTGCACGTGCTCGCGAACCAACGTCTCCATTCTGCTTCGACAACACGAGCGCGTTCGCAAGAGCCTCTTGAAGCGCTGTTTTGGCTTCCGCTTGTTGCCCAGCATCGCGATGCATTTCGAACGCGAACAAGTTCGCTTCGCACACATCTGCGAGTGCTACGCGCGCATCAGGCGCCATACGCGCTTGGCGAATGCTGTCGATCGCCGCTGCAGAATCACCCAGTTGCCGATCGATTCGTCCCAGACGAACCCACGCTGCAACCGACGGATTGGCTCGAATTCCAGCGAGGAACAGCGGTCGCGCTGCGGCTAGATTTCCATTGCGGAGTTCAATCGTCCCCATGAAGTATCGGATACGCGCCGCGATCGGTTCCACACCAGCACGAGCGATCTCGGGACGATCCGCCGCTGCAAGTATCGGTGCGGCAGCGCGGAACGTTCGACGAATCGCCGCATCGTCGCCAATCTCGGCATCGAACGACATGCCTTCGAACACGATGTTGCACGCTTCCCCGACAAACCCTGGGCTCGGCGTCATACCAAGCGCTCCCGCAAGTACGCCAGCAGCTCCTTCAGCCATGCCAAACCGCACGAGCCGCTCGGAGAGAAACGTCGCCACCCGAACGTTGGTCGGCTCTTTGCGATAGGCCTCCAGCAGACTGCCCCACATCGCCGCTTCAACGAGATCGCTAGGCAAGCGTTCACTCGCGCCTTCTTCGTCATCACTGGGCGCTACTTCGTGAGCAAATGTTGCTGCCAGCATCTCCCAACCACGCACATCGCCATCTTCCGACGCAGCAATGAGCGCCCGACGTAGATGCGGTTCCGTTACGCGCCGCAGATCCGTGCCTTCGAGCTTCGCGAGCGCACGCGTTGCATCCCCATGGCGCACGTACAGCGCAGCCAACATGATCGCGCCCGTCTCGAGCGAACGCGCTGCCTCCATACCTTCGGGACGCGTGGGACGTCGACCGAGCTGACGAAACGCCAAGTCGATCTCGATGCCTCGATTCACCCACGCAATGATGGCGTTTGCCGCCGCCTCGACCGTATCTTCCGACGCGTCGACCATCGCGCGAGCCATCAAATAACGCGCTGCTGAACCTCGACGTTCACCTTCCGTTCCACTGTGTGTCTCGGAAAGCCATCGCTCGAGGTTTGTCATGTGCTCATCGAGTTGTGCCTTTTCTGGCGCCTTGTCAGCCATCGTGAGCGCGCGCATGCGCATGAGCGCGTGGGTTCGTCCTTCATCACCACGCGTGCCGAGAAAACGAATCGCTCCGTCGAGAGCTTTGGCGCCTTGATCGTCGATCATCGACACCTGCCCCTCGCCCGCACGAAGCAAATACAAAGCGCCCAAAACGCTCGCTGTTCCTTGTTCGCTGTGTCCCAAGACAAACCGCTCGCGGGCATGACCAAGTTGCCGACGCACGACGCCCGTGAGCAAACCAAGTCGTTCCGGCGTACGCGATCCATCTTTCAAGACGCGCACGAGCGACGCAGAGAAATCCTCGTCACTCACATCGACCGGACGAACCGCGGCTTCTCCTGAAGCCAATACCGGCTTCTTGGTTCCTGCACCCGGACCTCCACAGCCTAACGAGACGAGCGACAAGGCGAGAAGCGTTCGAACGACAGCGCGCCCGCAGGGCGAAGTTTTCGAGGGCATTTTTCGCGCAGTGTACACGCGCACCGGCGACTGGACGAGGACGGATCGTCGAAGGTTTCGTGCGAGACGAACGACACGCACCAACGTCGTCTGCTCAACAGAGCACGACGTCGCTACCGAATCTCCACATCATGCCCGAGAAGTCGCGCCGCCAGTTCTTCACCGAGTTCTTCAACCATCAACTTTTCCACGACCTCTTCGGTCTCTCGGCGCTCGGCGTCACTGCGATACATGAACTCGATGCCCATGCCGGCTGGTGATTCAGCCGTTGCGTCCCCAGGTCGCACGATCCAACGCACGCGTCCGCGTAAACGAAGGGGTTCGGCGACATTCTTGATGCTCAAAGCAAATACGAACTCGGTATTGACATCGAGCGGTTTGTCCGTGCGGATGAACGTTCCGCCCTTGGATATGTTCCGCGTGTAGTCGGCGAAAAACGTATTGAGACGCTTGTATTCGACATTCAGCTCGATGGCTGCGCGGTTTTCGTTACGCCGATTGTTCGCACTCACGACATTGACACTACCCCCAAACGCGGGCCGTCTACAATCCACCGCATGCGATTCAAAGACGAGTTGGCCGAGCTTCGACGCGTAGGCGAAGAAAAGCTACTTCACGCCCGAATCATTGGGCGCGTCGCAAGACAGGTCGGAATGCACCAAGCGATGAGCCTCGGAGGTGCACACATCTTCTTGCGGGAAGTGCTCCGGGGCAAACCAGAACCATCCCTATCGTTCCGTGTAGCCGCCAAGAACGATCCGCATCGCGTGGCTCTCGTTGGACTCACGACACCCGCAGGCGCAGCACCAGGTCGACTCGTAGAAGAGGAAAACTCGTACTCGTTTTTCGATCTCGATCAACGCGTCGACGCGATCGCCAAAGCCTTGGCCAAACGAGGTGTTCGTTGTGGTGATCGCATCGTCATCATGCTGAAGAACCGTCCGGAATTCGTTCTTGTTCAAACGGCCGCCGCCCGTCTCGGATGCGCCACTGTGAACTGTTCGTTCCGATCGACGCCGCGCGAGTTCGAGTTTGTCGTAAAAGACTCGGGCGCAGTCTTGCTCGTGTTCGATGCCGAAGTCGCTGGTGTTCTCGAACAATCACCCAGCGTTCGTACTCGCCTTGGAGACGCTCGCTGTGTCGTTGCGGGCGGAACCTGCCCACCGTTTTCGACACTCGACGATCTGGTTCAAGAAGGACAAACGGGTACGATGCCGAGACGCGACGACGCCCCAGCGGTTGTCATGTACACATCTGGCACGACGGGAAAACCGAAAGGCGCCGTGCGCAAGTATCAGATCGGAGTGATGGCCGGCGCGATGGCCCTCATCGGGCAAACACCGATGCGGATCGGTGAAAAACATCTCGCGGTTTGTCCTCTCTACCACGCCACCGCGAACAGCTTCATCGGCATCTCGTACATCGTCGGCAGCACGGTCTACATCTTGCGAGACTTTCGTCCGGAGGCTTTTTTGGAGGCGGTCGAGCGATACCGCATCACGACCACGGCGGTTGTTCCAACGATGCTTCACCGCATCGTAGAACTTGGAGAACAAACGATTCGTCGTTACGACACATCGTCGCTCAAGGTGATCTTCTCGGGCGGTGCACCGCTCACAGCAGCGCTCGCGCGCGAGGTCATGCGTTACTTCGGGGACACGTTGTACAACTTCTATGGCGCGACGGAGACGGGCGCAGTCACCCTCGCCAAACCCGAACACTTGAAGGATGCACCCGGCACGATCGGCAAAATTCTCGAAGGCCAACACGTGCGCTTGCTCGATGACGAAGGCCGCGAATGCGCTCCCGGATGCGTGGGCGAGCTTTATGCGCGCAGCGGACAGATGATCACGGGCTACCACGCGAATGAATCCGGTACGCGTGATGCGATGCGCGATGGGTTTTTCTCGGTCGGTGACCTGGCTCGTCAGGACGAACGGGGCTACTTTTTCCTCGAGGGGCGCAAGCGCGACATGATCATTTCAGGTGGCGTGAACGTGTATCCAGCGGAAGTGGAAAGTGTGCTGGAGGATCACCCGGCGATTGCGGAAGCGGCAGTTGTGGGCATCGTCGATGCGGAATGGGGTGAGCGGGTGCGCGCGTTTGTCGTAGCAAAACAAGGTGTGACGGTGGATGCTCCAACGCTCGTGGATTATTGTCGCAAGCAATTGGCGGGGCCGAAGGTGCCGCGTGATTTCGTGTTTTTGGATGCCCTCCCGCGAAATCCGACGGGCAAGGTATTGAAACGCGAGTTGAGAGAAATGGACGCGCGCTAAAAATCGAGCTAGGACCGCCCCATGGTCCTCCGTGTTGGGCTCCTCGTGGGCCGAGAACGTTCTTTTCCCGATGCATTGATTGCTGAAGTGGCGCGTCGCGATGTGGGTGTCGTGGCCAGTTATGCCGAAATCGACATCACGGCAATCGACAAACCACCTGCATACGACGTGATCGTCGATCGCATCTCGCACGAAGTCAGTTGTTATCAGCCGATTCTCAAGCTCGCCGTTTTGGGGGGTACACGAGTCGTCAACAATCCGTTTTGGCGCATTGCCGACGACAAGTTTTTCGGGACTGCACTGGCCTCGCGCCTTGGTATTCATGTCCCCAAGACCGTGGTCTTGCCGTCGAAGTCGTATGTTCAGGGCGTTTCTTCAGAAACACTGCACAATTTGCGATTTCCGCTCGATTGGCAGGGTGCGATTGAAAAGCTTGGATTTCCGATGTTCATCAAGCCGCATTGGGGCGGTGGATTCCGTGACGTATCGCGCGTGAATTCGCTGGATGAATTGTGGCAGGCGTACGATAAATCCGGAACGCTCACGATGATTGCGCAGGAAGCGATTCGCTGGTCGCAATACGTGCGATGCATTGTGGTGGGCAAAGAGGAGGTACGTCCGGCATTATGGGATCCGCGCCTTGGGCATTTTGATCGTTATGTTCGCGCCAATGAAACGATGCCTGCGTTGGATTCGAATTTGCTGCATCGGTGTTGCGAAGATGCGCGCACGATTTGTCGTGCGCTCGGGTACGACATGAATACCGTCGAGCTTGCCATTCAGGATGGCATTCCGTACGCAATCGATTTCATGAATTCGGCGCCTGATTTCGACATTACGTCGCTCGGGCCGGATCATTTCCGTTGGACTGTCGAAAAAATGGCCGATCTCGTGATACGTTTGGCCAAAGAAACTCCACCCGCTCGCGCCATGAATTGGCGCGACGTCATGCGATGAGGGACAAATGATGAACGATCTTCATTTGATCATTGGCAACAAGAATTATTCGAGCTGGTCGATGCGACCTTGGCTCGCTATGACCGCATGCGGTTTGTCCTTCCGTGAAACGCTCATTTTGCTGGACGAACCGGACTTTGCGCCGCGCGTGCTCGAACACAGCCCCGCGGGGAAAGTCCCGATTCTGCGCCACGGCAACATCACCGTATGGGAATCACTGGCCATCATCGAATACGTGGCAGAAACGTTCCCCCATGCGGAGATTTGGCCGTCATCAAGAGAGGCACGGGCTGTAGCTCGGGCCGTTTCCAGTGAAATGCATTCGGGATTTTCAGCGTTGCGACGCACCTGCCCCATGAACCTGCGCCGCCCACGAAAAGCCGTACCCATGGGCGACGATGCCCTGGCCGACGTCAAGGCGATTCAAGCCCTTTGGCGCAGGTGCCGAAACGAGTTTGGCTCTGGTGGACCATTTCTATTTGGAAAGTTCTCGGGCGCAGATGCAATGTACGCACCTGTCGTCACCCGATTCGACACGTATGACATTGCCGTCGACGACGACTCGCGCGCGTACATGAGGGCAGTGCGGGAATTGCCTGCGTTTCAGGCGTGGGAAAAAGCGGGGCTCGAGGAACCTTGGCGGGTTCCGTCCGACGAAGTCGATTGAATCAATTCATTCCGCTGCCAACTCTTCGGGAGCGTGCGTTGCATCGCGAAACGCCGCCCGACGAATTCCAGCAGGCGGAACGAGGCGCTTGCGCTTGATCATTTCAACGAGCGTCGTGCGATTGAGTCCCAAAAGTTGCGCCGCGCGATTCTTGTTCCAGCCAGTCCTTTCGAGCGCCTGCAAGATCATTCGTGTCTCGAAGGTTTCGACAGCGTTTTTCAGGTCCACACCATTGGCCGGCAACGACCGAAGGAGCGACGAAATCTCCACCGGCTCGGATTCGCGCATTTCCGCGGGCAAATCTGCCATGGTCACGTACGGACCTTGCGCAAACGCGACAGCATGTTCGAGCGCATGCTCCAATCCGCGGAGATTCTCGAAGAAAACATGGGATTCGAGAACCGCTCGCGCCTCGGGCGAAATTCCGCGCAAATCCAAACGACGCGCCCGCGTGAGCGATTGATCGAAGAAATGCTGCACCAAGCTCCCAAAGTCTCCGCGACGCTCGCTCAATGAAGGCACCGCAATGATGTTCGACACGAATTGATTGTAAAGATCAGCTCGGAAATGCCCGGCAGCCACATCATGATCCAAGAGACGCGCGCTGCATGCAAATACCCGCGCCGGGACGTCGCGCTTTTCGACGAATACCCATTGCATCAGCATGTCCTGCAAATCGAGGCTCAAGCATTCAATCGCATCGACGAACAATGTCGCATTCACCGCAGCATCGACGATTCGGCGCAGTTTGTCCGCATCCATCGTCCCATCGCCACATGCAAGCACAACAAAGGGGCGCGTTGAAAGCGGGCCGAATTCGTGCATCGTGCGAGCCAAAAATCGCTTGCCCGTGCCTGGCGCGCCCACGAGCAATACCGGACAATCCACATGCGTCACCGCAGCAATCGCCGTACGCATTTGAACCACAGCAGGGCATTGCCCAATCAAACGGGCTTCGACACCAACAGTAGCAGAGCTTACGTTTTTGGACGAAACGGCATCAATTGGTTCAGAAGAAGAAACAGGTGAGGTATTCGTGATTTCGATAGCGGTCGTCATAGTGGCAGCTCCTGCGGGGGTCACGAAGTTGACATAGGCAACATGTGTGCCAACGCAGGATCATTATGGAATCTGACGACTACAGGAAATGCCTGGGTCACGCGAGACCCAGGCTCACGTAGTTAAGATTTCAGCTGGCACCGTTTGTCGAACGCTTGCAAGCTCGGTGATGGGTCTTTTTTGACCCGCGTGGGTCCTGCTTGACCCTCCTCGTCTGACGAAGAATTGACGTAACGGCACCCAAACCTAAAAACAGCATAGCGTGGTCACTGGACTGTCCAGATGTGGAATTGCTGATGCGACAAGCACAGCCACTATCTTGTTCAACGGTGGCTGGAGGTGTTTCCGGTCCGCCAAACCCCACACCTTTCAATACAATTTTTTGGACGGGGTCACTTGGATCATTGGACGCTACGAAAAGCGTCGCTTCGAATGGTCCGTTTTTCGTGGGCATGAAGCGCACGGCCGAATCAAACGTCACGCCGGATTCCACATCAGCAGCCGGATCCCACGCCGGAAATAAATCGGCATTGCTGGAAACGAACGTTACCTTCGCCCTCGCTTCTCCGGCATTCCACACGCCGAAATTCACCAAGCCCTTTTGTCCCACTTGAACATCGCCGAAATCAATTTCATCGACCGAGAGAACGACATCTGGGAGCGGCACGTGAACACGTTGTTTGTCGAATACCCAATCGGTCTGGGTGATGGGAAACGCAATGGGAATGTCTGCAATGGGAATGTTCCATTGTTTCCCCAAGAGTTCCACCCAAAATGCCGGAATCAGATGAAGGACCCCGTCGTAATCGACCGTTCCTTCTGGATGAACATCCAAGTCGACAGCGGGCCCATTGAGGTATTTCGTCGACGTCTCGCCATCTTGTTTCGTGATCTCTCCGCCTGCCACCGGCTTACCGTCCGCCGTTTCAATGACGATTCGCTGGGTTGTGTAGGTCGCAGCCAATTCCATCGCCATATCGACGGCGATTCCTCCGTCGATGCCGGGAATGGACCCGCCGACAATGTCCCCCACGCCCACTTCGATGATTCGTACGGGCATTGTTTTACTCGACAAGGTCGTACCCGGCTCGAAAGCCCACGTATCGAAAGCCTTCTGGCCATCAACCTGAAAATCGAATTGCGGAATGTACGGAACGGGCCCGGTCCAGTCGTAGTTCTGCCCCGCCACGGTAATCTGAATTTTCGCCTCGGCGCTCAGTTCGGCACCATAATGAAATGCCAGCAGGCCGCCGTCCGCTTGTCCTGGTGTACGCAACACCAATGCATCTGGCCAGCTCGTTTCGAGCGACCCTTTGAGCGACAGACGCGTTGTCGCATACACTCCCGCCTTCAAATGAAGCTGCAATGGCGAATTCTGAGGAACCCAGCCCGTGTCGAAGCTCCATTGAATCGGCAACGTGTCGCTCTTGCCGAACGATATCGGACCCGTTTTGCACCAATCCGGATCCGCTTCGCAACCTACCGCGACAATTTCGGCTCTAGCGGTTCGCGGTAAAACCATGGCCGCAAGGGCCAAAAGAGCAGCAGGACAAACCCGGCACCAGAAGGATGAACGAAGGCTCATGACGACGCATTATCGCCGCACTCGACGCCAAATGCCACCCTCGACTAACGCGAACCCATCACCGCCCCAATGACGATCACCACAATCGCCAAGAGCGCCACCAGAACAACTCCAATCCACGATTTCTTCGGCGGTGCCGCCAAAGACGCAGCCAAAGCTGGCTCATTTCGTTTGTCCTGGATAATCTCGACGCCTTCCTTCGCTTCTCGCGCGGCATCCCGCAATTCAAGCTCAGTGTCTTTTTCCGCCAAAGCCTTGGCGTCTTCAGCCGTAACGGAATGCGGGGCAACGACGTGCACGCTTTGCCGCGCTGACGCGAGCGCCTCGGCAAATGCTCGTGCCGTGGGATACCGGTCCGTGGGTTTCTTCGCCAAGGCACGCGAAACGACCGCATCGAGCGCCGGCGAAATGCCTCGCTCGGGACAAACACTTCTTGCCGACGGAATCGCTTCGTACAAATGCGCGCTCATCGTCTGCACGGCTGTTGGCGTGCGATAAGGTGCTCGACCCGTGAGCAATTCGAAGAGGATCACTCCGGCCGCATAAATGTCACAACGATGATCTATCTCGTCACCATTCACTTGCTCGGGCGACATGTATTCTGGTGTCCCGAGAATGAGATCTTTTTCGGTCATCGATACGCCGGGGGTGTCTCGATGTAACGCTTTGCCCAATCCAAAATCGACGACCCACACCATCGGCACACGTGCCCCGCCCAACTCGCCTTGCACGATGACATTTCCCGGCTTGAGATCCCGATGCACAAACCCGCCCGCATGGGCCGCTCCCAACGCCGCGCAAATCTGTAGCGAAATCTCGACGGCTTGCTCAATGGTCGGTACACCCGCACGTAATGCCACATCGAGTGACTTGCCTTCGACGTATTCGAGTACGAGCACAGGAAGTTCGTCATGGACAGCAATGTCGAGCAGCCGCACGATATGATTGCCTTCGAGCTGCTTCAGGATCGTCGCTTCGCGTTGGAATCTCCCCAAGACTTGTTCGTCATAACAAACGCTGCGATGAATGACTTTGAGCGCTACGCGAACCCCATCATTCGAACGATGAGCCGCGTATACAATACCGCTGGCACCTTCGCCCACACTGCCATCGACGATGTACCGACCGGCAACGATGGTTCCAGGAACGAGTCGTTCCGTTGAAGAATCGGCTACCACCTAAATCCCCCCATCCAAACCGGCGCGCGGCGAAGAAGACGAGTTTGGAGTTCCGACGCTTGGTTTGTCCGGAGAAGCGCCCAACGTTGTCGCATTGAGACACGCTCGGACGATCTTCGGCGACAATTCGACGGGATCGAGTACGGCGCTTGGATCGGCTTCGCGCCACAACCGACACGACGTCTCCGCCAAACCCTGGGCATCGAGCGCGACATACGCTTCCACGAGCTTTTGATGAATGAGCGCAATTTGCGGACGATTCAACGAACCACTCCCGAGCAAACGGTTTCCTCGCACCACAGCATCCACGTACCGACCGTTGTACACATCGGCAGCAAGTGCCGGAAGTTCCGTGTCCGTTCGGCGTTGAGCGTCGCGGGCTTGACCCGAACCTTCCCCGCGCACGAGCGCACCAGCGATTGCCGCTTCTCGTTTACCTTCTGCAGTCAATTCGAGATCGACAATCGGAACCAGAACGAGTTCACCTCGCCGCAATGGTTGATTGCCGAGATGATTGTAGCGATGCAGCATCCACGCTTTGTCGCGATCACCAAGAAATCGATACGCGATCGTAAGAATCGAGTCTCCAGATGTTGCGATGTAGCGAAGATTGTAAGGAACGATGATCTCTTGACCTTCGGTTGGAGCGATCCACGACTTCGCACCGTTGGCAAACGCGAGCACATCGCTGCGATCGGGAGAGCCCAGCAAAAGATCAGCGAGTGAAGGCCACGTTTCTCCAGCACTTACCCGATGATGACCCACAGCCGGAATTTCAAGACGCATGCCGGGGGCAATGGCAATACCGCGACCATTGTCGAGACCATTGGCAGCGACGAGCAACTGTTCGGCTTCGACGCGCCCATAAACACGTTCGGCAATGCGGGCCAAGGTTTCATTGGAACGTACGATGTGCGGAAATGCATCCGCTCCGCGCGGCATCCACATCGCGATCAGAGCAAACGTCGCCGCCGCCGCAAGGGCCCTGGTCCCGGTTGGGAAAGTACGTCGAGATAAACCGCCACGCATGCGCCGGGCACGATACCAGATTCATCCCGTCGTTGCAGCTTTTGCTCAAGTAGATCTGCGATCTGCCGATCAACTTGCCCACTTCCGAGGAGTCCGATACGCTGGCTTTTACGGATGCTGGAGTCGAGTATTCCGCGAGCATGGCCATGACGAACCAACGGCGTGACGACATCGCTATGGATGAACGCTTGCCGGGAGAGGTCGAGCTCCAAAGCATTGGTTTGTCGTTTGCTCTCGACGCGGGAAAGAACTTGTCCCGCACGTGGCAACGAGAATTACGAACCGAATCGGAAAGTCGTTTTCGAGCTGCGGTAACGCGGAACAGTTTGGAAATGACCTTCAGTCCGCCCATTTTGATCGATGCTCAGTGGCCAGCCATGAACATGCAGCTCGGTCAAATATCGCGAGATTTTACAACGGGACAAACCACGGTTTTTCTCGGTGCAATCCACGGCGTCACGGAAGGACTCATCGATTTCTCGAGCGACGCGAAAAAAGAAATTCAAGCGCTCATCGTCGACGGCGTAACTGGCACGCCGATGGCCCACGTTGGATACAACCCCATGACGGATCGGCAGATCATTTCAACGCTCGAATCCGTAACGAAGAATTTTCGACGCCAACCGAAACAAGGAACGACGGAAGTCGAATACGCGGATTTCGGACGAGTTCAAATCGATATGATTCTCGCGATGAAAACCGACTTTCGCCACGTGGAAAAAAATGCGGGCCTCGAAGTTCGTCTTGGAACAACGATTGACGTGACGCTCAGCGGTCGCGGCAATATGGCCACCCTCATGGTAAAGCGGACAAACGCTGAACGAGCAGCGGCGGCACAAATTGATACGGTAACGATCAGCAGCGATGGCTTGATGGTCATCGTGCATGGAAAAACAGTCGCCTATCTGGATCGTTTACGCATCGAACGAGGGGGCGCGGTGACGATAGAAAAACTGCGGCTCGAGGGCGTCCTTGGGGAAGCTGCCGGAATGGAATCCGTCATTCGGCGTGTCGCATCGGCTCTGCAATGGGTTTCGAGAGGCGCGTCGCTCGATTCGGGAATGACGATGGCGACGCAATCGCCTGGCACCTTGCCTGCAATCGTTCCCGACGTGGTGCGTAATCAAATCGAGAAGACGTTGACGGAAGGCGTCAAGCAAATCCTTCGTACCCACCGAGCTGTGATTCCCGAGGTGGATCTCGAAGAAACATTTCTTTCGTGAATCAACGGGAACTTTTCACCCTTTATTTGACACTGACCCGCGATCCCAGCCACACTACGGCCCGAAATGTCCGCGAGCGCGTTGCCTGAAGCCGTTCGAAAACTGCTCGATCTGCCCGATCACGAGCGGCGCATTGGCACATTTCGGCTCGAACGGCAACTGGGCCGCGGAGGGTTTGCCCCTGTGTGGCTAGCCGAAGAGATGGCAGGCGCGACGAAGTTGCGGCTATCCGCAGTCAAACTCTTTGCGCTGACCGCAGACAGCGAACACGCGCGGCAAGCGATCATCGACGAAGCGGCAAGACTGTGCCGAGTCGAGCATCCGAACGTGGTGCGTTTTTATCAGTTGCCATTTGACGAAACACGCGGCGTCATTGGCCTGGCGATGGAATACGTCGCCGGCGAAACGTTGGGCGAACGATTGCGCGACAAAGGTACGTTGACCATCAAAGAAGCCCTCGACGTCGGCATTGCCGTCGCCTCGGCACTCGTCGCCGTACACGGCGCGGGTCTTGTGCACCGCGATTTGTCTCCCGCCAATGTCGTCGTCGATGTGGCTCAGATTGGTTCGCCCGCAGCATACAAAATCATTGATTTCGGCATTTCTGCGGCGGAACCTCATAAAGATTCGCCTGCGCTATCGAATCAAAAACGCCCCAAAGAAAGCGATCCTCGATTTCGTTCGCCACTCGAAGCCATTGGCGGAAAACGCGGTTATGTCGATCCTGAATGTTGGCGTGATTTGGCACCTGCAACGAGCGCAAGCGACTTGTATTCGTTGGGCGCGATGTTGTTCATATGCTTGTCCGGGCGTATTCCCGCCGCCGGTGAAGGAACCCTCGACGCGGATATTTTGCACGGACGGAGAAAAGCGCCGCGCCTTTCCGCAGTTGTTCAAGACATACCCGCGGCATTAACGGATTTGATTGCAGACCTGCTCGAGCCAAATCGGGACCATCGCCCCCGTTCAGCGGAAGTCGTCGCGCTAGAACTCGAACGACTGCGTGGTGCGCTGACCGGCCGTAAACGCGCATTGCCTCCAGAAGACGACGGACCATTTCGAGGCCTCGAGCGTTTTGAAATGGCGCATCGGGACGTCTTTTTCGGTCGACGCGTCGAAGTCGCCGGAGCGCTGGAAGTATTGCGTATGCGCGGTCTGGTTGCTTTGCTCGGACCGAGCGGCAGTGGAAAATCGAGTATGGCGCGCGCAGGTATTTTGCCCGCGATTGCCGACGGAGCCTTGGGCGGGCCAAAACAATGGGATACATTGGTCGTTTCTCCTGGAATGGACCCTCGGCGCGTTTTGACGACGGCGCTTTTCCATATGGGTATCGAGCCGGATTGGCCGGCGGATCAAGCTGCTACCCGGATCGAATCGTGGCTTGCGGACAATCGTCGCGGATTGGTTCTTCTTGTCGATCAATTGGAAGAAATCGCCACATTGGCCCAGGGTTCGTCCGGGACGAGCCAAACCTGGACGCTCGATTTTCTTGCCCGTCTGGGTGAACGCCCCTTCCCTGGCTTGCGTGTCGTCGTCACGGCCCGTCGGGATTTGCTCGATCCAATTTTGGCCCACGAAGCCATGGGGCGCGTTCTCACGCGTGGCGCCGTTTTGGTGTCTCCCTTGGGTTCGACCGCATGGGGTGAAGTCATTGATGCGGCGATCGAGAGTTATGGTTATTCTTTTGAAACGCCGAGTTTACGCATTCAATTGCTCGATGCTTTGGAGTCCACCGCCGGCTCGATGCCGCTCGTTGAATTCGCATTGCGTGAATTATGGCAATCACGAGACCGCGAGCAAAAGAAAATCACAGCCGAAGGATTGCGAGCCCTCGAAGGTTTTTCCGGGGCGCTCTCTAAACACGCCAATGATACGTATGATCGTGCGGTGCAAGAAGCAGGTACGGATCGTGTCGTCGAACGAGTACTTCTCGCATTGACGACGCCCGCCGGCGCGCGAATGACTCGCCCGACGAAAGAATTGATACAAGAAGTCGGTCCAGCCGCCAATGCAGTCATTCGTGTATTTGCGGATGTCCGATTGCTCCTGCGGGAAATCGAACGCCGCAAAGATGGCGAAGTCGAACTCATCACATTGGCCCATGAAGCTTTGCTCGTGCATTGGGAGCGCCTTCGCGCGTGGGTAGCCGCTGAACGAGAAGCACGATTGATCCTGGCGGATTTCGAGGAAGCGGCAAAACGTTGGCATGAAAATCCCGATCCTGATTTTCTATGGCGTCCACGTCGTTTGCTCGTGTTGGACGAAGTTCTGAAGCAGCGCGCCATTCGTCTCGAAGGCCCGGCCAAGAAGTTTTTCCAGACAAGTATGTCGGTCGCGTGGCGCAATCGTATCATTGCAACGGTCGTGTTGGTCTTGGTCGCGATTGCGGGAATCGTCGCCTGGACGATGTACGTCGATCTGGAAGCAAAACGCGCCATTGCCGAAGCAGAAAAAGCGGACGCCAATGCGCACCTTGCACTTGTTGAAGCGCAAAAGGCCAAAGCTCAAGCCGATGCCGAACGCGCAACGGCATTACAACGAGCTGCCGAAGCGCGTGAAGCCGAAACCAAGGCTGCGCTGGCTGCGTTCAAAATCGTCAAACAGGCGCTGGCATCGAAATATACGGTGGCCGAAGGTCCAAGCGAACAAACAAATTCTCTAGATCCTTCGGTTGTACGAGATATTGACGAATACCTTTTGCAGCGTGAACGAGAACGAACACCCGTTCCTCCGCAACTCGAAGAAATCTTGAGCGAAGTGGACAAAGTGCCTGATTCCGCGATTGCATCGAATGAGATTCATAATGGAACTGGCGGTATCAATGTGCCCACGACGCCCAACGATGGACCGGTAGCTGCGGCGATGGTGCGGGGCCAAGCGTATGCGCGATTGAATGATGCAAAAGCCACAGCGGCGGCATGTGGACGCAAAGACGATCCCAATGCGCCCCGAGGCAGTGGCAAGGTGGCCTTGGTGATCGAAAAGACGGGACAGGTTTCGTCCGTTGCGCTCGATGCCAGGTTTGTCGGAACGAATGTGGGCGCTTGCGTCGACAAAGCGTTCCGACAGATCTCGGTGCAGCCCTTCGACGGCAAACCCGTGACCGTGCTCTGGTCGTTTTCGGTGCAATGATCAGCCAAACCTTTTTCGTTTCCGAGGCCAGGCTTCCTTGGCATTTGCACGGGCCTCTCGCTCCTCACGTCGTATACGCTTGATGCGCTCACGCTCCGCAGCCTCCATTGCCGCTTGTTCCGCTTCGCGAGCCAGTTGTACTTCGGAGACGAATGTTATCCGCGTTTCAGCGGTTTCTGCGGCGAGACCTCGGAGAAAACCCACTGCCAACACGGCGAATACACCGACAAACGCGAGCACACCGCCAACGATCGCATTGGGTCGATCGTACATGGCCAATGCAATGACGGCGATGGCAATCATTGCGGTGATTCCCTGAAATAAACGTGTCAATCGCTGAAAATGAGCCCACGACATGGGGTCACGGCGGCGGCATTGGGGGCACACGACCAACCCGAGTATGCGCTCGCCGTCGACCGCTGCTTTGGCATGAGCCTCCTCTTCCACGTAACTCGTGTCCGTAAACCCCGAGCCTCGGGCAACGCCTAAACCGATTGCTCGCATCACTCCGGTAAAGCCACACCATTTGCAGCAAAACGGCGCACGCACCTCACGTCGGGCAGCGATATCCCGCGTCGGCACGAGCCCAACCAAATCGATGATGTCCATCGTGCGCTTCCTTGTCGTGGGGAAGGAGTGACAACGATACACCGCAACCGGCCGGTGCGTCCACGTACGTCAAAACAAACGTTTTGAGTCCAAAAGAATCGTCACGGGTCCGTCGTTCTCGACAAACACCCGCATGTCCGCGCGAAACTTCCCCGTCTCCACATGCGCCCCGGCAGCTCGACACGCAGCAACGAATTCGTTGTACGTCGCCTCCGCCGTCATCGGTTCCATCGCTCCGTCAAAGCTTGGACGAAGACCTCGACGCACGTCACCGAACACCGTGAACTGACTGATCACGAGCAGCGATCCACCTGCTTCCGCAAGCGCTTTGGTCATGCGCCCGCGTTCGTCTGGAAATACGCGCAGGTTGACGACCTTGTTGACCATGTACTCGAGGTCGGTTCGTTCATCGTTCTCTGCAGCCCCGACAAACACCACGAGGCCGCGATCGATCCGGCCGATGACTTCACCCTCAACTTCGACACGCGCGGAGAGCGCGCGCTGCACGACCGCGCGCATGATGCGTCAACCGAGCCCGAGCTCACGCGCGAGTTGGTTCGTGAGCTTGAAGTACGTGCTGCGATCGTAGGGCTTGTTGAGGATGTGAAAGTCCTTCTTGTTGAGTCCTACGCATCCAAAACAATACGTGCAGTCGGTGCAGTCGGATGATTTGTACACATACGAACAGCCGGTGCAGCGTTCGCTCGCGACGCAGTGGTTGCAACGCACGAGGTCTCGGCTCGTGCGGCAGTGGGTGCTGTCGGCGCAACGTTGCGAATCGACGCAGTAGTGGCATCGAGACAAACCCTTCGAGTTCTTGCAGAAGGTGCAGTCGATGCAGCGTTCGCATCCGACGCATTGCACGCATCGTTCGTTCTCGGTTCGGGTTTCCGCGGATTGGATGAGCTTGCGAAGTTCTGCTTCGAACTCGGTTTTGTTCATGAGATCGGTTGGTTTGTCGTATCAGACCGTCCGCTCACTTTGCGACGCAATTGAGCAGCGGCTTCTCGGGTTGATTGTTCCTCGGCGAACTCTTCGATGCGCCGCAAACGGGACTCGAGCACCGCACGACGCTTGGGCAAGTCGCCGGCGAGCATGAGGGCCGCGAGAGCGCTGCGCACGACGGATTCGTCGCTGTGTTCGAGCAACTTCAACTGAACGTCTTGATCTTCGGGGAAGGTAAAACCCGCGCCAAGGAAATCATTCGCGACTTTGGTGATCTGTGGCCGACCTTCGGCTGCGAGCAGTTTGTCGAGGAGCCGTTGTCGTTCGAGGTCGCGAGGGTCGACGTTGCGTGGGGAAGGAGTCGCGACGACACGATTGGGTTTCGGCGTCGTTTCCTGCTTGTTTTTGTTGTTTGTCCCGGAACTCGAGTCGGCGCTTGGCTTGGGAGCGAAGAGCGCTTCGAGAGCTGCGCGGTGATGTTTGTCCGCGCGTGTTTGTTCGCTTTTGGCTTCGTTCCGAGGCGAACTTCCATTTTTCGGACTGCGCGTTAACGGCGCGATTTCCGGGTTGTGCCAGACCTTCGTCTCGTCTTTTCGTATCCGCCGCATCACTACGTTCGTCCTTGCTGCTTTCGTGAAACGCGACGGCTCGTTGCGTGCAGACCGTCGTCAGGAGGCAGGTCGAGGCAAGATGTGCTCCGCGCGTCAGTTACGCGGTCGCTGCTCTCGGAGGAGGCATTGTTTGTCGGGTGATGATCTCGAGCGCTCTCGCGATTCGTGCAGGACGTGCACGTTTGCAGATGCAACGCGTGTGCGTCGAGAATCCCTCCTGTATCACACCGATCCATGAACGCCGCAGAAAATTAGGCCCATCTCCCTGGCTCGTGAAATAAGGCGAAATGAAGGCTCGCAGAACGTCTTCGTCGAGACGTGAAGCGGTGGGTGGATCACCCCGGCGCGGAGTCGGCCGCGCGGTGTTTCTGCTCCTGGAGGCTCGTCATGGTCAGGGGTCGTAACAATCGAATCACGCGGACAGTGGGACTTGCACTCGCGGCGCTTTTCACGCTCGCCGCACCGCTCGCATCGAGCGAAGTGCAAGCTGCCGAATCGACGGCGAAGGCGGATACCGCCCAGGCCGAGAGGGCGCCGGAAAAGGCGGCCAAAGCGTCGCCAAAAAAGGCCAAGAAGCGCGGAAAGACGGCGAAACACGACGCCAAGTCGACTCACGCCAAGAAGTCGGCAACGCCGGCGAAAAGCGTGGAGACCACAACGGTGTCCACAACGCACGCGGGTGATGCCGCTGTTGTTCATGCCAAACATGCGCCGTCCAAGACAAACGCGGCGACGGTGAAGACGTCTACAGCGACGTCCAAGAAGGCACCAACGACGGCTACGAAGAAAGACAAACCCCACGCGACCCACAAGGCACCCAAGGCAGCAGCGGAAACGACCTCGTCGACTCATGCCGCAACGACGTCGAAGCGCGCTTCGACTCGTACGCCGGGAGCCAAACGCAAGACGGGGAAGAAGCCCGACGGCGATTCTGAACGTCCACCTTGCCAGCCGACGTCCATCTCGATCGATCGGAACGGTTTGGAGAACGAAACGTTTGCCCTTCTCGATTGCAAAGGCAAACCGCTCGATGCTGCCCGCGAGAAACTGAGCGTTCTGGCTCGGCCGTGGGGCACGCCGCGCCCGGTCATCGAGCCGCCGAAGAAGGTCAAGAAGCCGAGCAAACGCGCGGGTGGTAAGGACAAACCTGGTGACGCTGTCGCGGACAATGGCGAAATCGCACCCAACGTGCGGCTGCTCGATCCGGGTCTGCTCACGCGCATCGATACGATCTCGAAGCACTTCCCGGGCAAACACATCTCGGTCGTGAGCGGTTACCGCCCACGCAGTCGAGGTAGTTTGCATCAGAGTGCACGAGCGATCGATTTGCGGGTGACGGGCGCGAGCAACGAAGAGGTCGTCGCGTTTTGCAAAACGATCACGGACACCGGCTGCGGCTACTACCCGAACAGCTCGTTTGTCCACGTCGATGTTCGTGCTCCGGGAACGGGTTCGGTGACATGGATCGATGCATCGGGTCCGGGCGAAGCACCTCGTTATGTCGCCGCGTGGCCTCCGCCACCTGAGCAAAAAGCGCCCGACGCTGACGTGCATGACGGAGCAACACCCGAAGGAATCGAAGACGAAGTGATGCGTGAAGCGACACGCCCAGCATCGAGTACGTCTGGAACAACCTCCACGTCGACGACGGTGCCCGCAATGGAAACGACACCGAAGGTGACGAAAGAGGCGGATCCGAAAGACCCCGTGCGTGGTACCTCGCCAAACCCTGGCCCTGCCAAACCCGACGCGACACCGAAGGAACCGGCCGCGTCACCCGCCACTCGCACTGCCGCACCTGCGGCAGCTCGCGCCAACTGAAACCATCAAGCATCAACGCCCATGAGGAGGCGGGATTGTCCCGCTCTCCTCGACGTCGTTTGACGTCACGCAGCTTGAGTCAGCGCGGCGAGAGCCTCGTCGTACGCTGCGATCAATGCATGATGGGGCAAGGCGCGTAGCCGTTCCTGCAATTGCGTAAAGCGCCACATTTGCAATTCTCGCCCGCGCTTGAACATTGCCCAGGGATCGCCATGGCATTGTTTGCAAACAATGATCGATTGAAAGTTATCGATTTTGTCAGCAATGGTAATTGCTTGCGCTTCCCATGGGTTTTTCGAGAATTGTTCGAGATACCGCTGCTTGCGTTCTTCCCACGGTAACGATTTATCTGTTTCACTGACGGCTGTGACGAGACTCGCTACGCGTTCACCGAAGAGCCCGGCGATTTCATGCGCGGTGACTCCGCAATCTTCAATAGAATCGTGTAATGCGCCGGCAGCCACGACTTCATCGTCAAATCCATGACGCGCCAATTGAATGGAGACCCCTGCGAGGTGACTCATGTAGGGCACGTCGACACCGGGATATTTTCGTTTTTGGTCACGATGCCACACGGCAGCTTGATCAAGGGCGCGTTTGAGAAGAGGAACCATGTGTCAAAGGCTAAACGAATTTGCTCATTCGTACAAGGGAGAGAAAACAGCAATCACCAATTCGTGAAAACAATTTCATGACGTTCGCATTTTCCCTTTGCAGATCAAGTATCTATGCGCTAAAACCGACCGCAATTCCATGAACGTCAATTCCATCGATTTGCGCGCAATGCTCGACTTTCGGCCCCACGAAGGTCGAATCCTCATGGGCGCAGATCGGATGCTCATCGTTCGCCAGAGTGCATTCGGTGTCTTGCGGTCGTTGTTATTCGAGCGCCTCGGGACGGAAATGACGCAAAGTCTATTGGCGCAATTTGGTTATCGATGCGGCGGGGATGATTTCCATGCCCTGATGGCCATGTTCGAGTGGGACACGGATATCGATCGCATCGCTTCAGGTCCAGCCATGCACTCTTGGGAAGGAGTTGTCCTCGCCAAACCAGATCATCTGGAATATGATCGAGCGGCGGGCACTTTTTCCATGTTCGGTTCCTGGGAAAATTCTTATGAAGCCGAGATTCATCGCGAAAATTTAGGGAAAAGCACGGAACCCGTGTGTTATACGCTCGCCGGCTACGCATCGGGTTATGGTACGGCATTCATGGGCATACCATTGCTTTGCGTGGAGACGCAATGTATGGCCACGGGCGCTGACAAATGCCGCTGGGAAATACGTCCCACACAAGAATGGGATGACCGCGCATTGCCGTACAAACGCGCCCTCGATTCCACGTCGCACACAATTCAAAAGGATCTCGAGCAGTCACTCGCTCATTTGTCGACACCCATCATTCGCGTTTGGGATGGTGTGCTGGCCGTGCCGCTCATTGGAACCATCGATGTTCGTCGCACCGATATCATGATGGATACCGTCCTCGGCGAAGTCGCGCGAAACGCAACAAAGGTCGTGATTCTGGACGCAACCGGAATCGATGCCGTCGACGACGCCACGGCAGATGGCATTCTTCGGCTCGTTTCCGCAGTGAAGCTTCTCGGCGCCGAATGCCACCTGTCGGGTATTCGCGGCGATGTTGCCCGTACATTGGCAACCACATCACTCGATTTGACGAAGCTGCGCACCTTTGCGACCCTGAAGCAAGCATTGCAAAGTATTTTGTCGAAATACGCAGTTCGCTGATTTCAAACCTTAAGCAAAAACGCGTCGCACTTTTCCCCTGTCGCCGCCGCAATGGCCTGCGCGTAGAGCAAAACCTGGCGCGAATACATCGCCTTGTACCGCTGAATCACACGATCCGTTTTGAAATCCACCACGGTCCAGCCAAGTTCGTCCCGGAATGCCAAATCGACGATACCTTCCACGAGGGTACCATCGTCCGCCATCAAACTCACCGGCGTTTCTCGACGACATTCCCCGCGCAATTCAGCTTCACGTGCCCGCAAAAGCAACGGGTGATCGAGCGCGGCGCGCACAGCCCGCGCAGTTGCCTTGGCCTCGTGGTCCGTCGCGCCAAACAATTTTGCGGAAAGAAACGCAACAGCTTCGATGGTGGATTCATCCGCAGAGAGCGGCACTTGCGCCAACGTCGCATGTACCATTTCGCCAAATCGCGTACCACCTGGACGATCTCCGTCGCGCGGCACCTCGAGAATCGGGACGTCCAGCGGTTCGTCCACGAACACTTCAGCACGTTCCGTCACCGTTTGCAGAACATGCCGGGGTTTTGCCGCGCGTTCACGATCGGCAGGTTTTTCCCGGGCCCATGTTCGATACCGTTCGAGGTCCTCTTCGACCGCGCCGACCGGTGCGTCTTTCCGTAAAAGGTCCTCACGCCGTACCCCAAACGCCGGCTCGCGCTCGATATCGAGCAATCGTGCGTCCCACCAAACCACTTCAAACGAATCGCCCGCCATTACGCGTTCTGGCAAACGATATCGACCAGGACGAACCGTTTTTTCCGACGGACCCATACCTACGGGACGACTCAGGACCGTATCTTCACCAAAAGCCGGACATCCTGGCGCTGGTTCGGTAGATGGCGCCAAGCCCGGACTTGGAGCGACGACGCGGTGAATAGGGCCCACCCACGACGCGGCCGGAAATTGCGGTTCATCGCCAACCGTCGGAACAATGATCAAGTCGCGCGCCCGTGTGGCCGCAACATAAACGAGACGAACCCCTTCCGCTTCGTCGCGCTTGGCCTCCAATTCTTCATTTTCCACAAGGTCCCACGGCGCCAAACCGCCAAGGCGCAATGCACATAGTCCTCGCGCAGAATCCACGAATCGATTCGTCGCTTGCGCGCCCAAACGTGCCGTGACATCCGCCAATACAACAATTGGAAATTCGAGCCCTTTGGCCCGGTGTGCCGTCATGATGCGAACGCCATCGCCACCTTCTTCCAAAACTGGCGCTTCCGGTGATCGCCCTCGTGCCGCGTCTTCCTCCAATTGCTCGACGAATGCCCGAAACGACGTTCCACCCGAAGCCTCGAATGCTCGGCCCATTTCTGCCAAATGCAAGACATTCGCCAGGGCGCGTTCGCCCGAGGGGCGCAGGGCAAACCCCACATGAGCTCGCGTGGCATCGCACAAGGCAGTCACTGTTCCTTCAATGGGCTGCGTATTTCGTTCTTCAGACAAACGATTCAGCAACGTCAATGCTGCTTTGATGGGCGCAAAATGCGGTGATTGAAGGTTGCCCGGAATCTGCTTCGGATTCAATTTCCCATGCACGTGACGATATTCGAGTAATGCTTCGTCACCAATGGCAAACAAGGCCCCACGCAACGTCGCAAAGACGGCCAGCTCATCATCCGGCCGTTCGATCGCTCGTAATGCAGCAAGCAAGGTTTCCACCTCCTCCCGCGCAAAAAAGGATTTTCCACCCACGAGCACATGCGGAATGCCCCGCGCATCCAATGCCTCGACGTACGTACGCGTCACATCCTCGCCGTGGCTTTCAAAACGTCGGAACAACAAACACACATGCCGCGGGGCAATGGGAACTTGTTCGTCTCGACGATCGCGCTCCGTGACTTTCCAGCCGCTTTCGTGAATCAACCAATCGATGAATGCGCCGACGGCATGGGGCGTGCTTTGTTCAACAGCGGCGACGGTCAAACGTTGTTTGCCATGAGGTTCAGGAATGGGCAAAGCAATGATGGCCGGTTGGTGAGGGTTGGGTTTTCGAGCTGGCAGAAGCGGCGAATAACGAGCTTCGAGCGCGTTCGGGTCCCCGGTCATGACCGGGGCAAAGGCATGATTGACCAATTGCTGAATGGCGGGTACAGCGCGAAAACTCGTCGCCAATTCCACGAATCGTGCGCCGCGCCGGAGAAGCAACTGTTTGACTTCTTCATAAATCGACAAATCGGCGCGACGAAATCGGTAAATGGCTTGTTTGGGATCCCCAACGAGGAACAATTTTCCAGGAATTGGTTTTACATCACGGTACGAATGAACCAATGGATCATCTGCGGCCAGAAGCAGAAGAATTTCAGCTTGCAACGGGTCGGTGTCTTGAAATTCGTCCACGAAAATATAGCGATAACGCGATTGAAACGCGCGACGAACTTCGGGCACGTCGCGCACGAGGTCCCGCGCACGCATGAGCAAATCGTCGAAATCGAGTCCACCTGTGGCGCCTTTTCGTTTTTGATAGGCATCTAGCAACGCTTCGAGTTCGATTTGCAAAAGTGCGGCGAGATCCGCATCGGCGGCAACTTGAAATTCCTCCAATGCTTTCGCCATTGTCGCTTGGGCTTGGAGCATTTCTTTGCGGGTCGAGGTTTTGCTATACCGGGTTCCCGACCCGCGCCGTGGGCGCATGAAATCCCGTTGTTTGGCCAGGCCACACAAGTCTGCTTCGATTTCATCCAGGTCGTTGGCGGCAATTCCACCGGTTTTGCGCAATCGACTCACGAAAGCTCGGGCAGGTGCGGTATCCCGATACAATGGATCGTGCGAGACAAACGCGTGTTCACTTTTATCCGCAAATGTTTCGAGATGTTCGACGATGTCGACGATCGCCTGAAGACGGTCGAAATGAGGCCTGCGCCAACGCGTCGTAAAGTGCCGCCACGCAATGAGTTCACTTCCGGCTCGGCGTAATCGCTCAATGGCACCTGGACCGTGGTCACGACGACGGAGCAAGCGGCGGACACCTTCCGTCGGCGAACGCAGAATATCGTCCAAATACCGAGCAAACGCTTCCCCGTAACGCCGTTCGGCTTCGGCTTCCGTCATGACTCGAAATGCTGGATCCACGCCCGCTTCCACGGGTCTTTCGCGCAAAAGATCCGCACAAAATCCATGAATCGTGCTGATACGCGCTTCTTCCAAGTGCGCAAGTGCTCGTTCCAAATGACTTCGTTCAATGTCATTTTCCGACAAACGTCGGGCACGTTCGATTCCGCCACGCAAACGTAATGCCAATTCACCGGCCGCTTTTTCTGTAAATGTCACGGCCACGATTTCTTCGACTTCTGCTCGCCCCTCCGCCAATACCGATACCATTCGATACACGAGTTCGGTCGTTTTTCCCGTACCCGCAGCGGCTTCGACGACCATGGTTTCATCCAGCGCCGTTCGAATGAGACGTCGGGCTTCCGCATCTGCAAGCGGCGCACTCAAATCGAAATCCAATGCGTCGTTACTCACGGTTCACTCCGCAATGCGCGCAGCCGCGAAAACATCACACCCTCATCAAGCGTATTTTCGTCTTTGCGCAGCGCCCGTCGCTCTTCGTGAGGACCGCAAACAAGGCGATAACCACAATTTTCACAGGCATTTTCCCGTGGTGCTGCTGGGAAAAACCCTTTTTCGATCGCGGCGTCAACCAAGTCGAGCACGCGTTTCGCACTGGCCCGAGCTCGTGCATCGAGCGTTATGACATGCTCCGAATTTCCACCACGCTGGGTACAGAAAGACAAACGAGCGTCAACGACGCGCTCGTTCCAGATCGCCTCGAGCGCAAGCGCATACAACACCGGCTGCAACACCTCGCCTCCCCCGATCACCATCGCCGGTTTCGCGAAACTCGTCCCCGTTTTGATGTCCGTCACGCGACACAAACTCGTCGTGACATGACGCTCCACGATGTCGATCGCGCCGTGGAGCAAATACCCGTCCTCGAACACCGCGGCTTCGGCAACGCTCCGCGGATCTTCGTGCTCGTGCCGAGGAAGACCGAACGACAAGTCATATCGTATGGGCTCCAATGAATTGCGCTCTTCGATCAGTTGTCCGATCCAAGCGTGCATCTCGACCCGAATGCGGCGAATTTCATCCCAAAAAACACTGGAAACCGTGGGCAACACCCGTTCTTCGTGATCGCGCGCCGCCTTGTCGAGGCACGCGTCGAGGATCTCCAGTGCGCGTGTTTGACCTTCCAAACGAATCGGCAACAGTTGTTCTTGCTCGAGGCGTGCGAGTGTCGTGGCTTGCACGCGATGGAACAGTACGCCACGCGTAATGGGGTCGAGACGATCCGCCGTTGGACGCCGTTCTCGCGCCGGGATCTTGTGAATCGCCGCGAGAAGAAATCGATACGGGCAAGCAGCGAATTTTTCGATCGCGGTCACAGCAAACGAACGCGTGCGTAATCGATTTGCTGCGAAAACTCCTGCTGTGCCTGCGGTTATTCGCACGATGCCATCGTGATGCGAGTAGTTGCGATCCCACCGAGCGGCGCGCGTACGTAACGACCGCGCAAGATGGGGATTCAAGTCGAGCAGGTACTGCGCACGGCCAGCAGCAGCGGCGTCGCTCGGCGCATGGAGCAGAAGGCCCAACATCGCCAAGTCATGCTCGGCGTCGTCGATCGCATCTTCCGGCAATGTCGGCGCGGGCCAAGCAAGGCGAGCCCCTGAAGCTTCAGCAGCATCGCGTTCGAGCGTGTCGTGATCCGGCAACACGCCGGTCGTCGCGCGACGCACGTCGAGCCCATAAAACGAAGGCATTCGTGGACGTCCTGCCGTCACTTCCACACGTGGGTACGACAGATGAACTCGGTCCCGGGCTGCTCCAACCGCGAGCCGCAAGAGCAAGCGTTCGTATTGCCCGCGATCGGTTTGAGTCCATAACGATTTGCTGATGGCTCGCCGATCGGCATCCAACAGGATCGGGTCTTCTCGAGGAGCTTCTGGAAAAAGCCGCTCGGCAAGTCCTGGAACGAAAACCACCGCAAACGAACGGGCGCGTGCCAAATCGGGCGTCCCGACAAACACTTCACCGTAGCGCCGTCGCGAGGGGTCGACATTTTTGACTCCCAAACGCCCCTCGAGAACGTGCCGCACGTCATCAAACGCGATGTCTTCCACATCTGCCAAAGGATCCAGCTCGGTGAATGCCGTAATCACATGCGTAGGATCCTCGAGCGCCATGGTCGCGAGATGCCCAAGTTCTTCGAGCCAAACCTTCCACGTTGTTCGTTGTGGAAGCGCGGCGAGAGCATCGATGAGCGGAAGTGCGAAGTTCGAAAGCTCTGCAAGTGCGACAATTTCCCGATCGATGGTCGCAATCCGCGGTGATTCTGGATCGGTTTGGCGGAGCTGATTCCGTTCACGTTCGAACGATTGACGCAGTCGCTCGAGACGACGCGGCCAACGGTCCTTGCGCCCGACAATAGAGGCTTCCGCAAGCAATCGCTCCCAGAGAAGCGACAACGACAGGGATGCCGTCGTCACCTTGAAAGCAGGCGGTGCGGCGGCGTTCGATCCCCCAGAGGTTTGTCCTTCGAGAAGCGCTCCCCACTTTTCGAATCGATCGAGGGGCGGTGATGATTCGTTTGTACGCAAAACTTCGTCGCGTGAAGACGGAGCGAGAGAGAGGAACTCGGCAAAACGCTTGGAGGAGAAGTCTTCGGCGCGACATGCGAGCAAGGCCAGAAAAGCGCGTCCCGACGGTTCTGGCCGAGACGAACCGAATGCGAAGTGGGCTGGGATTTTCGCACGCGTAAACGCGCTCTCGAGCAAGCCTGCATAGGCTTCGGGGGCGCGAAGAAAAACCGCCATGTCATCGAATCGAACGCCCCGACGAGCCTCGACGAGGATACGGCGGGCGATTTCCACGCACTCACGCCGCTCTCCTGGTGCCGAGAAAAACGCGACATCGTCCGTGGATTCGGCTGGTTGCACTTCTTCGGCAAACACGTAGCGACAAAGTCGAGCGAGCGCCGAGGAAGGTTCGTCCTGGAATACCGGCACACGCTCGTGCGGAAGAGAGGTCAACGTCCGTTCAGCACGAGCTTCACCCATGGGCACAGACGCAAACGCTTGTTTGGCATGACGCACGAGGGTCGTGACCAAACGTTCGTCGGCGCGAGACGAGATCGGAACATCGACGAGAACGAGCAAAGATCGCCGAACGTCAGCGGCATCCGGAACAACCCGCGCTGCGGAGAAAAGAATCTCGGCATGGTCCGCAACGCCTGCACTTTCCAGGTGCTCCTCATACAGAGCGAGCAAGGTGCGCATGTCACGGCTCCTTGGATCCGAGCCACGAATGGCTTCAGGACGGATGCCATCGGCGCGAAGTTCGGCGAGCGTGACGCCTAGTGTACGGGAAAAACTCGGCGTATTTGCTACGGGCGTGAAGTAATCGAGTTTTCGTTGTGCCAGCGCATCGGTGATCGCGCGCGTTATGATCGCGAGGATCGCGAGTGGTGATGCTGGAGCGAGCCCCCGTTTGGCCAGATCAACGGCGGCAAGACGTGCTGCAAGTCGTCCCAGCGTGAGGCGATGAATGCCAAAGGTCACGCCACGCGTCGCTCCCACACGCGCGGCGAGATCCAGTGCAGCTCCACGCGATGCACCGAGGAGCAACACTTCGGCATGCGCAGGAGCCGCGCATAGGAATGTCTCCGCGGCCGAAAGACGCTCTTCGCTTCGAGGGGAGACAATCAGGCGGAGCACGCGCCCGTCATGCCTGGGATGGCGGCTGTTGTCGAGGGTTGTTGGTCGTGGGTTGGATTTGGTTGCGGGCGTTTGTCTTGGAATCTCTGGAGGGATTAAAATTCCATTCTTCATTTTTGCGGTTTGATGGTCGAATTCTTAGCATTCGTCGAGATTGGGCGGAACGCAGTCGTCCTGAAGGATTGGTGAATTCACGCATTGCTTGACGCCCGCTCGCATTGGCGCTAGCCCATTCCAATGCCCCTCAAACACGACCGCGAATCGTTGCTCGCGAGGATCGCTGCTGGAGAATCGCTCGACTTCGTGTTTTTTTGGGGACATCACCCGCTGCCCGATGGCTCGATTGGACCAAGCTGCTGTAGTCAATGGTTCGACGCTGGGTTCACGATCGAAAACACACATTACGCAACGGCCGAACATTACATGATGGCCGAGAAAGCGCGTACGTTCGGAGATGACCTGGCGCTCGGACAAATTCTCGCCGCAACGTCGCCCGAAGAAGTCAAAAAAATTGGCCGACGCGTAAAAAACTTCAATGTCGAAGTGTGGGCTGAGCGCAGCATCGAAGTGGTTTTACAGGGCAATATCGCCAAGTTCTCTCAAAACAAGCGATTGAATCAATGGTTGCGATCTACAGGTTCTTGCGTGCTCGTCGAAGCGAGCCCAGAAGACGCCATTTGGGGAATCGGGCTGCATCGTGATGATCCACGCAGCAGGGACCCAAAGGTTTGGCCGGGTAAAAACTTACTCGGATTTGCCATCATGACGGCCCGCGATCACTTATTCGAGGAGGCATAACTCGGCTATGTCGAGCGCCGCAAAACAATTGCGCGTGAGTCTGTTTCTGATTCTCGCGCTGGTCGTTGCTGGAACTGTCGGATTGCGGGCGACGGGCGGTCATTCTTGGTTTCAAGCGATTTATCTGACGACGATCATTCTCACGACGGTTGGAATGGAACCGGTCGGCGAACCGGAAAAACCCGTGGCTCTCGCGCTCATGGTTGGGGGCATTTTTACGACGGTGTACGCAGCCGGAAACCTTGTCGCATTCGTCGTCGGAGGCGAAATTCAAAAAAATATGGAACGACGAAAAATTACCCAGCAAATCTCCAAATTGAAGCAGCACCACATCGTCGTGGGTTACGGCCGCATGGGAAAGGCTCTCTGCGCAACGCTCGAAGAAAAAAAAGTTGCGTTCGTCTTGATTGAACGAAATGCCATGAAGGTTCAAGAAGCCGAACATCGTGGCTATTTGGTGATTGTTGGTGACGCCGTGGAAGAATCGGCATTCGAGGAAGCCCGGATCAAGTATGCCCGAGCGCTTGCAACGTGTTTGCCCAAGGATGCCGACAACGTTTTCGTGACCTTGACCGCACGAGCGATGAATCCTGATTTGACGATTATCTCCCGCGCCGAAGAACCTTCGACACAACCGAAGCTCATTCGCGCCGGCGCTGATCGCGTCATTTGCCCTCCCGTGCTCAGTGCCACCAAAGTCAGCTCGATGATGCTCAATCCGTCGGACGATCACGGCGAACATGCCACATCGATCAAGAAATCGACGGGAATTCGTATCATCGAAATGTCGGTCGACGAATTGCCGGTCCTGATCGACAAACCCTTGGGGACCACGTACGTGCGCACGAAAACCGGTATGACCCTCGTCGCCGTGGACCGCGCAGCGCAACGTGAACTCAACCCGACTTCCCTGTTTGTGCCACTGGCGGGCGACAAACTCATCTTCGTCGGTCCGGACGATGGCGACATCAAATTGCGCGGAAATTATGGTCCGCAGATGCTCGAAATCGAAGAAACTGCTTGACGTTCGATAACTCGAAAGAATTCGATATGACTTACGATCTCCGTTCCGCCAAAGCCCCACGCCTTGCTGGTCGAGCCTTGGAAGCGGCCGCATTGGCCCTCGAAAACTCCGCAACGGGTTTGGTAGCTTCGCACAAGCTCTTGCAAGACTTGGGTATTTTGGATTTTCGCCGCGTTCCACTTGCTGAGCCACCGACCGTTGGGCCGGATTTGCCGCGTCTGGCGTCCACGGATGGGTCAACGACGACGCCTGTGGACATCACAGATATCATTCGTCATGCCAAACCAACAGCCGGTTTTTCATTTGAATCTGTTGCGGATTTCCATGCAGCGTATCGGTCAGGACAAACAGATCCTGTTGCGGTAGCCGAACGATTTCTCGCTGCGGCCAAGCGACTCGATTCTGGCGCAGGTGCAATGCACGTTTTCATCGAGCGAAATGCTGATGATGTGATGGCCCAAGCGACGGCGAGTCGCGAGCGATTTCGGCGCAATGAACCTCTCGGGCCATTCGACGGCGTGCCCATTACGGTCAAAGATGAATTGGATGTGGCGGGATATACGACGACCGTGGGTACACGATTTTTGAAAAATCGTCCCACGAACGACGCGGCGACGGTCGCTCGTATGCGCAAAGCCGGCGCTATGATTCTCGGTAAAGTCAACATGTACGAGATTGGCATCGACACGTCGGGATTTAATGCGCATCATGGAACTCCGACAAACCCTTATGCTCCGGGTTGTTACCCGGGAGGTTCCTCGAGCGGTTCCGCAGCGAGCGTTGCGGCGGGTTTTTGCCCCGTTTCCGTTGGTGCCGACGGCGGTGGTTCCATTCGTATTCCAGCAGCTTTATGCGGAATCGTCGGACTAAAAGCCACCTGGAGCCGCATATCGGAACTCGGTGCATATCCGCTTTGTGGCAGTGTCGGGCACGTTGGGCCATTGGGCGCAACCGTACGCGATGTCGCTATGGCGTATGCGCTCATGGCCGGCCCTGAAGTGGGCGATCACGATTCGCTTTATCAACCACCAGTGCATTTGACGGGCCTCGATGACGGCGATTTGCGGAACTTGCGTATTGGGTTTTACCGGCCGTGGGTCGAACATGCTTTGCCAGAAGTAACTCGTTCGGTGTGGGATGCGCTCGACGTATTGCGTGAACGAGGCGCAAAGATTGAAGAAATCACGATTCCCGAGCTTGATTACGCGCGAATTGCACAAGCCGTGACGATTCTTTCCGAAATGGCCACGTGCATGGAGCAATTCGACGCTACGCATCGACGCGATTATGGTCTGGGCGTGCGCATCAATTTGGCTCTCGCGCGATCACTTACAGCGCGCGATTATGTGCAGGCGCAGCGCATGCGGACACGGTTTCAGAGACACTTGGCGAAAGTCTTCGAGCAAGTCGATGTCGTCATGAGTCCCACGACAGCATTGCCTGCACCGCCCATTGCAAAAGACGTATTTCCGCGCGGCGAAAGCAATCTCGACGTGACAAGTGGCCTCATGCGTTTTGCATTTCCAGCAAATCTCGCCGGAAACCCCGCATTGACGGTTCCCGGCGGATATGACGCCCAAACCCGGCCCATAGGTATTCAATTTATGGGTCGCCCGTGGGAGGAACATGTTCTTCTGCGGGTCGGTGAAGTGCTCGAACGTCACGTCGTTCGCAAACCGCCCGTCGTCTACACGCGACTCTTGCGCGGTTGAACCGAACGAGCCTGCGAAGTTTTACTCTGGAATCGGATACGTTCTTGAAGTAAAGATCCTCATCATGGTCAAAGCAGCGTCTTTCGTGCTCTGTTCACTGTTCGTTTTGGGCCTTGGATGTGCGGGCACTCCGCCAGCGAAAGACCCGGATCTATCATCGGATTCGTCTTCGGACACATCGTCGACGACGTCTGGAGCCTCGTCAGGTGACGACAAGCAAAACGCTTCGGACAAAACTGCGGATACGAAATCAGACGCGCCGCCGAAGTCGAACAAGCCAGACACGCCGCCGGAGCCACAAGAAGCTCCACCGAAACCCATGATTTCGTGCGAACCGGCACCGGGTTCGAAAGCGCCGACGAAAAAGCTCGAAATGACCATCGACCGCGCGCAGGTCAACCTCGATGATCATCGATTGGAAGTCAAACTGAATCAACCCGCGTGCAAAGTTGAGCTCAAGGTCATTGGTGAGTCCGGACGCACCATTGCAGACACTGCAAAAGGATTCAATGGCGCTGCGGCAGGTTCAACCCTGACCGTAAATTGGGTACCCGCGCAAATCGAGCCGATTTTGAAGATCGAGGTCTGGGGACACGACACGGCGGGACGATACACAGGCATTCAAATCACGCCCTGGAATGTATCGATCGATCACGAAGAGGTCAATTTCGAGACCGATTCGGATGCCATCCGTGATTCAGAAGTGCCGAAACTTCAAGCGAGTCTCGACAAGATCAAAGAAATCGCGAATCGGCACAAAGACTTGCCCTCGATTGCGCTCTATATCGCCGGCCATACCGATACGGTGGGCAGTCCCGAGCATAACCTCACGCTTTCGCGTAAACGCGCGCGCTCGATTGCCGCCTGGTTTCGCAGCAAGGGATTAAAGATGCCGGTTTCTTTTGAAGGATTCGGCGAGCACACGCCCATTGTAAAAACGGGCGATGAAGTTGCTGAAGCTCGCAATCGCCGCGTCGATTACATTCTGTCGCTCGAACCGCCGCGATTGCAAACCGGCCCCGTTTCTTTTGCGTGGCGCGGGTTGTGACGCTGGGTGACTGGTGTCAAACGTCGCGAGCGACCGAAAGCTAGGGCGAGGGAGCGATGAATACTGCCGTATTCGGAGCGACGTCGACCGACGATTTCGGGCGCGTAGCCCTTTGACACCAGCTACCTATTTCGGTAAAACCTCGACAAGCACATCGTCCGGTTTCGTTTCGTGAAACCGGATGGTCGTCCCCAAAAACATACGAATCACTTCCGCCTGCGTACGCGTGTGGTCCGAAAGCGCGACCGTGCGATACGCGCCGCCTTTTCCCAAAGCCATCGGCAAAAGAATCTGATCGGCAAGATGTTCACCAATCGGAACGTCCGCATTGGCATGTCGTTCCACTTCTTTGGCCAATGTTTCAGCGACGACTTCAGAACGAACACCGCGTTCCCCGAGGTTCGTGAATACTTCGGTCACGTTTTCGCAAATCAAATCGGCTACCAAAGCATTACCTGGCCCCGGGCTGTTTTTGACGACTTCGGGTCGAGCATTCGCTTTGTTCCACCACGGCAATGCAGCGCAAAACGTTTCCACTTCACGAACACCCACGATGCCCGGGATTTGTGAGACGAGCGCTCGCAATTGCGTATCCACGATTTTCCCACGTTCGCGAAGCACCAATTCGCCAAGAGGTGCCCCGCCATGAACCGTCACTTCGAGTTTTCCACCTCCGGCCGGGTAAAACCCATGTGTGTGCAAAACGCCGGAAACATTGGCTCCAAGACGTCGGACGAGCGGGAAAAACGCGCGTTCAATGAAATCCCAGGGCGGAGCCATGCCATTGTGGGTTCCCCCTTCGAGCGACAAAGTGGAGGTTCCTTCGGCAAGCAACAATGCCGGAAGCACGGTTTGGAGCACGAGCGTCGTGCTTCCAGCACTGCCAATCGCGAATTGATACGCCCCAGAACGCGTTTTTCCGGGTTGAAAAACCAGTTCGCGTGAACCGAGTTCATCGCCCGATAACGTCGCCCCGGAGACCTGTGCCGCCGCGCGTACGGAGCACAGGTGCTGCCGCATGAGGCCCGGACGAGACCTTCGCGCTCGAATTGAATGCAAACGAAAAGGTTGTCCGGTCACCATCGACAAACAGAGCGACGTGCGGAGAATTTGCCCGCCACCTTCTCCGGCGGATCCATCGAGGGTCAACATGGTTTTACCCTTTCACACAAACCACTTGGCGTAACGTATGAACGATATCGACGAGATCCGCTTGGGCTTGCATCACGTCGTCAATGGACTTGTACGCACCAGGCGTCTCATCGATCACGTCCGCATCTTTGCGGCATTCGATTCCCGCCGTCATGCGTGCGTGATCCTCGAGGGAAAACGCCTTTTTTGCGGCCGTACGCGACATTTTGCGCCCCGCGCCGTGGCTACACGAGCAAAACGATTGCGGATTTCCCTTCCCACGCACAATGAAGCTTTTGGCACCCATGCTTCCAGGAATGATTCCAAGTTCTCCTTCACCCGCACGCACGGCACCTTTACGCGTTACCCAAACGTTTTTCCCGTAATGATGCTCTTTCGCCACGTAGTTATGGTGGCAATTCACGGCTTCGCTTCCCAACTCGAACGCCGGCAAAATTCCCGTTTTACGTACGGCATCGAGCGTCGCGTCCATCATGAGCGCTCGGTTTGTCCGAGCGAAGTCCTGCGCCCACTTCAAGGCGTCGTAATACGCGCCGAAATGATCCGAACCTTCGGGCAAATACGCAAGGTCCATGTCGGGCAACTGAATCATCCAGCGCTCCATTTCCCGTTTTGCTCGTTCAATGAACAAGCTTCCGATGCGATTTCCCACTCCGCGCGAACCCGAATGCAACATGAACCAAACGTGATCCCGTTCGTCCAGGCACATTTCGATAAAATGGTTTCCCGTACCGAGCGTACCCAAATGTTCGGGCGTCACACCGCGACCGATCGTTGGATCTCGCTCGACGATACGCTTGAATCCAGGTTCGAGTTCTTTCCAAGCATCAGCAACGCGGGTTGGCACATTTCCCCAAGCACCACGATCCCCAGGGCCGCCGTTATTGGTGCGTCCGTGTGGAACAGCCGCTTCAATGGCGGAACGCAATTCTTTCAAATCGTCGGGCAATTGCGAAGCGGTCATCGTCGTTTCGACGGCAATCATTCCGCAACCGATATCCACTCCGACCGCGGCAGGAATAATGGCGCCATTCGTCGCAATCACGCTACCAACGGTCGCGCCTTTTCCCGCGTGAACGTCGGGCATAACGGCAACCCATTTGTAAATGAACGGCAAAGCAGCCACGCGACGCAATTGCGCTTCGGCTTCTGCTTCGAAGGGAACGCCTTTGGTCCACGCTTTCACAGGCACGCCAGCGGTTTCGAATGTCACATGGGTCGAGTCGTTCATGGTTGTATCCTCTGCGAGTTGTCGCGGGGATAGAATGCACGAAGCGTGCCCGCGATGAAAGGGGGCGATGAGGTCAAGTTCATAGACGCTTGGATAAAAAGCTATACAATTTGCCAAATTTGTGGTATTTCGCCTGCATGCCTGCACGTCCGCTCGTTGTTTTCAGCATCCTTGGCACAACCCTCGACGCTGGTAAAGGCACAAGCCGTTGGGAGAAGTGGCGCCCGACCATTGCGCTCTGTCAACACGAAGATTTGCTCATTCACCGCTTGGTGCTTTTGCACGACAAGCATTCGCGTGATTTAGCCGAGCAAGTCACGACCGATGTGCGTCACGTGTCGCCGGAGACGACGGTGGAGCAGGTGGAGCTTGCGTGGAAGGACCCTTGGGATTTTGAAGAGGTTTACGCAACCTTGCATGATTTGGCGCGAAATTACCATTTCAAGCCGGACCAAGAAGATTACCTCGTGCATTTGACCACGGGCACGCATGTGGCACAGATTTGTTTGTTTTTATTGACAGAATCGCGCTATTTGCCGGGACGCGTGGTGCAATCGGCCCCGCCGCGAAAAGAACGCAAAGTGGGAATCGATACGCCCGGAAGTTATGCCATCGTCGATTTGGACTTGTCTCGGTACGATCGCATCATGTCGCGATTTACGCGCGAGCGAAAAGAAGGGCAAAGTTTTCTCAAGGCTGGTATCGAAACAAGGAATTCGGCATTTAATCGGCTCATCGAGCGAATCGAGGAAGTCGCAAAGGCATCTCGGGCGCCCATATTGCTCATGGGCCCGACAGGCGCGGGGAAAAGTCAACTTGCGGCGCGCATTCATGAATTGAAGAAGGCGCGTCGACAAATTCAAGGCGAATTCGTACCCGTCAATTGTGCTACGTTGCGCGGTGATTCCGCAATGGCCACCTTGTTTGGTCACAAGCGCGGTGCATTTACGGGCGCGGTGGCGGATCGCCCGGGTCTTTTGCGCAAAGCCGATGGTGGTCTGCTTTTTTTGGATGAAATCGGGGAACTCGGGCTCGACGAACAAGCGATGCTTCTTCGAGCAATCGAGCAAAAAGCATTTTACCCCGTTGGCGCAGATCAAGAAGTCAAAAGCGATTTCTTGTTGATTGCTGGAACGAATCGCGATCTGGGTGTACGTGCGGCCAAAGGTGAATTTCGCGAGGATCTTTATGCACGCATCAATTTGTGGACGTTTCGTCTACCGGCATTACGTGAACGAACCGAAGACATCGAACCGAACCTCGATTACGAGTTGGAATTGGCAGCGCGGATCCTGGGCGTAAACATCACGATGAACAAAGCAGCCCGAGAAGCATTTTTGGATTTTGCGGTGTCCGGTCGAGCGTTGTGGATGGGCAATTTTCGCGATTTGAATGCCTGCGTCACGCGTATGGCCACGCTCGCGCCCGGCGGGCGCATCACCAAAGAAAACGTCGCGGAAGAAATCGAACGGCTCGAAGTGTCCTGGGCCAATGGGCGTACAGTTCGCCGCGACCAACCATTGGAAGATTTCGACCACGTACGGGACGTTCTCGGCCCGCGTGCGGACAAACTCGACCGATTCGACCGGGTTCAATTGGAAGATGTGCTTCGAGTCTGTCGAGACGCACGAAGCATGAGCGAAGCGGGACGGGTGCTTTTTGCAGAATCGCGCAAAGATCGGACAACGGTGAACGACGCGGATCGGTTGCGCAAATACTTGGCGCGTTTCGATGTCGAATGGAAAGACGTGACCGGCACGAAATCGTGACGTCGAAAAAACATTCCGCGTGCGTGAGCTCGCTACGTCGACTATAGAAGGCGCGTTTATGCCTCGGATTTGGCTCTCCCCCGAATTGTCCTTCGTCGACCAGCATCCTCTGGCCTTGTTGGGGCTTTTTGTTTCGGGGTTTCTCGCGTCGGCCATCAACGCCGTTGCGGGAGGCGGGTCTCTCGTCACGTTTCCATTGTTCGTGGCGCTCGGGGTTCCTGCATTATCGGCGAATGCCACGACCGCGGTTGCATTATGGCCAGGATCGCTTGCAAGCGCTTTTGGATATCGGGATCAGCTTGCCGCGGCCAAGCAGAATTTGCCGTATCTTGTACCACCGACGATTCTGGGTGGTCTTTTTGGCGCGTGGTTATTGACGCATACGCCCGCGCGGCTTTTTCACTTGGTCGTTCCCGTATTGATTTTGCTCGCTACGTCGCTGCTTGCTTTTCAAACACAGATTCGGGCCAAAGTTCTGGGAACGAAAGCTCGTTTGCCGCTACCGGCAGGCATTTTTTTGCAATTCATGTTGAGTGTTTATGGCGGGTATTTTGGTGCAGGCATGGGCATCATCATGCTTGCCCTGTTTGGATTGTTCGTTGAAGGAACGTTACACGAACACAATGCGTTGAAAAATGGTTTGGCTGTAACGGTCAATATCGTGGCGTCGTTGTTTTTTCTTCAAGCTGGGCTTTTGTGGATTGTTCCAGGTGTTTGTTGCATGCTGGGCGCAATCACGGGCGGATACTTGTCAGCTCGTCTCGCGACGCGAATCGATCCCGTCAAATTGCGGCGAGTCATCGTCGCGCTGGGATTGACGATGACCGCGTGGTTTTTTTGGCAAGCATGGCATGGCGGATGATCGCTCAATCGGGCGATGATAGCCTGCAAAATCACAAGCCCAAATCGCTCAACCCCGGATGATCATCGGGCCGCCGACCCAATGGCCAATGATACTTTCGCTCCTGCTCGGCAATGGGCAAGTCATTGATACTCGCGTGACGAACACGCATCAATCCTCGTTCATCGAATTCCCAATTCTCGTTTCCGTAAGACCGAAACCAATGACCTGAATCGTCGTGCCATTCGTAAGCGAAACGCACGGCAATACGATTTGACTCAAACGCCCAGATCTCTTTGATGAGCCGATAATCGAGCTCTCGCTTCCATTTACGTTCGAGAAACGCTTGAATTTCAGCGCGACCATTCAAGAATTCGGCGCGATTTCGCCAGCGGCTATTTTCGGTATACGCAAGCACGACTCGCGCTGGATCACGAAGATTCCACGCATCTTCGGCCATACGTACTTTTTGTAGGGCAGTTTCACGCGTAAATGGAGGAAATGGCGGCCGCGCGGTGGGATCGTTCACGAGTTTTCCTTATTCATTCTTCAGAGGTCCAAAATGAGGGCGTTTTCTGTATCTTCCGATTCTGCGGGTACGGCACAACAAATCAGAGCTTCGTCGGGACGAAGTCGCAATGCTGGCGGATTGGCATAATGAACGCTGCCTTGTAAAACGCGCGTTTTACACGTTCCGCAAGAGCCGCCGCGACAACTGAATTCCGGTGTCAGTCCGGATTGTTCAGCAAAATCCAAGAGGCTCCCTTGTCCCGGCAAAAACCTAGCCTCTTTGCCCGCGCGCGCAAAACGAACATTCACCGGAGTTGTTGCTGCGGGTTTTTGCGTGGCATAAGGCGATATTGTACCAGCATCGAGCCGACGGCGTAATGTCGACGGGCCAAACTGCTCGGCATGAATACGATCATCCGGGATACGCATCTCACGCAAGCCATCATAAACGCTTTGGGTAAAGGCTGCGGGTCCACAGAGATAGAAATCGAAATCATCGAATGGAAGAATTGTTTTCAAAAGCGCGACGTCGATATGACCCATCCTATCGTAATCCACGCCTTTGCGCGCCGACTCTTCGGGTCGACTCAAAACGCGGACGACGGTCAGGGCCGCACCAGCCTGGGCCGCCAATTCCTGAATTTCTTTATCGAAGGCTCGTTCGGCCAGGTTACGCGCGCCATACACGAAAAACGTGCGCCGCATACGTCGCTTGCGTCGCCCTTCATACACCAGATGCCGCAACATGGAAAGAAGCGGCGTGATTCCAATACCTGCCGCCAGAAGGACCGCGGGTCTATCGACCGCATTATCCAAGACAAACTCCCCCTGAGGTCCCCGAGTATCCAAAAAGGAGCCGACTTGCATTTGGTCGTGAAGGTGCCCAGAAACGACGCCTTCGCGTTTTACGCTGATTCGCAAAAACGTATCGGACGGAGCTGATGAAAAGCTGTAGGTGCGTAAAAGTGTTTCTTTTCCTTCGGGTTTGACCCGCAACAGAGCATGTTGTCCTGGCTGATAACTCGGTATACCCGCACCATCCTGCGGCTCGAGGTAATAAGAGACGACACCTGCACTTTCCTTTTCAATGCGCGCAATGCGGTGCGGCCGAAAATTCGAGCCAAGTTCGTTGGCGGATTTTCTCGCCCGTGCCTGCTCCCACGAACCCATCATGGTGCTATTGGGTGAAAATTCACGAAATTGCGCACGCAACGAAAGGGCATTACGCCGACGAATCACCTTGTAGACATGGAGGCGCAACAAACGTTCTGCGCCTTGAAATGCGGCAACATCCGGACCATCAAAGATGATTTCCGCCCGAGCACAAACCTGCAAAATGGTCCCACTTTCAAAGTCGATGAAAAGCAATCCCGCCAAAGGATTGATCAGAAGATTGCCCAGGGTGTTGAAATGGAAATTGCCGGGAAAATCCGGGATCGTCAACAAATCACCATCGACGTCGACGAAGCCGGTTTTACCGCCACGATGCGAAACATCCACAGCGCGCTTGTTCGCAATTCCATCGGGATCCACGTAACTCGCAATAAAACAAGTATCGGCGGCACGAATGAAATTCTGCGCTTCGGCATCCAAACGGCTCAGTGTCTCGACGGTCGGATCCAAAATCGCGTCGACGTTGTCCCACGTGACATCGCGAAGCTGAATGTATTGAGGGCAATTTCCAAAAGAATGCTCGACTTCGACGGAAAAACCCCCTTCGTCTCGAGAATGGATACGGCCATTCATTCGATTACGACGACGGGTGTGCAATTCAATACCCAAAAGCCCAACGGGGTTGCCCGTGTTTAGGTTCGAAGCCGCCGGATCGCTCGACTGAAGTTTCACCTGAAAGGACAAATGGCGCGGATCTGGCGACCCGACGAATCCAGGTTTTCCTTCGAGAACACTCGCCCACGCATTCCCTTCCGCGTCCACCGTTCCCAAGAGCATGAACGGAAGCTGCGCATAAAAAGTGCGATGTTGATCGGGCATGTAATCGCGAATGACGCGACGCCCCGAAGCCTCCATCCGGGCATCCATGCCCAGGCGTTGTTGAATGAGCTTTTCGCCGGCATGCCAAGGAGACGGGCTTATCGGCTCCGGAAGATGATTGTCTTGACTCATGAAATTGCCTCAAAAAACAGTCGGCATGTTAATGGTTGCGTCGTCTCCAAGCCGCGTTATTTCGTCAACGCGCCGAGCATCGATTTCGCGCGCATTCGGACACTTTCATCGGGGTCGTCTTCGGCCATTGGTTCGAGAATTCCGGCAAATTGCGACCAACCCGTTTGTCCCATCGCATAAAGCGCCGCGTCTCGAGCTCGCGCCGAACGGTGATTCGCCAAATCCCCGAATGCACCAAACATTTCTGGATCGAATGGCAAACCATATACCCATACCGCCAACCTGAATGCAGCCCAAATGGCCTGGGTTTCATCCTTCGCTTCCGCAGCCAACTGGATCACCTCCTCACGTTGGTAAATCGGAAACGCACTCTTCACCAGCATTGCCGCCTGCTGCACGTTCGGCCCCTGCAATTCGAACCAACGTTGCCCCAAACGATGATCGTCCGTGTATCGAATACGGCAATCTTGCTGCGCCGTCGACCATTCGTACACAAGCGGCTGGTTGTCATCGCGCTCGATGCGATTCCACAAAAACCAATACTGCGACGCAAACCGCCGCACCGTGTCGGTATCGACGGTCTCTTTGCACAACAACCGCACCCATTGCTGCTCGTTCGCGCTCATGCCGTGGGCATCGTACCCAACGTCACTCCCACGTCAATCAACGTCGCAGAAATGATCGCCCAAGATCATATCGGTTTTGATAGTCGTTTATCCGATTGAATAAATTTATGCTTGTTGGTTCAAGGCGCCGTGGCGCAAAAACACGAGCCGTTCGACAAAATTCCCTGGCAACGACCCGCAACGACGACCTTGGCACAACGAATGCAATAGCGTCTTGGCGTCACGCCAGGATAGCTCAGTGGATAGAGCGCGTAATTCACCTTGGCCGGTATTCTCCGGTAACGGCAGTGATGGTCAGGGTTACTCCGCTTCGGTCGGCGAGGTCGCGGGTTCGATTCCCGTTCCTGGCACCCCAACAAACACCTCACGCCATGCGTCGCCGACACGATGCCTGGCGTGAGGGTCACCCGTTTGTCACGTACATGCCACGTCGGACATGTTCGACAAATCATTGGTGCTCAAATCATTGCTTGGATTGGATGGGCAAACGCACGCGTTCGAGCATCGTGCCCGCGTCGTCGTAGACCTGCACTTCAAGCTCGCCCGTATCGCTCGCTTGCAGCGTGTTGTAGCCCCACGTGCGAAACGACCATGATGGCTCGATCTCCAGCTTGAGCGGCGTACGCAGCTTGCCGTTCACCAAGAAGTCCACGTGCACGGTGCGTTTCTCATCGGAGCGATTACGCATCTTGAGGTGCGCGTAAACGCGCGTCCCCGGTGTCGCCGCCTTGAGTTTGTCCACGGGTTCTTTCTTCTCGACGTTCGATGTCACCGTCAGCGCAAGCAGCTCGACAGGCACACGAGCACGTTGTGTTTGCGCAGGAGTCGCAGCTTGCGTCGGTGACGCCGCCGTCGCGGAAGGCGCGGCGACATTTGTCGGTGGCGCTTTGTTACTCGCAACGGCTTGAGCTCCGTCTGCAGAACTTTCGTTGCATCCCCCGAGGCACAACCACACAACGAAGAGCGCACTGGTCAAACGGTAGATGTTCATCACTTCGTCTGTTCCTCGTAGCGGTTGTGAAGTTCAACAGGCGCTTGCTGACGCGTACGTAGCTTCATGTTGATCAGCTCGACACTCAGGGAGAACGCCATCGCGAAGTACACGTACGCCTTGTGAATGTGCTGCCTCATGCCTTCGGCAACGAGAAGCACGCCGATGAGCAGAAGAAAGCTCAAGGCCAAGATGCGCATGCTTGGGTGCTTATTGACAAACCGGCCGATGGCTCCAGCAAACAGGAGCATGATGAACACGGCGATGACGACAGCGGTCGACATGATGATGAGGTGCTGCGCCATGCCCACGGCCGTGATGACCGAGTCGAGAGAAAACACGATATCGAGCAAGACGATTTGTACGACCGCAAAAGAAAATGAAATCCGCCGTTTCGGCGTGCCGTCTTCCGATGTTTCTACCTCGAGACGTTCGAACATCTCGTGGGTGCTCTTGGCGATGAGGAAAAGTCCACCACCGAGCAGGATCAGATCGCGTGCGCTGAAATCATGACCGAGCAACGTGAACAGATCCGCGGTCAAACCCATGACCCAGGTCAAGCCAAAGAGCAGACCCAAACGCATGAACAGAGCCAGCGACAAACCCAACGTCCGAGCGGCAGGCTGTTGCTTTTCTGGAAGCTTGTTCGTGGTGAGCGTAAGAAAAACGATGTTGTCGATGCCGAGAACGATCTCGAGCCCAGTGAGCGTTGCAAGGCTCGCCCAACTATCGGCATGTCTAAAAACTTCGAATGCGCTCATGCTCTGACGTTCTTAACACGACTGTCAAAGGCGGGCCGAATCGTTGGCGAAGCGCGTCTCATGCTGGAGGTGACGCCGGGGCCGCTCCATGCGCGTGGTCGGCAATCTCTCTGTGAAACGCGCGAAAGATCGACTCTTCCGGCCAATGAGGTGCACCCTCGAGCAAACTCGGCACGCGTGCATGCTCGCCGTGATCGATCGCCACGATGGCTGCGGCATACCGCATCGCCCAAAACACAAGCGGGCTTCGTTCACTGGCCCGTTCGAGCAACTCGCCATCACCTGGTTCGCTCTGATGCGCAAACGCCCGCGCAAACGCCCCAACCGCGACACGAATGCTGAGAATCCGATCGCGCATTGCGCGATCTCGACCTGGCAACGGCATACGCGCAAGACGTCGAGCTTGTTCCAAGGCAGCGTCGCGATCGCCTTCGAGCGTGAGCAAAATCGTGTCGAGAAAAAGTCGATGTTCGAGCGCTGCTTCCCAAGCAGGCCCTCGTTCTGCAGCCGCAAGCGCCGCTCGTGCACTCTCCACCCAACCATGCGCGGCAAATGCCGTCGCGGTCATGAGCGGCGCCATCGTCGCGGGATAAGGAATACGCTCGAGTGTACGAGACCAACTCTGAAGCACCGCAATGACGTTGCCGGATCGCAACACGCGATGCAGTCGGCGACGTGAGTACCAACGCGACAAACCGGCCATGGCGACGGCCGCGAGCAGGAAGACTGCAATCAGCGGCTCGTGGACGGAATAACGAACGACTGCCGCTGCCAACGCCGCGGACGCGATGAAGACGATCCAATAAAGGATGCGTCCGCCACTGCCGTCATCCGAGGAGAGAGGATCCACGATGAGTCCGTAGCGTACGAGTGCAAGCCGCGAGAGCAAGCTGCGAAGGTGTGAACGCCACAAAAAGAAAAGGGCCTGCCACACCCGCTTTCCGCTACCGTTGCTACCTTCCGGTCCTGGCGGGGTTCACAGTGCGCTGTCGGCAGACCCACATCACTTGTCATCACCGCTATCGTTCTTTCGATGCCGATATTGTTCGTCGCGATAAACCTTGCGGCTCACCGTGTGAACGCGGTGCAACGGCGACTTCGTAACTCATCCGATCGTGTCTGTCGAGAGGCACGATCAAAAATTTCCGGAGCTCGCGAGATTGCCGCAAGAGATTCGCCTGACGAACCGGTTTTCGATCGCTCGACCGGCACGAGCGTGGTAGCGCCGCGACGTCATGAACTCTGCCCGTTCCTCTGGTCGTCGCGTTCTCGTGTTGGGCTCTGGCGCCCGTGAACATGCCTTGGCTTGCGCCCTCGCGCGTAGCCCGTCCACGTCCGAAGTCATCGTTGCACCAGGCAATGCAGGCACGGTTTGTCCGGCCACCGATCTCACTGCACCCATTCGCCGAGCTCATGCCGCATCGGACAAGCCCGACGCGATTGTCGATCTTGCTCGTCACGAACATGTGGACCTCGTCGTGGTTGGTCCGGAAGCACTCCTCTGCGCGGGTGTCGCGGACGCGCTCGAAGCGGCAGGCATTCGCGTCTTCGGACCGTCGCAACAAGCTGCTCGGCTCGAAGGTTCCAAAGCGTTCATGAAGGAGTTTGCCCAGCGTCATGGAATCCCAACAGCTCCCTTCAGCATCGTGAAAACGTTCGCCGAAGCAGAAGCGGAAATCCGACGGCGCGGTGCGCCCATCGTCGTCAAAGCGGATGGCCTGTGCGCCGGTAAAGGAGTCGTTGTTGCTCAAACGATCGACGAAGCGCTCGATGCAGCGCGCGAGATGCTGCTCGAACACCGATTTGGTCCGGCAGGACAAACTGTCGTGCTCGAAGACGTCATCCCCGGCGAAGAAGCGAGCGTTCTTGCGGTCACGGATGGAACGTCGTTCGTCACGTTGCCGGTCGCTCGTGATCACAAGCGAGCCTTCGATGGCGACAACGGACCGAATACGGGCGGCATGGGTGTCTTTGCGCCATCGCCACATGTCTCTCGCACACTGCTCGAACGTATCGAGCGCGAAATTCTGCAACCAACGATCGATGGGATGCGTCGTGAAGGTCATCCCTTGCGAGGCGTGTTGTTCGCCGGAGTCATGATCACACCGAGTGGCGATCCGATGCTGCTCGAACACAACGTTCGCTTTGGCGATCCCGAGTGCGAAGCACTTCTGTCCCTGGTCGATGGCGATGTTGCCGAACTTTGCGCGTCGGTTGCTCAGGGCAAACTCAACGAGTCTGCCGTGCGTGTGGCTCAGGATCGTTGTGCTGTCGTCGTCGTGATGGCTGCTGCGGGGTATCCGACGTCTCCTCGTTCCGGTGACGTGATTGACGGCATGGATCGTGCGTCTGCGCGCCCGTTTGTCGCGGTGTATCACGCGGGCACACGCGCAACGGATCGAGGCATCGTGTCGTCAGGTGGACGCGTCCTTGCCGTGACGGCGACAGGTTCGTCCCTACGTGAAGCGCGCGAACGAGCCTACGAAGCCGTGACGGACATTTCGTTCGAGGGTGGCTTCTATCGGCGGGATATTGGCGCTTCGGTGTCATCCTGAGCCGCGGTCGCGTCCGTACCTATACGACAAACCGCTCGACCCATTCCCCCAACGTCGTCATGCTTCGAGCAGTCCTTCGAGCTGCGGTGCGAAGGCAATGGTACGACTTTGGAACCCATCATCGACCTCGCCCCTGGTGCTGAAGACAATGTGCTCGCCAATGAACTGGTGAAGCAGGTTCGTCGAAATGTAACGGATTCGCCCAAGAAAAACCGCGATTTCCGCACGCTTCGCGGTTCTGTGTTGGTCGTCGCGCAAGACACGCAGTCGGTGCTCACGCTGCGGTTCGATCATGGACGACTCACGGTTCATGAAGGCGCGGTGGGCATTCCATCGGTGACGCTTTGTGGGGACGAACAAGTTTTGCGGGACCTGACGCGGCTGAAGTTATCTTCCTGGCTGCGATTACCAAAAGTGGTTATCCGCACAAAACGACACCCCCGCGACAAGTCTTTGTCGGACTTTGCCCGAGCAATCGCGGGGGAGCGCCTGACGGTGTACGGGGTGTTTTCGCATCCGCGGCTCGTGCTGAGCTTGCTGCGAGTGGTTTCTGGAGACGATTGAGTCGCCGATCGAAAGACCCGCTTTGACGGCGCTTTGCGCCATTGGTATGGCTCGAACATGGCGGTTCGACTGCGGTATCTCTCGCACGAGCTCGAGGTACCACTCGGCCAATTCGTGATTGGACGCAGCGCGGATTGCCAACTTGCGCTCGATGATCCGCTTGTATCGCGCAGGCACGCGTTACTGACCGTGCGCGCGGACAGCGTGACCGTCGAAGACTTGGGCAGCCGCAATGGCGTGCGTTTGAACGACAAGAAGATCGAAGGTCGCGTCGAAGTCACGCACGGCGACAAGATCACGATCGGTTCGCAAGAAATGACGGTCGAAGGAACACCGGACGAGAGTGTTCTCGCAGTGCCCGAATCGATCGCATTTGGGGTGACACGTACGACGACGTTGACGCCTCAAGTTGCGGCGATGATGCAGCGCGAAGAGCTCCATGAAGAACCCTGGACCGAGTCGACGACGCCGGGCATTTCGTTGAGTTTTTCCTCGTCACGCAATCCGCCAGTTGGTGTGCAGGCACCGGATCGTCGCGTGACCGCGTTGTCGTTCATCGGAAGCCTCGCAGACAAAGCTTTGACGATGGGTCGGGCCGAAGAAGCCGAACGCATCTTGCATCGGTCGTTGAATGAACTGCTCGAACGTGCGCGTGATGGAACTCTTCCGCCGAACGAAGTCGCCGCCAAAGCCGCGATGTATGCAGCAAAGCTCGCAACTGCTACAAGCAAGGGATATTGGATCGAGTACATTTTTGCCCTGTACTCTTGCACCGGGCAGCTCGTGCCGGGTTCCGTTGTCGACGAGCTCTACTCATCCGTGCGCAAGGTGAAGTCGCTCGACATGACCATTCTTCGAAACTACATCGAATCGTTGCGGAAACGCTCCGCACAGCTCGGACCAAGTGAGCGATTCGTGCAGCAGCGCCTCGAGGGTTTGGAACGCCTCGGTGGTCTGAAGTGAGGACGCGAGATGCCGTTTCGGATTCGCTACCTCGCGCATGATCTCGAGCTTCCGCTCGGCGATTTCGTCATGGGACGAGGTCCTGAGTGTCAGCTCGCGGTCGATGATCCTCTCGTGTCGCGTAAGCATGCAGTGCTTCGAGTCACCGCAACGGGTGTCGTCGCGCAGGACCTTGGCAGTCGAAACGGCGTTCTGGTCAACGGGGACAAACTCAACGGTTCGCGCGACCTGGTTCCAGGGGACAAAATCCGCATCGGGAACCAAGAAATCGTCGTCTACAAAACGGACGATGCGAAGACGATTTCGTACTCGGATGAAGAACAACGACGAGCGATGCAGACGATCGGCGGCATGCACGTCGCTGACATTCATGCCTCGATCGAAGCCGCCGCGATGGATTCGAAAGCGAATCCGGATGGTCGGTTGCTGGCGTCCGAGACTGCACGACGTTTTCAATCCGTACGACTTTTGTGCGGCGTAGCGGACAAGGCGTTGGCTTTGGGACGTGCGGACGAAGCCGAACGAATCCTCGCTTCGCTTCTGCAAGCCATCTTGAAAAAGACCAAGGAAGGCAGTCGACCCAAAGGCGGCGTGGCGGAGTATGCGGCGCTTTATGCCGCGAAACTCGCCGCCGCGACGACGAAAGGTGCGTGGATCGACTACGTCTTCGATCTCTACACCTCGATCGATGCGCCACTTCCTCCGGCCGTGATTGACGAACTCTTTACGGTCGTACGAAAAGCGAAAAACTACGACATCAAACTGATCCGGACTTACGTGGCGGCGATGCAGAAACTCGCGCCTCAACTCGGTCCGGCCGATCGTTTTCTGGTCCAACGAATCGAAGGTCTCGAACGCCAGGTTTCGGCGCTGTAGAGCCCATCGACGGCAGGTGATTGTCTCGACGAACGTTTGCTTCGTCAAACGCGAGCGCTCGGTTGCGCATGCGTTGCCAGCCGAGGTTTTTCTGGGCCGCAAGGCGAATCGCGTCACGAAGTTCGACGTCTTGAACCCCTTCCACGTCCTTGCTCAACGCCGGAGGCAACTCGACAACGGGAGGCGAAGTCCGAACGGTTTCTTCGCGTGTTTTGCTGCGCTCGGGCGCATCGACATGACCGGCACGAAAACGCAACGTGTCGACTTGAATGCCGCGCGCGCGTAACTGCGCGATGATGGGTTCACAAAGCAGCGACAGTTCTTGAGCCCACGTCGAGCCCGAGACGCGTACGTGAAGTACGCCGCGATCGAGTTTGACAGGCAGGGTTCGTCCGGCGATACGCGTGCCGACGGCAGCTTCCCAATCGCGTGCAGAAACGGGCGCTCGCGGCTCGCGTACATCACGCGGAGGCAAGATGTCGCTGGCTCGATCGAGCACTGCGCCAAGCTGCTCAACCCCGCGCAGCTTTCGTTTCTTCTTCATGCTGAATCATCGCCTGAAGACGATGTTGCTGGGTACCGAAGGTGGGAGTCGAACCCACAAGTCCGTAAGGACAACGGATTTTGAATCCGCCGCGTTTGCCATTCCGCCACTTCGGCTCGATTGAGGGCGCGGACCATAGCGCACTTTGGTGGTCGTGTGCAATGCCTGAGTGCTGTCGAGCGTTTTCTTGGTGATAAAAGGCCAATCGTCCCCAAAACTAACGCCATTCGCGTGCTATATGGCTCGCGTTTCTCTGTTCCGAGGTCTGTATGAGCAAGTCGAAAGTCGCGATTTTACGCACATCCCCCGCCACGGTCCTCGAGGACTACCACCGCTTGATGAACCTCGCGGGTTACCAGGACGTGATCGCCAAAGACGCTGACACGGCGCTCAAGGTCAACATCTCCTGGCATTTCTTCTTCCCGGGTTCGTCCACGGTGCCTTGGCAACTCGACGGTGTCATCCGGGCGATGTTGAAGGATGGTTATGACAAACAGCTCGTGCATGCTTGTCACAACCGCACGGTGGTGATCGATGCGCATCTCGGAGAACGAGAGAACAAGCAGATCGACGTCGTGCAAGCACATGGTCTGCGCAACGTGCATTTGTACGAAGGCGAAGAATGGATCGACGTTCGCGATGCCGTGGGTGACTTGACGAAGAAGTTCACGTGCTTGAACGAGGTGTACCCGCAAGGCTTCAGCATCCCGAAGAGGTTCATCGGGGAAAACATCATTCACTTGCCGACAGTCAAGACGCACATCTTCACGACGACCACAGGCGCGATGAAAAACGCGTTTGGCGGTTTGCTCAACGAGCATCGCCACTGGACGCATCCGGTCATTCACAAGACGCTCGTGGATCTGTTGATGATCCAGAAGAAGATTCATCGCGGCGTGTTTGCGGTGATGGATGGAACGTTTGCCGGCGATGGGCCTGGGCCGCGTTGCATGATCCCGCACGTGAAAAACGTCATCTTGGCGTCGGCGGATCAAGTCGCGATCGATGCTGTTGCCGCCAAGCTGATGGGATTCGATCCCATGGCGGACCTCGAATTCGTGCGCCTTGCCCACGATTTGGGATTGGGATGCGGCGACGTGCGCGACATCGAAATCGTTGGCGATGTCGATGCAGCGAACGAGAAATGGAACTTCCAAGGTCCGTTCAAAGAGATGACGTTTGCCTCGAGAAACCAGCACCGCATCTACTGGGGACCACTGAAGGCGCCCATCGAGTGGTCACTCAAGACGTGGCTTGCCCCTTGGGCTTATGTGGCATCGGTCGCGTATCACGACATGTTCTGGTACCCGATGTACGCGCAGAAGAACGTGCAATCGGTGTTGGCAAGCGAATGGGGACGCCTGTTTGCCAACTGGAACAACGTGTCAGCGGATGCTGAAGGACGTGGGTTTCCGGATGTTGGTGCGGTGAGTCCAGAACTCGTGCGGATCGGCTTGAAGCATTTCCTCGAAGGCTTCCGACTGATTGGGATGGCCGTCGCGGAATCACCTGAACTCAAGCATCGAAAGATGCGTCGGGATCGCGAAGCTCGCGCGTAGTTTTCGTAGGAGCACAAAGCAGTTTGTCTTGGAGGAACGGGCGCAGTACGCGGGACGGTCTTCCAAGACAAACGTCAGGATGGCTTGCTTTCGCCGCCCTTACCCTCGGCCTGCTTGTTGCGTTTCAAAGCGGGATCATCGGCGGTGGTGGCCATTGCGCCAGGGGGCAGGACATCCGGAATGTCGCCATCGTGCGTAATAATCGTGTCGCCTGATTTGCTGGTGCTCGTTTCGCTCGAATCACCCGATGCCGACAGCGACAAATCGATACTGGCGGAAAGTTGCGGGGGTGGAGCGTCTCCGCCGATGCGACGCATGACTTCATGAACCTGGAAAGCGAATGGCGCGACAGAAACAGCGATTGATTGGCATTCAAATGAACCGTTCACCGCGTCGAGTGTCGCATCGTCGATGAGAATTTGGTTTGTCTTTGCTGCATACTCGAGCGTCGCGGCAGCGCGCGGAACGTCTCCCAAGACCGAGTGATCGAGGCGGCCATACGCTTTCGATCCAATTTCGCCACTGGCGATGGATCCGGTTGCAATGCCAATACGCACGCCAAGCGCGAATGGAGAATCGCCGCCGGCACGTGCAGCGAGGTGGCGAAGCTGAGCGCGAATGGTGAAACACGCGTCGAGAGCTCGAGAGGCGTGATTTTCGCCTTGAAATATGACGAGCACTGCGTCGCCGACGAATTTTTCAACGATGCCGCCACGGCCGGTGACCGTGGGTACGATGACTTCGAAGTTGGCATTCATCGTGCGAATCAAATCTTCGATATTGTCAGGCGTTATTTTGGAACGGCCGCGCGCGATATCGATATAGGCGACCGTAGCCACACCATCCGCAACGGGAACAAAAACGGATTTTGCTTGCATTCGGTCGACGAGGCGCGGACTGACAAACATGCGCAAGAAATTGTTTTCTTCTGACGATTGCGCATTTTTCTTCAAGTCGGCAACATGCTTGGCTGTCTTTTCAATGGTGACTTCAAGGTCTTTGAAATCAATGGGTTTGACCACGAAATCGAAGGCACCGCGATTCATTGCCGTACGGATGTTGCCCATATCGCCGTACGCTGAAACGACAATCGTCCGAGCATGCGGGTTGACTTCACCGATATGAGACAGAAACGTGAGCCCATCCATACCTGGCATGTTGATATCGGTCATGATGACGTCGATATCCGGATGCATGCGCAGTTTTTCCAGGGCACTCAACCCATCGGAAGCAAAAACGAATTCATACAATGATTTTTTGATTTGTTGACGAAATCGCTGTTTGACCAAGAGTTCGACATCGGGTTCATCGTCAACGACCAAAATATGCGTTTTGGTCCGGTCACGATGTTCCATCAATGCCGTAAATAACGATGCCAATTCTGGCGCGCTGCGAAATCGTTTGTCTGGATCTTTTGCCAATGCCTGTTCGAAAAATGCATCGACTTCCGGCGATAATTCCGGAATCACTTTCGACGGTGGTGTAAATGGATCGGTACAAATGCGCACCATGAGCATTCCGAGCCATTGACCCACAAATGGATTCACGCCCGCGAGCGCTCGATACGCCACGACACCCAACGACCACAAGTCACTGCGATGATCGACAGACCCGCCGCGAATTTGCTCGGGACTCATGTAAAGCGGCGTGCCAACAATCGTTCCGGCCGCCGTTTGCCCAAGACCGTCATCGTCCGAATCGAGATTGGGTTCAGCCGTAATTGCAACAACGCCGAAATCGAGAATTTTGACAACTTCGCCCGAATCGCCGCGCGATAAGAAAATATTCGCGGGCTTGAAATCGCGGTGCACAATGCCATTGCGATGAGCCGCATGCAGGCCCGCCGCCGCTTGCTTCACAATCGACGCCACCACACCCAATGGCAATCGCCCGTCCCGCTCGAGACGAACTTCGAGATCTTCACCCTCGAGCAGTTCCATTACGAAAAACGGCGAACCGTCGCTATCGATGCCATAGTCGAAAACCTGCACAACGTGTTGGCTCTTCAATTGTGCGATCGCTTTCGCCTCACGTTCGAAACGCAAGCGAGCCATCGTCGACGCCATGTGGTCGGGAGTCATCACTTTGACAGCCACTCGACGCTTCAATTGTTTGTCGAGAGCTTCCCAGATGAAGCCCATGGCGCCGCGTCCAATTTGTCGCACCAATTCGTACCTGTCGGCAACGACGCGGTTCTGCATATAAATCCAGACCATACTACCTATCGCGGCTTCGCTCGTCAACGCCGCCCGTCACGCAAGCTCGTCACAAGATGTGCGTGCAGCCGTCCACGGGTTCGCCTTGGTGCTACCGTCTCGCCCGTGCCAGTCCTCGTTGCGCAAGACATCACCAAAGCCTACGGCCAAAAAACCATCCTCGATCGCGTGTCTTTGTCGATTCACTCGGGAGAACGCGTGGGGTTGGTCGGGTCAAATGGCAGTGGCAAAAGCACACTCGCCAGAATTCTCGCCGGTATCGAAACACCTGATGCAGGAAATGTCGCCGTTCGTCGCGAAGCCTCCGTCGCCTACCTCGCTCAAGAACCAAAACTCGACCCCGACGCAACTGCCCGTACGGTCGTCTCTGAAGGGCTTGGCGCTTGGTTCCTAGCCAAGACAAACCACGATGAATTGTCGGCACGGATTGCCAAAGGAGATGCATCCTCGGACAAACTCCTCGCGCAACAAGCCGAAGCGGCAGCGCAAATCGAACGTCATGGCGGTTGGGACGTCATGCACCGCGTCGAAAAAATCCTGGGTCACCTCGGCATCGAACGTCTCGATACACCCATGCGTGAGCTGTCTGGTGGAGACAAACGCCGCGTCGCACTTGCACAAATTCTCGTCTCTCCGCCGACCCTGCTCATCCTGGACGAACCGTCCAATCACCTCGACGTGGAAACGATCACGTGGCTCGAATCGTACTTACTCGAAGAGTTTGACGGCGCTTTGCTCGTCGTTACCCACGACCGCTATTTGCTCGACCGCATCGTCGATCGAACGCTCGAATTGCACCGCGGTTCCGTGCATTCGTACGATGGTGGCTACGAAACGTATCTCGAAGCCAAAGCCGAACGTTCCGCCCTGGAAGCACGTACTGAACAAAACCGCCAGAACTTTCTCCGCACCGAGCTCGAATGGTTGCGCCGTCAGCCCAAAGCCCGCACTACCAAACAAAAAGCCCGGATCCAGCGCGCAGAATCCGCCAAAGATGCACGTCCGCAACGCGCCGAACGCACCGCAAAACTGGTAACAGAAGCGACCATTGCAGGAAAAACGCTCCTCGAACTGCGCGGTGTGACCGTTGAAATCGGTGGCCGCGCGCTCGTGCAAAATCTCGATTTGACCATTCTCGCCGGGGAGCGCATCGGCATCGTCGGGCGAAATGGAACCGGTAAAACGAGTTTGATTCGGTCCATTCTCGGCGAATTGAATCCGGTCAAAGGCGAAGTCATTCTCGGTAAAAATACGAAAATCGGCTACTTCGATCAACACCGCACGGGGCTCGATGAAGACGCGTCCGTGTACGACAATGTCGCGGCCTCGGGGAACAAGATCGAGCTGGGTGGACAACCCATTGAAGTGCGTTCGTTTCTCGAACGATTTGCTTTCGATCCGCATGCGCAACGACAACCGGTACGTTCTTTGTCGGGTGGCGAGCGCGCACGTGTCGCCTTGGCGCGCATGCTCGCGGACAAACATGGTTTGCTCATTTTGGACGAACCGACCAATGACCTTGATTTGCCCACACTCTCGGCACTCGAAGAAATGCTCGTGGATTACGCGGGAAGTGCGTTGGTCGTGACGCACGATCGGTGGTTTTTGGACCGCGTGGCGACATCACTGCTGGTATTCGAAGGAAATGGCCGCGTGGTACGTTATGCCGGAGGCCACTCCGATTACCTCCAACAAAAGGCCGCGGCAGAAGCAGCCCGAGAAGAAGCCGCAAAAGCCATAGCCGCAGAAGCCAAAGCCGCGCCCAAGGAAAAATCTGCCGCAAAACCGTCCAAAAGCAAGGGTTTGACCTGGGCCGAACAACGCGAATTCGAAACGATTCTCGACCGGGTCGATGCTGCAGAACGTGAAGTTGCCGATTGCGAAAAAGCACTCGCCGATCCGGGGCTTTATGCCTCACGCGCCAGCGAAGTTCCCGCATTGACGCGGAAACTCGACGAAGCAAAAGCTCGCGCAGCAACGCTCGTGGCTCGGTGGGAAGAATTGGAACAGAAACAATCGGCGTAAGTCCGGACCGAGGGGGGGGGGGGGGGGGCGCGGCG
>JBGAOI010000200.1:0-10570 GCA_044221885.1 Polyangium sp. (in: bacteria)
GAAAAGGTTCGTCAGTGGCTGGTGCGTCTCGATGTGATTTGGTCGAGGGTTCCTTTGTTTCGGACGCCTTTTTTGCTGCCAGCTCAGGATCCTTCACGAAGAAGAGGACCACGAGCACGGCGAGAAGTCCCGGAATGGCCGCCAGAGCAAAAACAGTTCGTAATGGCAAACCAGCGGCCCACAGAAGAGCAAAGGCCAGAACGGGGCCGAGGGCACCGCCGAAATTGTCCATCATTCGATGAAACCCAAATGCATGGCCACGATGCTCATTTGGTACGGAATTGGCGACCATTGCATCTCGCGGCGGCCCTCGTAATCCTTTACCCACACGATCCACCGCGCGAACGAGTACAGCGTGAATGGGCGCCGTGGCGAGAGATAGCAACGGTCTCGACAAAGCAGCGATGCCATATCCAAATGCAATGAGCGGTTTGCGCCAGCGCGGTTGATCGCTCATTCGCCCGGAGATCAGCTTCATCGCCGTGCTGACGACTTCAGCGACGCCTTCGAACCAGCCAAGCCACGACGCACCGGCTCCAATGGATCGCAGGAGTTCAGGCACGAGCGGGTGAATCATATCCGACGCGGCATCTGTCAGCAGTGATACCCATCCGAGGGCAACCACCGTCCGCGGAAGCACGTGTTTTTTGGGTGATTGTGGAGGTGACTCTTGGGTGGTCAAGGAAGCGTAGGGCGACATTCGTGGGTACATTCGTTCAGCTTGCGCGTGTTTGTCAAGCGGAACTATGTTCCGAGCATGCGTCCCCTTGTCAGTCGACGAGCTTTACGCTACTACCAAGAGGCCAGCGCAGTTGGTGAGCGCTAAGAGAGCTTTCAACGATCACGCTTGTTGCGGTTACGAACGACCAGAAACGACAAGAAACGACGCAGAACAGGAGAGCAAATCGAGATGCACGTCCCTGATACGGTGATCCGGCCTCGGCTCGAGATCCTTGCCCAAGCCCCAGTGCCTACGGCACACGGGCTTTTTGACATGATTGTGTTTCGCAGTGGCAAACAGGCTGAAGAAAGCGGCCTTTCCCCAGATCACGTGGCGCTTGTGATGGGTGATGTTCGTGGCAAATCATCCGTGTTTGTCCGCGTTCATTCGGAATGCCTCACGAGCGAAGTGTTTGGCTCGCTCAAGTGTGATTGCAAAGGGCAGCTAGAAGCAGCGCAAGCGGAAATTGCCCGACGCGGTCACGGCATTGTCGTGTATTTGCGTCAAGAAGGTCGCGGCATTGGTTTGTCGAACAAGATTCGTGCTTACGGGTTGCAAGCGCGAGGTCACGATACGGTCGATGCCAACCGGCTTTTGGGTTTGCCCGACGACGCTCGTGAATACGGCGCGGCAGCACAAATGCTCGAACACTTGGGCATCGCATCCATTGAACTCATGACCAACAATCCGCTCAAGGTCGAAGCGTTACGCCAATTAGGCATTCACGTCGAACGGCGAGCTCCGGCGCTTGTCGGGATAAACTCGTACAGCGGCGCGTATTTGGAGACCAAGCGCGTCCGTATGGGTCACTCGGTTCCCCGCATTGACATCAGCGATGTCGGAGCGGCGTACGCTGAAGGAATCGCGGACGCAGAATAATCCGAGAATGGGTTTCACAGACCGATCCACAGCTCGACGCTCCGGGTTGGGTGTCCGGTTTGTTTTTCAGCCCTTCGATTCTGTTTTCTTGGACGAACTTGCTCCAAGCCGCGCTTTGAGGCGCGATGCGTAGCCTTCTTTGTTTTCTTGCTTTACGCGCGAAATGGCGAGCGCATCATCGGGCACGTCCCGCGTAACCGTGGTGCCTGTTGCCACATAGGCCCCGACACCAATACGAACAGGCGCGACAATTTGCGAATCGCTTCCGATGAATGCGCCTTTGCCGATTTCCGTTTTGTGTTTCTTGAACCCGTCGTAATTGCAAAATATCGTTCCTGCACCGACATTGGCTCCTTCGCCGATGTCACCATCGCCAAGATATGCGAGATGATTGGCTTTGGCTCCGCGACGGACGATCGTCTTTTTCGTTTCGACGAAATTGCCAATATGGGCATCCGCTTCGATTTGCGAATCCGGGCGCAAATGAGAAAATGGTCCAATTTGCGCATGTTCACCAATCGTGGACGACGTGCACACCGAATACGGTTTGACCATGGCGCCTTTTGCAACGTGAACGTCTGTGAGCACCGAGCCGACGTCGATTTTCGCGCCTGAACCGATGTGGGTTTTGCCCCGTAAAACCACATGGTGCTCGATGACTGCGTCGGGTTCGATGACCACGTGCGCATCGACGCGGGCGCTTGCGCGAATGGTTGCGCCTGCACGCCGCGCTTTGTCCGCGATCCGCGCATACATGACTTCCTCCGCCGCCGAAAGTTGCGCCCGATCGTTCACGCCCACGAGTGCCGCTGCGCTTTCCGTCCGGACAAACGCTACGTCATCGACGGCTGCGGCTTGGGCGACGATGTCCGTGAGGTAAAGTTCACCCTGGGCATTGTTCGGTTGCAGTTTCGCCACGGATTCGCCCAAAAAGTCCATTCGCGCGACGTAAATGCCCACGTTCACTTCGTTGATCGCTCGTTCTTCGGGCGATGCGTCGCGATGTTCCCGAATGCTCGTGATGCGCCCCGATTCATCCCGCAGAATGCGCCCGTAACCCGTAGGATCCGGCGTCTTCGCGGTCAAGATGGCCAAGGCTGCATTTCCGAGACAAACTTTTGCCAGGTGTGACAATTCGGCCGCGTCGACCAGGGGCGTGTCCCCACACAGAATGAGCACGTGTTGTGCTGCGGGATCGAGCAACGGCAACGCGGATCGCACAGCGTCTCCCGTTCCTCGTTGTTGCTCTTGCACCGCGACACGCACTCGCGTTCCGTAGGCTTTTCCAAGGTGCGCAACAAGTTCGTCTCGACCGTATCCCACGACGACGACGACATCGTGACAACCGGCGTCGAATGCAGCGTCGACGACGTAATCGACCATCGGCCGGCCGCACATTTCATGCAGCACTTTCGGCAACGCACTTTTCATGCGTGTGCCTTGGCCGGCGGCGAGGATGACAGCGGTGAGAGCATTGGGCGCGTGATTGGTCATGACGCACGGAACATAGCAGAAGGATGGAGCAGGGGAAGGGTTCGTCTTAATGATATGGTTGGTCGTCCGAACGGGCTGTGAATTTCATTGGCCAAGCGACCTCATTGGGCCATACTCGGGTCGACCATGGCCGAAGCGGTACATGTGGTCGGGCTTCGTGTCATCACGATTTCGCTATTTCCCACCACCGCGCGTCACAAATCCGTCACGCCCGCATAACCAGCTTGTTTTGACGCTTCGCGCATTGCGTCAATGTTGTCCGAAACTTGCTTCTTGCGGCGTTTTCCGATAAGAATGGCTGCATCGTGAAAGCTAAACTCGTTTCGCTTTGGAACTGGTTCGAGATTACGACGATCGTCATCGTATCGACGTTTCTCGTCGCGATCTTGTTTGTCTTGACGGTACCTTTTGATCGCGTCCGCCGTGTTGTCGGCAGGTTCTTCCGCATCTGCGGCACCATGCTCGTCCGCTTCAACCCCTTGTGGAGCGTCAAAGTGTCCGGGTGGCAAAAACCTCGAGGTGCCGGACCTTTTATCGTCGTTGCCAATCACCAATCCATCGCCGACATTCCCGCGATTAGTTACTTGCCGTGGGAAATGAAATGGGTTTCGAAAGAATCCAATTTCAAAGTTCCTGGCCTCGGCTGGATGATGAGCATGGCCGGTGACGTTCGATTGCGTCGAGGCGAAAAAGAAAGCGCCAAGAGCGCCATGACGCAATGCAAATGGTATCTCGACCGCGGCATGAGCGTCATGCTTTTTCCCGAAGGCACCCGTTCGAGCGACGGGGAAATCATGCCTTTCAAAGATGGCGCATTTCGTTTGGCCATTGAAACTGGGTATCCCATTTTGCCCGTCGCCGTTGCCGGCACCCGTCACGCCATTCCCAAAAATTCCTGGATATTCGGGGTCAAATGCCAAGCGCGCATCGAAGTCCACGAACCCATTGAAACCAAGGGGTTGACCGTCGACGATTTGGATACCCTGAAAGATCGTACGCGCCAATTGATCGCGGCGTCGTTCGAACGTCTGGGGAAATGGATGCCTACGCTTCCCCAAGATGCCGGGTCGGAAAGCACCAAAGCCGTGACGGCAGCCGAGGCTCCGTCCGCGTAGCCTTGAAAAAAGCACGGCTTCTTCTCGCCGAGTTCCTTGCATTGCGCACCGTTCGCCATTACTCTCCCGCACCATGAAATCGGACGCCTGGTCGTTCGTACCCCCAGCGCATAACAAAAAGCTCGGCGAAAGCCCATTTCGCATCCGTGGCTCCGTGTATGCCGGCTACGTGAAATACATTCAAAAAGAACTCCCGGGCGGATGGTCGACCATAAGTGCGCAAATCAACGATAAAAACATCGAGGGTTTTCTCCGCGATACCATTTTTCTCGCCGCGTCGTCCTACGACATCGAACCTCTTATCCACCTCATGCGAGTGCTCACGAATCTGACTGGAACTCCGCTCGATAAATTGGTTCGTCAGGGCGCGCATGGTGCTGCCGAAGCGGATGTTGTCGGGAAATACCGAGCCCAACTTCGCAGCACATCCGTTGAAGACATGATGCATCGGTTGCCGCGGATGTTCATGCGGTACTTCGAACCTTGCCAATCGGAGCTCGTCCGGATCGAACCCACGAACGCCGAAATGCGTGTTTCCCAATTGCCCGCGTCCGCCCTTGGTTTTTACGTCTGGCCCAATGAAGGATTCATTTCCGGAGCGCTCGAATCGGTCGGTGCACGTGATATCCGTTTTACCTGGACTGCTCCCGTTTTCGATGGCGAAGTCGAGGGCATCCCCGTCCAACGTGTGCATTGTCGTGTTACGTGGACAAATCCTGTCGTCCTATGAACTCGTGAAGCTGGGAGCCTTCGTGCAACGGACAAACCAATGCGCGACGAACCCTCAACGGCACATCGAAATCACCATCGTCTCCAAAATGGCTTGAGCTGGCCGTCGAGAACTCTTTAATGCGCGATCCGCTTCGGCCAACAGCAATAACCACACATTGAGCGTGCCCTTGGGCAACGATTTCAACGTGGCATTGACGTCTTTGGCTCGAAATGGCGGAACTCCGGCGGATTTGGCCGCGTCTTCCAAACTCTGTCCCGTCTTTAATGCCGCATCCAATTTCACGAGCTGCCGCACCGACCAAGCCACCGTGCCCAATAACTTGAGCCCACCTTCGCGTGGATCGACCACATCGGCCAACGTGGCCATGGCTTTGTCGAGTTGCCGTTTGGCCAATGCATCCAAGAGTTCCCATACCGTGCTCGAACGGACCCGTGTCACCATGGTCGCTACCGCGTCATCCGTAATGGGTTTGCCCTCGCCCACAAAGAGAGACAAACGCTCCACGGCATCAGCGACATAGCCGAGTTCCGGACCGGCAATTTCTGCCAAATGGTCCGCCACTTCGAACGAAATATCGTGCCCTCGGTCCTTGGCAAACGATTTCACCACACTCGGCAAGTCCTTGCGGCTCACCGGATCACACGTGACGACGAAATTTTCTTTTTTCGCCATCGTCATCAATCGGCGCGACCCGTGAAGTTTCGTCGCGGACAAGACGAGCACCGTGCTGTCAATGGGCGCCTTTGCATATTCCGCCAATACATCGAGCGGATTGCCTGAATCTTTCGCCCCTTTTTTCCCGTCCGCTGCTTTCCCAGCCGGCGCATCGTCATCGTCGTCGTCACTCTTGCGCGCTTCCCAGCGTTCGAGACCTCGGGCCAAGACAAACCGACGTTTGGCCATCATCGGAACCATCTTCGACGCCGACAGGATCGACTCGACTGTCGCTTCACCCGCGGTGAACTTGTCTTCGTTGAACCCCGCGATGCCACCTTTCATCGTCGCATCACGAAGCGCATGCACCACTCGATCCGCCAAAAACCTTTCCTCGCCTACCACGAGGTACACCGGCTTGAGCGTTCCTTTTTTCGCGTCCTGTTCCGCCTGCTCGGGAGTCACATCCGTTCGCTTCGGGCTTCGCCATCGGCGCGTCAAGCGATACGTTGCATGTCGATGATCGATCGCTTGTCTCCCATCGAGCGTCCCGAGGGCCGGGCTTCCGGATTCCAGCGGTGGCGCGAACTCTTGTTTCTCCACTGGGAAGTGCCCGTAGAAGCTCTGGCCAAGTTGCTCCCGACAGACCTCACCGTCGACACGTTCGAGGGCAAAGCTTGGGTTGGCATCGTTCCCTTCACGATGCACGACGTTTCACCATGGTGGTCACCGTCGGTACCAGGCATCTCGAACTTCCACGAACTCAACGTGCGCACGTACGTGCATTACAAGGGGACAAACCCTGGCGTGTGGTTCTTCAGTCTCGATGCTGCGGGGACGATCGCCGTCACGGTTGCCCGCATGGGCTGGAGCTTGCCGTATTACCGTGCGTGGATGAACCTGAAGAAAACAGGCATCACGAACGAGTATTCGAGCACGCGGCTTTTCCCTGGACCACGGCCTGCCAAGTTTGCGGCGAAGTACGACATTGGTGATCCGATTGGCCCGGCCAAACCAGGTACGTTTGAACACTTCCTCGCTGAGCGGTACGTCTTGTACACACAACGCGAAGACGGAATGTACATCGGTCGTGTACACCACGCACCGTACCCGTTGCGCCAAGTAAAACTCAAGTCCTGGAGTGAAAGTATGCTGGCTGCGACAGGTTTGTCGCGAACAGACGATCCGCCGCATGCCCTTTACAGCACGGGCGTCGATGTCGACGTGTTCTCGCTCGAAAAAATCGTTTGACGTCCAAGCATCAGCCCGACGTGGCGAACTTGCGCGTCAATTCCTTCGTGAGGTTCTTCTGGTGGGATTCGAGCGTTCCACCGCCGATTTCCAAGAGCTTCGCATCGCGTAGAAATCGCTCCACTTTGTACTCGTTGCAGTAGCCCCAGCCGCCGAGCACCTGCATCGCGTTGTCGGCAACTTCCTTGCCCACAGGCGCCGCAAACAGCTTGGCTGCATCCGTACCTAAACGGTTTCGTTTGTCTGGCCCAACGTGCCGCGCCACCGAGTACACCAGCGCACGCGCCGCTTCTGTCTTTGCGTAGCTATCTCCGATGTAGCGTTGAATCTGTCCATGTTCGGCGATCGGTTTGCCAAAGCTCGCTCGCTCCGTCGCGTAGCGGACCATGATCTCCACACAACGATCAGCGATGCCGAGGCTCATCGCAGCGAGCGTGAGTCGTTCGATCTCGAGGTTGCGCATCATGTTGCGCACGCCGCCGCCCACGGAGCCGAGGACATTTTCTGCCGGAACGAAGACGTCTTCCATGATGATTTCGCCCAGCGTGCTGGCGCGCATCCCCATCTTCGGCGTCTTGCTGCCTGTCGACAGACCAGGCATGCCTCGTTCCAAGACAAACGTGGTGATCGCGTCTTCGACTTTCGCGTACACGAGGAAGACATCGGCATCGACAGCGTTCGTGATGAGCGCCTTGTGGCCTTTCAAGACAAACCCATCCCCTTCACGACGCGCGGTCGTGCGCATGCCCAAGACGTCGGTGCCCGCGCCCGGTTCGGTCATGCCCATTGCGCCGACGTGTTCGCCCGAGATGACTTTCGCCAAGTATCGTGAGCGTTGGTCATCATTGGCCGCGTAGAAAAAGTTGTTCACGAAAAGCATCGCGTGAGCGAGGTACGCCAGGCAAAACCCAGGATCGCTCTTCGAAAGCTCGTGATGCACGATCACCGCTGCCGTTGCATCCATGCCCGCCCCTCCGTGTTCGGAAGGAATCGTGATGCCATGCAACCCGAGTTCTCCAACGCGTCGAAACAGATCGAGATTGAGTGTTCCTGAACGATCGTGCTCTTCGGCTTGAGGCTCGACGACATCACGTGCAAAGCCGCGCACCATCTGTCGCAGCATTCGATGTTCTTCAGTCGGATTTTCCAGGTCGAATACGACGTCACTCATGGCGCGACATTACCACGATCGCTAGGTTCGATGTCCACGCCCCACGTTGTTCCATCGGCTCGGATTTCGTCATTGTTTGGGAGGACCAACATTTCGTCATAATCGTGTCACGAAGCCACTGGTTGTCCCGACTATGCTCGATGGGTGAAACGGGATATAGGATCAGCGGTGCAACCTGAACATTTGGAGTTTCGCAAGGACGAATTCGTTTCTGAGGACAAGGCCCGCATTCAAGTGCGGTGGTTGGGAACGGCAGGATTCGAGATTCGTTGCGAAGAGCATGTGGTGCTCATTGACCCGTACATCACACGAGCCCCTTTGCGGCGATGTGTATTTGGTCATCTCGCCTCCGATTTGCCGGCGATTGCGCAATACGTGCCGCGAGCGGATGCGATTGTCGTCGGTCACACGCATTTCGATCATGCGCTCGATGTTCCAGCGATTGCGCGACAAACAGGGGCCAAAGTATTTGGTTCGCGTTCGGCGATTAGGCTTTGTCGTGCGGCCAAAATACCGGAATCACAACTCGCGATGGTGGAACGTGAACCTGGATCGGATGCAATCATTGCGGAAGTCGGCCCATTTACGTTGCGGTTTGTCCCGAGCGCTCATTCGCGGTTTTTGCTTGGTCGCGTACCGTTTCCTGGTGACATTGCCGATTGTGATGACGTTCCCGTCAAAACGGCAGATTATCGATGCGGTGCGGTTTTTCGCGTTGAAATCGAGGCGGCTGGACGAACGATCGTTCATTTGGGCAGTGCCGAATTGACGCCGGGCGGTATTGCACCGCAACACGTGGATCTTTTGCTTTTATGTGTTGCCGGCTGGCGCTCGACACCGGATTTGCCAGAACGGATCATGCGTGGTTTGTCCCCAGAGCGAATTCTTTTGTCGCATTGGGACAACTTTTTCTTGCCCTTGGATCAACCAGCGCGGGCGTTGCCGGCCATTGGCATGATGCAGCTCGCGGATCGGCTCGAACGATTGTCGCGAGACGTTCGGATCGGCACGTTGCCTTTGCGTGCCGAGATTGGATTGTAAAACGTGATCGGTCAGGGGAGGGGCTGCGAGAGCGATTGCGGCTGCGTTTGTGGAGGCGGCGCCCAGCGAGCGCGTAGGGCCGCGTTTCCATCGAGCGCATGATAAACTTCGATGAGTCCTGTCGTGACGAGGTGCTCGAGCATTCGGCGTCGAGCATCGGCAGAAGGATCAAGGCGGCTTGATTGCCAACGCGTCACGAAGTAGTTTGCCCCGACGTACCCATTGCGTAGTCTTCGTTCTGCGGCCCGCAACTCTTCAATGAAGTAGATTTCTTCTTCGGTTGGTTCGTAGGTCGAGATTGGTCCGGACGCTCCGAGTGTCGCGCCGATCATGGGCGTCGAAGATGCGGGTGAATCGGCGTTTTCCTGGCGCGTTTGTGAGGAATCTGTAATCTCGTCCTCGTTCGACGTGCTGTTTGTCGCAACGATCGGTCCGGGGGGAACCGACGGGGATGAATCTCTTGGCGGAGGGGCTGGCGCTGCAAGGGAAGGGGCGGGCGACGCGAGCAACGTGGGAGGTGAAGCTGGGGGAAGCTCTTCTGCGGCGTATCTGGGTTCCGAGCCTGGAGGAACCGGCGGAGAGGCGCCAGTTTCGGCGTCTTCAAAGAAGGACAAACCTTCCATCAGGTCGATATGATCGAACGCGGCTTTGCGCAAACGCGCCGACAAACCCGCTCGTCCCCACGTGGATACATAGGCTTGGCGCCCGATCGCTCGCACGCCTTCAATCGCGGGCGCATGATCGGAATCACCAGACACGAGCACGAGAACGTCGAAAGCTCCGACAGCGGCCAAGCGGAGCATGTCGGCAACCATCGTGGTATCGACTTCTTTTTCTTGCGTATATCGATTTTCCGCTCCGCACGCGGCGCACTGAAACATCGTCGTCTTGCGAGGAAAGCGCTTGACGAAAAATCCCGGCTGAAGTTCGAGCATGTCGAGGAATCCGGCGAGCTTCTTCTGCCCTTCAGTGACGGCAGCCGGCCCCATCTCGATTCCGGTATAGTAATAGGCTCCCCAAAGAAGCGAGCCGCCAACACGTTCGACCAACCACTTGGAAAGCTTGGGAAACGTCAGTCGACGTCCGGCTGCTTCATCGCGCCAACCGGAGTGGAAGTTCTTACCATCGAAGAAAATACAAACGCGCATGTCACCGCCACAGTGCAAAAATGATCGTCCGATCAGGGTTGTACGGCGATGTTCTATACGCCGAACATCGTCCGGTCAACCTTTCGAAACGTTTTGTGCGCCAATGAATGTCCCTCGGGCGGGTGCGCACGTTTTGCGCTGCGATTCGTTGCGCTCCGTACCCGGACCAACACAATCGTTGCCATTACGTTGCGTCTTGCAAGACTTTGGCGCACAGTTCCAACAGTCCCGTTTAGCAGGGAAGTCGCTTCCTTGAACGTCATGAAATCGTCAGCATTCGAGGGCATCTTTGTGCTGTTTTCCCCAATCGCTCGCTTGGCCGCCGTAACGATGAGCATTCTTTTGGCGTCGTGTCGGAGTGCT
>JBGAOI010000201.1:0-10532 GCA_044221885.1 Polyangium sp. (in: bacteria)
GGCGCTTCGTCCAACATGTGCAGCGATTCCGTCAATTGGCCCATTTCGGTTTGTACACGCGCTCGAATCGCATCGAGCGTTTCGGGTGGGCTCGTGCGTTGGCCATTTTTCATTCGCGGAACGAGCAGCGCTTCGGCTGGCCCTTCTCCGAACGAACTCGGATCTTCGCCGGCCAGGGCGATGACGTCTTTTTTGAGTTTTCCGTGGGCATCGAGGAACCGGAACACTTGATGCGGTCCGGGAAACGTCGCCTTGTTTTCGGAGAACTTGCAGATCGGTAGAAGCTGCCCGTCTTGCTCGATTTCCACGAGCTTGTAGACGCCGCCGAGTGACGGAGAGTCCAGGCTAGCGACGAGGTCGGTGCCCACGCCGTAAAGATCGATGGGTGAGCCTGCGGCACGAAGTCCGGCGATTTTGTATTCGTTCAGATCGCCCGAGGCGACGATCTTGGCGTTTTTGCAATCGTTCTCGTCGAGAATCACGCGGACCGCTTTGGACAAGGCGAGCAAATCGCCAGAGTCGAGGCGCACGCCTTTGAGTTTGTCACGGGCGATGCGCGCTGCTCGTTCCGCTCCCCGCAGCGTGTCGTACGTGTCGATGAGCAGGATCGACGCGCTCGGAAACGTCGCCACGTAGTTGGCAAAAGCTTCTTCTTCGGTGCCATGGGCCATGGTCCACATGTGTGCGGCCGTGCCCATGATTGGAATGCCAAACTGCTTGCCGGCGTGAACGTTGGATGTCCCGACAAACCCGACGGCATACGCAGCGCGAGCGGCTGTGACGGCAGCATCGGGGTGTGTACGACGCGTGCCGAATTCCATCACGCCGGCGTTTCCGGCCGCGTGAACGACGCGAGTGGCCTTCGAGGCAATCATCGTGGCGTGATTGATGGCGGAGAGGAGAAACGTTTCGACGAGTTGCGCTTCGACAATCGGCGCAGAAATTCGGACAAACGGTTCGTTGGCGAAAACCACCTTGCCTTCGGGAACTGCCCACACGTCGCCGCGAAATCGGAGCGACCTCAAGTAGTCGCAAAAGTCTTCCGTCATCGCGTCGCGTAACGACGGGACGTTGCGCAGGTAGTCGATCTCGTCTTCGGTGAACCGAACGTTCTCCAGGTAATCGAGCAGTCGCTCGATGCCCATCGCGACGAGATAACGTCGCCGTTTGGGCAAACGACGCACGAACATTTCACATGTCGCGAGTCGGTTTTGCATGCCGCGGTGAAAGTAACCGGCGGCCATCGTGAGCTGGTAGAGATCGGTGCGCAGTGCGTCCACGAAATCAGGGAATAGTGGTGACGGCGTCGAGGGTCAATGCGCCTTGTCCGACGGCGGTGATGTTGATGTCGATTGTGTCGCTGCCTCTTCGGCTTCGGCTTTGCTCTTCGGCTTTGGCTGCTTTCGACCGAGGGACCACTTCAACGCTGGCGGAGTGATCATCGTCGTCACGATGACCATCGCCACTACGGATGAGAACACCGCACCATCAACAAGCGGACGGCCATCGAGCGTCAACGCTTGGCCAATGTTCGCAAAGATGAGCCCAACTTCTCCGCGCGGGACCATGCCGATACCGATCGTCAATCGGTCGACGTTTTTGCCCACTCCAAGCGCACACACTTGCTTGCCTGCGATGGCTGCGACTGTGAGCGCCAGCGCGAGCAGCGGAACGCCAGGTTGAGTGAACGCACGCAGATCCGTGCGCATGCCCATGAGGACGAAAAAGACGGGCACGAGGAATGTGGAGATCGGGTGGATGAGATGTTCGAGGGTGAGTTCACCGCGCGTTGTGAAGTCGTGAAAGTGCACGTCTTCGAGTACGAGCCCTGCGGCGAAGGCACCCACGATCGGAGCCAGGCCAATGACGCTCGCGAGCCACGAGAAGACGAAGCAGACCGCGAGGCCCATCGCGAGGAGAACGCCACGACCTTGCAATCGTGAGGCAATGGTGAAGAGCTTGGGGCTGAGTTTGAGGCCGATGACGAGTGAACCGATCAAGAACGCAGCGGCTTTGACGAAGATGATGGCGATGTCGGCATAGTCCATCGAGCCACCTTTGTCGGCGGCGCTAATGACACCCGTCACGACGGCCAGAATCACCAAACCCAAAACGTCGTCGATGACTGCGGCTCCAAGGATCACGCGCGCTTCGGCGCTTTGCGACTTCTTCAGGTCTTGCAACACGCGAGCCGTAATGCCGACGCTCGTTGCCGTCAGGGTTGCACCAAGAAAAACGTGCAGGTACGTGCTCGCGTTTGGCAAGAGCAACGCTCCAAAGCCCCATCCCAGAGCAAACGGAGCTACCACACCAAGCGTCGCGACGACGAAACTCGTCACGCCAACCTTCAGCATCTGCGCAACCGTCGATTCGAGCCCCACTTCAAAGAGCAAAAGCAGCACGCCAAGACGGGACAGCATGTCGATGCTGGCGTCCTTTTTCACCGGTTCGAGAGCGCCGATGCCGAGAGCTCCGAGGTTGCCCAGAACAACGCCTGCCACGAGCTCGCCGAGCACGGCCGGTTGACCAAGACGAACTGCGAGATCGCCTCCAAGCTTCGCCGCAGTGAGGATCACGGCGAGATACAGCACGACGGAAGCAACGGGATCGGTATGCGCGGATTCTGAACCAAAGGCGAACGACGGAACGAGCAACGCAAAAAATGCCGCAAAGACGAAGGATTTTTTCATCTGTGGTTCTCGACTATAATGCTTCGATTGTTATGTGCTCAAAATAATGAACGTGCTTGATGTTCGTTGTGGCGGTCGAGTGTTTGTCTGTGCTTGGGTAAGGTTTCGACAGGTGTGTGACCCTTGATGGTGCCCTGGGTTCGCGCGGATCGCCGCGGGAAAACAGAGGTTTATTCGCCAAACTCGATCTGCTTCGCAAGGTGGGATAGCGTCTTGTGCTGGACGGAATTGGAGTTCCTCAAAGACCATGAGCGCATCCACCAGCGAGAAAAAGAAGAAGAAGGCGACCGACAATAAAACGGAGCGCCTCGGCGAAGTGCTCGAGTTCATGCGACTGCTTTGGGCAGTCGATCACGCGCTTCAGTCGACATCGAAACGCATGGAGAGTTCTCTCGGCGTAACCGGGCCGCAGCGGTTGGTCATTCGGATCGTGGGTCGTTTCCCGCAGATCTCGGCTGGTGAGTTGGCGGAGGTTCTGCACATTCACCCGAGTACATTGACGGGGGTTCTCAAGCGTCTCGAAGCTCGCGGAATCATCGATCGCAAAATCGATTCTGGCGATGCACGACGAGCCTTGTTCTCGCTCACCACGAAGGGCAAAGAGGTCGATGCGTTGCGCAATGGCACAGTTGAAGCGACCGTGCGCAAGGCTCTCTCGAAGATCCCTTCGCGCAAAGTAGTGGCCGCCCGCGACGTTCTCGAAGAACTCGCCAACACACTGCTCGAAGATCAAGAGTAGTCGTCGCCGCTTAGCGCATGAGAATCCTGCTCGTTGCCGCCTTGCTCGTTGTATCTGGGTGTGGCCCGGACGAAGTTCCCGCGCCGCCTGACGACGGCAAGATCCGACCACCTCCAAGTGGAGAACGCGTCTCAGAAGACGTTGCATGCACCGCGTTTTCGGATGCCCATTCCAAAGCGTTACTGGCCAAGGGCTGTGTGGGCACAGGGTCGACGTGCCCATCGCTCTTGCGAGTGCAAAGCAAAGCCGATTGTCTCGAGTACGACAAAGGCAGCCTCGACGGATGCATCCAGCACATCAACATGCAGACGACGTGTGATGGCATCTCGGCCGCACTGAATGCATGCATCGTGTATGCGTATGCCGACAGTGCGCCCGCGGGTTGCCCGTAGGCCATTCCAAACGCGACGTTTACTTCTTCTGTCCCGTAGCGGACGCGTCGGGTTCCCAAAGCAGTTCGCCTGCGCCCAGGAGCAACGCGACATAGCGGCTCCACACGAAGAACGCATCACTCAATCGATTCAAGTACGTCACGCTCGTCGGATCGACGTCGGTCTGTCGAGCCAAACTTACGCAAAGTCGTTCTGCGCGTCGACAAACGGTACGACAAACGTGCAAGTCGGCGTTTGAGCGCGATCCACCGGGAAGCACGAACGAGCGCAATATGGGAAGCTGCTCTTGGCAAGCGTCCATCTCTTCTTCGAGCCGCTCGACGTCGGCAGTTGTGACGCGTGGTTGTTTCGGGTGAACGTCCGCTGGGAGCGTGGCGAGGATCGAGCCAAGGTTAAAAAGTTCGTGCTGGACGCGGCGAAGCGTAGCGATGAGAGCGTCGAGTCGTTCTGCATTTTCTCGAGGCGCAGAACGCATCTCTTGCACGAGGCTTTCTCGCGCGACTCCGACAAACGCATTCAATTCGTCAACCGTACCGTAGGCATCGATACGTGGATCGTCTTTGGGTACACGTTGTCCGCCGACGAGCGCGGTATCGCCGCTGTCCCCTTTCTTCGTGTAGACCCGATTGATCGTGATGCGTGGTTTGTTGAACGTGCGGTCGCCCGCCGTTCCGGTGGTGTTCTCTGGCTTGGACTCGTCGGCCATGGTCGTCGGGTCGTAGGTCGTTCGCCCGGGGTGGTCAAGACGTGCAGGATGTTTCGCGCGCAAGTTGACGTTGGACGCAACGCGATGGAAAGTGCCGATCCATGCGAATGAGCTTCCTGCCTGGTTCTGAGTCCCTCCGTCGCGTCGTGATGGTCGGGGCACGTTTGACGACTCTGCTGTGTCTAGGGGTAACTCTGTCGGCATGTCCGCCTCCGCCGCCGCCGAAAAAGGTCGAGTCGCCCGAGGAACGTGCCGAGAAGGACAAGTATCGGAAGGCCAAACAGTTGATCGACAAAGCCAATGTGGCCTTCGGTGACAAAGACTTCGATCAGGCTCGCAAACTGCTTCGCGAAGCCAACGAGATGAAGGTCGACTCGCTCACGTTCCAGATCAAAGAAGAGATGGAGAAGGTCGACAAACGGCACGCCAAGTTGTGGGCGAACGAAGCTGAAGACTCATTGGGCGAAGGCGATTGCAAAGGCGCGTTCACGCAACTTGCTTCACCGATGCGCGATCTCGAGAGCGATGTCTTCGACAAGGAGTTGCGCAAGACCATCGGTTCGGTGCTCGTGAAGTGCCTCCAGGACAAACTGGATACTGCGACAGGATCGGGCAACTACGCGGCAGCTCGCAAGTTGATGCTCGACGACGACGTGAAGACGGTGCTCGGACCGGGCGCGCACAAGAAGATGCTAACGGCGCTCGAGGACGGAATTTTGGAAGCGCTGAAGGCAGGCATTGCCGAGCCGATTTCAGCGAAACGTTGGGTCGATGCGATGCGTGTCGCCGACGACGCAGCCAAGAACGGCGAGACAAACGCTGAAGGTGCCAAGGTTTTACTGGGCCTGGTTCGTCAAGGCGTAACCCCGGAAGTGGCGGGTTTGGCTCAACGCAACATTGGTCAACGTGACGCTGCGAAAGCGCTCACGGACGTCGACGCGCTCATCAAGCTCGTGGGATGGGATGTAACCGGAGCCGCGAAAGAAAACGCTCCGCCCGAGATCGTCGTTCGCAAACGCATGGCGCTCATGGCGTGGCTCGAAGCGCAACGCGTCAAGTTCAAGCCGGACAAGAAGCCGGAAAAGCGATTCGCGCACGGCAAGATTGCTCTGTTTGCAGCGAACGACACCGCGACTGCGGCAAAGCGTGAGCTCAATCCAGCGACGCCTGTGTGGATCATTGGTCGCACCAAAGATCTCGCCCTCATCATCGAATCCGATCCGGGCAACGCAGTGGCGGAAGCTCTTTTCGAGCGCGCGATTGGTTGGGCACCACTTGCTCGTTTGGCCACGAAAAACACCGCGGACTGGCTCCCGCCCGACGACCAAATGCCGGGACTTCGTGTGTGGGCACCCATGCGTACGGACGAGCCAAACCTCGAGCTCGGGACCGTCGTTTCCGTCAAAGGCCAAGATGTCGTCGTCAAACGCCTCGCGGACGACAAAGAGATCTCGGTCAAACGCAACGTCTTGCGCTTGGGTCGGCTCGAAGCTGGCATGCGCATCCTCAACAACTGCCAAGCCAAGGTTCAAGTCACGTTGATCGAGGAAGTGCTCAAGGATCAGCGCACCGTCAAACTCGTTTGCGAAGGTGGCCTTCGAAAAGACGAAGTGCTGCCAGGCTTGCGAATTCGCCCCGAAGATCTTGCCGTTCCCAAGCAGTGATCCTTTTTTCCCATCGCTTCCGCCCTTGACGTTCGACGCCTTCGCTCGAACAAGAACGGGCCTCGAACTTCCATTCGTTCCCGAGAAAGAAACTTCCATGGCGACGACCTACACCGAGCTTCTCGACGAAACGCGCAAGACGATTCCCACGGTCACCCTCGAGGAGATCAAACGCCGCATCGAGGCCAAGGAGCCCATGGTGCTCGTTGACGTTCGCGAGAAGGACGAAACGAAGGCGGGCTACATCCCTGGAGCGATTTGCGTGCCTCGCGGATTTTTGGAGATGCAGATCGAATCGAAGGTGCCCGATCGCAACGCACCGGTCGTGTTGTATTGCGCCGGTGGCGTGCGTTCGGTCCTCGCGGCTCGAACGTTGCGTGAACTCGGATATGCCAACGTTGAGAGTGCCAATCCAGGGTTTGTCCGTTGGAAGGACCTCAAGTTTCCGATCGAGATGCCTCCGCAACTGACGGATGCGCAACGGGATCGGTACTCGCGCCACTTGCTCTTGCCCGAAGTGGGTGAAGTTGGTCAAGCCAAACTTCTGAACGCCAAGGTTCTTCTTCTCGGAGCTGGAGGATTGGGTAGCCCGGCGGCGCTGTATCTCGCTGCGGCCGGCGTTGGCACGATTGGTCTTGTGGATGCGGACGTCGTGGATGCGTCGAACTTGCAGCGTCAGATCCTGCACGCGACGTCACGCGTGGGCACGCCCAAGGTCGAAAGCGGCGAGAAGGCGATTCGCGATCTCAACCCTGACGTGAATGTCGTGAAGTTCGAAGAGCGCGTGATGAGCGACAACATCGAGCGCATCTTCTCGGGCTTCGACGTGATCGTGGATGGTTGCGACAACTTCCCTACCCGCTACTTGGTGAACGATGCGTCGGTTTGGATGAAAAAACCTGTCGTTCACGGATCGATCTTTCGTTTCGACGGACAGGTGACGACGTTCCATCCCGCGGCCGGTGGTCCTTGTTATCGCTGCCTTTATCCGGAACCTCCGCCGCCGCACTTGGCGCCGAGCTGCCAAGAGGCGGGCGTTTTGGGAATCTTGCCGGGCGTTGTCGGAACGCTTCAGGCGACGGAAGCCATCAAGCTGATTCTCGGCCAAGGCAATCCGCTCATCGGCAGGCTGCTGACCTACGATTCATTGCGGATGAAGTTTGGCGAATTGAAACTACGCCGCGACAAGCACTGTCCGGTTTGTGGCGACGCACCTACGATCACGAGCTACGTCGACTACGAAGGCTTCTGCAACATCGGCTGACGATCTTCGCAGGGACAAACTGCTCCCATTCCAAACGAATGGGAGCCCTGCCAAACCCTACTTCACGAGTACATCGCGACGGTGTTGCGCGAAGGTCGTTCGATCGCTTCGACGCGGCTCGTCACGATCTGATGACTCGATTCAATTGACTTCGTCATGCAGAGAGCATCGCCAACTTCGGGTTTTTCCGACTTGGGAAGACGAATGCCGTTGGGCGACATGTTCACGCCACCGACGAGCTTCATGCCGACGGCCACGTGTCCCGTGAGAAATTGCCCCGTTCGTCGATCTCGAACGCCTACGCAAACGCCGTCGTGAAAGTGGTACTCGGTGTTGCGAGTGACGTACGTGAAAAACCTGCGACGTTCGACGCCTTCGTAACTCATGACAATGCTCCTCGATCGACCTACCGAGACTTCGTGGTCTGTGTTCGGTTGATGTGAACTTCTCAAAGGAGCTTTCTTTGGGCCAAGTTCATGGAAGGCGGGTTCGAGACATGGATCGATGGATCCAGTCAAGTTTGATCACGATCGCGACAGGTTTTTCGATCTTGGAACGATCGATCCCTACGCTCGCGAACGATGTCGTCCTTTCCTCACTCGCCGCGTTTTGGACCAGGCCTCGCCAAAGCCAAGACCCGAAGCCTCGTTCGTCGTCGACGTGTGGAGTTCGTGTCGACGGAAGACGGTCCCATTCGCTTGCTCGTGGAGTCAGCGGATGTCGTGAGCGAAGGACTGCCGCGTCTCGAAGGAGCTGGGTCTGTGTATTACGGCACCACGAGCGTTTTGCTCACCGCGACATCACGTGGCGGAAATGTGCCCGACGAGGATGTGGAAAACCTGTCGATACTTTTGGCCAACGATCCGCATTTGCGGCTGCGTGTTCTGCGAATTGCCGTGCGTGAAGCTCGCGCACGATCGCAAGGTGAACTTGGTCGCGTATCGGCAGAGATGGACGTGCGTTCATCTTCTGCGGGCGTCGTGGTGACTGTAGATGTCGTCGCGGTTGTTCACGCACAGGCATCGGGCCAAGCGTCAAGCTAAGCTCGCCCCAAGCGGTGGGGCGTGGTTCCATTAGGAACAACGGCGTGTTTGTCTGGAGCGCACGTCGGTGAGTGTCGTCATCGAAGACCTTTACGTCGCGTCATGAACGAAAAAGAACGTCGCGAAACTGCTGTCGGCAACGTTATTCACGTGGTCTTTGGTCGCGGTGGTGGGCGTGTTCCCGAGCCTCCTCGTCCACCTGCGCCCGTGAACGACGCGTATCCGGTGGAGTCGCTCGAGCCTCCGCCGGTACCACGTGAGCCGGCTGCGGACGTGTACACGAGCGCCGAGGTTTGTCGGCTCTTGGGTTTGAAGTCGGCGCGTCTTCGCTCACTCGCCAAAGCCGGGATTGTCACGCCAACCGGTCAACGCAAAGGCCGACCTGCGTACACGTTTTCGGATCTCATTGCGCTTCGAGCCGCGCGTGATCTCTTGGCGAAGAAGGTTCGTCTTCGTGATGTCGCGAAAGCCATCGAGAACATTCGAGCGACGCTTCCCAAAGTCACCCGACCGCTTGCCGAGTTGCGGATCGTTTCCGATGGACAAGGGGGCGTTGTTGTCAAAAGCGCCACGGGAGACTTCGAACCGATCACCGGACAGATGCTGATCGACTTCGACGTGAAGGCTCTGCGCGACGACGTCGTGCGCGTGCTCCGTCCGATGGTCGGCCGAGATCGTGCGAAGACTGCATACGATCACTACGTTCGTGGCACGCAGCTCGATGAAAACCCGGCGACGATGGACGCTGCCGAACTCTTGTATCGACGCGCCATCGAGATCGATCCGTGGCTCGCGATTGCCTACACGAACTTGGGCAACATCTGCTTTCGACGAGGCAACGTCGACGAGGCGGAGGAACTTTACCGCCGTGCACTCGAGATCGATCAGCGTCAGCCCGAAGCGCAATACAACCTCGGGTACGTCATGTTGGAACATGGCTATTCGTACGAAGCCGTAGGGTTTTTCCGCGGAGCGATCGAAAGTGACCCGCGGTTTGCCGACGCCTACTTCAACTTGGCGATGGCGTACGAGCAGGCGGGTGATCGCGCGAAAGCGCTGCCGTGTTGGCGTAAGTATCTGGAGATCGAACCTACAGGAACCTGGGCCGAAATTGCCCGCAAGCACCTGTAGTTTGGAAAGTCAAACGCTCGCTCAGTTGTCGCGTTTGATGGAAATCGGACGGTCGCTCTTGACCGTTTTGTAGTCGCCCGGTTGAACCTCGATGCTCATGGTTCGAGGGCCGCCGACTTCGTCGTCGAAGGTCACGTCGTGTGCGCCGGGCGTGACCTTGATTTTTTTGACGGGTGTTGTCCCTGCCGCTTTGCCGTCGACGAGCACGTCGCAGGGCGGATCCGAGAGGATTTCGAGGTAACTCGAATCGTCCGAGGTTTCTGCTTGGCCAAACCCTTCTGAGGTGTACGTCGCGATGGGGGCCGTGTTGGGATCCTTGTTTTCCGCCTGGGAAGCTCCGCCACATCCCAAAGCGGCGAGGACGCCTAGGAGCACGGTGGAGCCAAAAACGACGAGAAGTGGCCAACTGTTTCGTGATGCCGGGTTTCGCTCGTTCATTGTTCCGACATCGTAGCAGTCCTTCGAGTTCGCCTGGGATTGTCAGTGCGTATCTTGTTATGCGTTTGTTGCCAAAAGCGTTCCCGTTTGCGGCATACTCCCGCGCCATGATGCAGCAACCGAGCGGCGATCCGCAGATGGCACAAGGGTATCCTCCGGGAGGCGGTCTTCCTCCTCCCGCTGCTCCGCCTGGTGGAGCAGGTTTTTCCGGGGGAGCCCCGGACGGTGGTGGGTTTGGCGGCGGACCTCCGCCTGGTGGGTTTGGCGGCGGCGGACCTCCTCCTGGTGGGTTTGGCGGCGGCGGACCTCCTCCTGGTGGGTTTGGCGGCGGCGGACCTCCTGGTGGGTTTGGCGGTGGCGGACCTCCCGGTGGTGGTGGATTTGGCGGACCTCCCGGTGGTGGTGGTTATGGCGGACCTCCCGGCGGTGGAGCTCCTCCCGGGGGCGGTGGTGGACCTCGCGGCG
>JBGAOI010000202.1:0-10523 GCA_044221885.1 Polyangium sp. (in: bacteria)
GGCGTCGCGTTTGGCATTCCTTCGGGCGTGGTCGTGGATACGCACGTGCAGCGTTTGTCCCAGCGATTAGGTTTTACAAAGCAAACGACGCCCGAAAAAATCGAAAAAGACTTGGCGGCCTTGTTCCCGCGTGAGCATTGGGTGATGTTGGCCCATGCGCTGATTTTTCACGGACGACGCGTATGTTTTGCGCAGCGTCCGGCGTGTGCGGCTTGTGGCGTCAATGATTTGTGTCCCAATGCATTTCAGGCCGAAAAGGTCGGGCGCAAGCCACCCAAGAAACGGAAACCGCCGGTTGCAGCGGCAGAGCCAGTTCAACTCACTGCGAAAAAACGATCCCCAGCGGCACCAAAGCCATCCGGCCCAAAAACACCTGCGAAAAAAGCGCAAAGCACTACGGCGCTCAAGCGGACCCCGAAGAAAACCGCCGCTACGAAACGACGTACCGTGAATGCCTCCGCCTGACACGTTCGCGCATTTCGACGCGTGACTTGACGCCGCCGACGAATGCGAGGAAACTCTGCGGATGACGAATGTGGACGATGTGACGAGCGCAGAGCATTTCGACGTATTGGTCGTAGGCGCTGGTTTGTCAGGTATTGCGGCTGGTTATTACTTGCAAACCGAGTTGCCGCAAAAAAGCTACGTCATTTTGGAAGGCCGCAGTTCGCTCGGCGGAACGTGGGATCTGTTCCGATATCCCGGCATTCGTTCGGATTCGGACATGTTCACGCTCGGATATTCGTTTCGACCCTGGCAAGGGAAAAAGTCGATAGCGGATGGAGAGTCGATCCTGGAATACATCCGAGATACGGCACGTGAATTCGGTATCGACGAAAACATACGGTATCAGCAACGCGTCCAATCTGCATCGTGGTCATCCAAAGACACGCGTTGGACCGTTGAAGTGCTGGTTGGTCCCGACAATCGATCCAAACGATATACATGCAATTTCCTCTATACCTGCGCCGGGTATTATCGATATGACGAAGGGTTTACCCCGGTTTTTCCGGGCCGGAATGACTTTCAGGGGCAAATCATTCATCCGCAACATTGGCCGGAAAACTTGGATTACCGCGGCAAACGCGTGGTCGTAATTGGCAGCGGCGCGACCGCGATAACGCTCGTCCCGTCGATGGCGGACGATGCCGAACACGTGACGATGGTGCAACGTTCGCCGACCTATGTTTTGTCCTTGCCGTCGGAGGATCGCGTCGCCAACAAATTGCGCGAGCTTTTGCCGCTGAAAACAGCGGGCGCGATTGCGCGATGGAAACAAGCCACCTTGGGAGCCGCATTTTACCAAGTGAGCCGCCGAGCGCCAAACGCCATGCGCAAGCTCTTGCGCAAAGGTCTCGAAATGGGTTTGCCCGCGGACTTCGACATCGATACGCATTTCAATCCGCATTATGCACCGTGGGATCAACGCATGTGCATCATTCCGGACTCCGACCTTTTCAAAGCGATTCGTAAAGGCAAAGTGTCAATTGTGACCGATCGCATTCGCACGTTTACGAAAACGGGAATTCTGTTGGAATCCGGAACGGAGCTTCCGGCCGATATCATCGTGACAGCAACAGGGCTTCAGTTACTCGCGTGCGGAGGTATTTCAGTCGCTGTCGACGGTCAAGCGGTGGATATCACAAAGTCCCTCATCTACAAGGGGCTCATGATTAGCAATATTCCCAATTTCGCGTTGTGTGCGGGATATGTGAACGCATCATGGACGCTGCGAGCTGAACTGGCGACGAGTTATGTTTGTCGTCTTTTGAAACACATGGACAAACACACTTATCGGCAATGTGTGCCGCGCGCGGATGAAAACACCGTTGGGACTCGACCATTACTGGATTTGAGCGCAGGATACGTGCAGCGGGCTGCCGACAAATTCCCCAAACAAGCGGAAAAACTGCCGTGGTACTACCCGCAAAACTACTTTATCGATTCGGCCGTCATGCGTCTCGGGAAAATCGATGACGGCGTGATACAATTTTCCGCAGGATAGGGCAGGGTAGAGCAGTTCGTTCGGTCAAACTGCCGTTCGACCGCGAAATACGGCCACGAGTTCGTCCGAAGCGGTGTACGGATCGGTTTCGCGCTTGGCAACGGCCAACGCGGTTTGATCAATACGCGTCCCCAAATCAGCCACGGCAGCGTCGAAAAGTGCGCCACGAAGTTCGGTTTTCATCGCTTCGCAAAGCCGTTCGTAACGACGTGCTTTTCCAGCCTCGGTTTCCATCAGCCAAGTGCGGTGGTTTTCAAGTTTGGCGAGAAGATCAGAAATACCTTCGTTTCGAGTCGCCACGGTTCGTACAAGCGGAGGAACCCACTTGTCCTTGTCATGACGAACCACTTGTTTGGCAACATCGAGCGTGCCCGCCGTGTGCCCGCGCGAATGCACTCCTGCGCGTACGACTTCACCGCCCAACGCGATCATCAATTCGAGGTCTCGCACGGTCGCATCCGCACGATCGGCTTTGTTCACGGCAAAAACGTCCGCGCATTCGAGTAGCCCCGCCTTGATGGCTTGAACGTCGTCGCCGAGCCCTGGAGCCATGACGATGAGCGTCGTGTCCGCCGTACGGGTGATTTCGAGTTCGTCCTGACCAACTCCCACGGTTTCCACGATGACGACATCCGCACCCCAGGCATCGAGAATGCGGACGATATCCATCGCGGAACGAGACAAACCCCCCAGAGCGCCCCGTGTTGCAACCGAACGAATGAAGACATCGGGATCGGTAGCGTGCGCTTGCATGCGAATGCGATCACCCAAGATTGCGCCGCCAGAGAAGGGGCTCGTGGGGTCGATTGCCACGACGGCAACTTTCTTCTTTTGCCCGCGAAAAGCCGCGATGAGACGGTCCGTGAGCGTGCTTTTGCCCGCACCAGGGTTCCCGGTCACGCCGATGATCCAGGCGCGACCGGTGTGCGGAAAGAGGTCCACGAGAACCTGCCGATAATCGCCCACGCGATCATCCACGAGCCTGCACGCTCGTGCAGTCGCCCGTATTTCCCGCGCGATGACTTTCTCGGCAATGGGGTGCATCGATTCGCCCTTGGTCAAACCCGACGCAAATCGGGTTGTTTGGCCAGAATACGCTCGAACCAGGCATTGGATAGTTTTTCCTGTGCGCTGTTCGCCCGAAGCCTGGCCGCGAGATTGCGGAAATCGACGTTGTCGATGGGTTGGTCCTGGTTATAACACGTAAAGACAAACTGCTCTTTGCCCGTGGCAGGATCCACCCAACGTTGCAAACATTGCGCGCACACTTCCTTCATCATGCATTGCATGGGCGAGTTGATGCTCGCAATGGCCAAATGCTTTGGATTGAGGTGCGGGGCAAGCACGCCATGTCGAGCTTCGCGCACGGCGTTCATCATCTTGTCCGAACCGATCGCGATGATGTGGTTCACGTCGGAGAGCTTGAACATTTCGCCACCCAAGCGCCCTTCGGCGTAGGCGATCATGGCTTGCACGATGTTCCCGCGGAAGTGGCGATCCTGTGCGCGCTGGGGCTCGATTGCGACGCCGGCATCGGTGCAATAAACGACTTGGTCTGTCGCGGCTTCGATTTCTTCACGCTTGAAGATATCGGCGCCATTTCGATAACCCGCAAAATACACGACGTTGTCGCCGCGTGCTTTGAGGGCCTTGGCAATCGAGAAAAGCACCGCATTGCCCAGACCACCGCCGGCCAGGAGCACGGTTTGTCCCGACGGAATGTGCGTCGGCGTGCCCGTGGGTCCCATCACGACGACTTGTTCACCGACGCGCAACGACGACAGGAGGCGCGACGAAACACCCATCTCCAAAGCAATGAGCGAAAGGAGCCCTTTCTCCTTGTCGACCCAAGCTCCGGTGAGAGCAATGCCTTCCATGGTCAAACGTGTACCGTCGACAACTTGCGACGATGATTCGAAGTTTTGCAATCGGTAAAACTGCCCAGGTTCGAAGCGACGTGCGGCTGCTGGAGCGCGCACGACAACGTCGACGATGGTCGGTGTCAATCGTTCAACCCGGACAACCACCGCGTGGAATTCATCATCGAGTTTGGCGAAAAGAGCGCGGGCCTTGGCATCGCGTTCGGCGTGCGGGGTTTCACCAAGCCGCGCAATGTCCCGGGCAAACAATGCCGTCACGTGCGGATATGCGTCTTTGGCGCTCGCCATGGCCTTGACGACGCTGCCTGCATAATGCGGGTGGTTGTCGCCATAAAAACTCACAGCATGTTCGCCATCGTTGAAGCTCGTGAAAAACCCTTCGCGAGCATCGGTAACGGGTTCGACGACGAGTTTGCCCTCGGCATCCACGGTCGCCCGGTGCGGCTGGAAATACTGACGGCGTTTGTCGTACTGGAACACGCCGGGGTTTTCCTTTTCATACATGACGTTCGGGCTCGTGCCCGCCGCCACGCACACGGCCCGCGCCGGAAGCTCGACGAGTTCGCCCGTGGACGACCACGCACCTTTCTCATCCACGCGCTGACGTTCGAAGACCATGCCCCGCACATGACCACGTTCATCGAGGAGCGCTTCAATCGGCGCCATGTTTTCGATGTAGCGCACGCCTTCCTCGAGCGACTTTTCGACCTCTTCATGGTTGAGGCGATATGCCGGAGAATCGAGAACGCGTTTGCGGTACGCGATCGAAACGCCACCCCACGCATCGATGAGCTTCTGCAAATTCGGGCTTCGACCTTCGCGAGCCGCGGCGTCTCGTTCGGCCTTGATGGCTGCGGCATGCACGCGTTGCTCCGCGATGAACTCCCTCTCTTCCTCATCGAACATCGCCATGACCGCCGCTTCACCACGCTCGGCAATGAGCGTCGAGAGTCGCGCTTCGGTCTTCTCGACTTGCACGATGTAGTAGGCGATGAGTTCAGTGGCCGTGTCGATCGCGGTCAAACCACCGCCGATGACAATCGCTGGCAAACGCACCTGCAAGTTGGCCAAGGCCGAATGCTTGTAGGCGCCGGTCAACTGCAAACCCATGAGGAAGTCACTCGCTTTGCGAATGCCTCGGGCCACGTTGTTCTTGAGCGGAATCAGCGTCGGACGTCCTGCGCCGGCGGCAATCGCCACGTGATCGAATCCAAGTTTGAAAGCGTCTTGGAGATCGATTGTCCCACCAAACCGCACGCCACCATAAGCCCGGAAGTGGCGATGTCGCGCGAGCGTGATGTAGAGCGCCGTGAGGAAGTTTTTGTCCCAGCGCACGGTGATTCCGTATTCACTCACGCCGCCAAACCCGAGCAAAATGCGTTCGTCGAGCTCAGTGTAGAGCTTCTCGAAATCACGAACGGGGCGGGGAGGGGAATCGTACGAGCCCGTAAGTTCGACCGGGAGCGGTTCGATCTTGAGTCCGTCGATGGTGGCGACGGCAAACCCTTCCACGGACAAATGGTGCGCCAAGGTGTATCCCGCAGGGCCGAGACCCACGACGAGCACATTGCGCCCAATGTACGGGCGTGGATGCGGGCGATGAATGTTGAGCGGATTCCACCGAGCAAGCAGGCCGTAGATCTCGAAGCCCCATGGCAATGCGAGTACGTCTGTCAAAACGCTGGTTTCGACTTGCGGAATGTTGACGGGTTGCTGCTTCTGGTAAACGCACGCTTTCATGCAGTCGTTGCAGATGCGGTGACCCGTTCCCGGAAGCATCGGATTGTCAATACAAACCAGCGCCAGCGAGGCAATGGAATCGCCTTCGCGACGCATGAGATGCATCTCGCTGATCTTTTCGCCCAGCGGACAACCATCGAGGTTTACGCCCAGAGGGTTTTTCTTGATCGCCTTGGTCTTGTTGTCGCGCAGGCCCTTCGAACACGAGTCCTTGTCGCGATCGTGGCAGAACAAGCAGTAGTCCACTTCGCGCTCGGCATCGACGGCTGTGCCACGACGATCGGTCAAGGCAAACCCATCACGATGGCGACGTTCGTGTTCGTGTCCGACAAACAGCTCGGGAAGCTTCTCGTCAGCGCGGCGAAGCCGGACGAGGTTCTGATGATCAATCGAGACAGGAGCAGCGAGAGAAGCCCACTTTGCTGCAGGATCATGATGATCAGCTTTGCGCGCCACGAGCCACGCTTCGATCGCATCGAGGGCAAACGCGATGATCGCACTGTCCTCGGTGTCCGTGGGTTTGGCATCCGCAACTGCAATCGCTTTCGCTGCCACATTCGCCAAGAGCGCATCACTCGCCAACGCGGCGCGAACACTTGCCGCCCGTGCATGAAGTTCATCCGTAGTCCACTTCGAGCAGTTGCAACGTTGCTGAAGCAATCGCGAGTTCCTCTTCGAGCGATCCACATTCGAGCAAAGTCGATGGCGCTCCTGCGGCCACAAGAGCGCGATGTGCGGCGTGCTTCGCTTCTACGACAGTGCCTGTCCACGATTTGCCAGCGTTGGGCTTGAACACACGTGCTTTGGCAAAGTCTTTCTTGAAGGCCCAAAGCGGCGAACGTCCACCAGCAGCGTCTCGCAACGCTTGTGCTTCGCGCTCGACACCGAAGAGCCGAGCCACGAAACGGGACAAATGCGGCGCACCGGCCAGCAAAGCTTCGGAGGTTGCTTCCGGACCCATGCCTTCGCCACGACACGTTCGGTAGGCGTTGAACCGGGCAAACCCCTCGGGATCCTGCGCCTCGAAGTACGAGAAAAACCTATCGGTCAGTTCGGCAAGTCGTAGGGGGTCAAAAAGATCTGCATAGACGAACCCGGGTTCACCAAGCACAAGCTCGTCCGGGCTCGACGTGCCGCTAACCCAGGATGAGAAGTCGACTTGAAGACCGTTTTTCATGACCAACATACCTCGGAACGAATCGGCGGAGCGTCAATTTGAAGCGGGAAAACCCTGCGTTTCTTGACGATCAGGGATCTGGACCGTCAGGTACGCGGGCGTCTCTATAGTCCGCTGGTCGGAAAACAGCCACCTTGCAACGCAGGGCTCGCAAGCGTGGTGTTTGCGACACGAACCGCCTCATGTAATGCGGCGAATTCATCGAGCGCAAGCGCATGATTTGCCGCCTCGATTGGGCGTTCGTTCAAAAGCGAAAGACGTTACGCAGAGCGACACGGCGAGGGCGCCAAGTCGGCACACGCTCGAACGAAGTCAGAACTTGAGGCGCTCAATCGTTCGCGTGGACATCTTGCCGGCAACGACGTCGGGATCACGCATGAGCGCCTTGTGCAGAGGAATGTTGGTACGGATGCCGCCAACGATGAACTCATCGAGCGCACACCGCATACGGGCAATCGCCTCCGCGCGTGTAGCTCCGTGTGTGATGAGTTTTGCGAGCATCGGGTCGTAGTTGTTGGGCACGCGGATACCGCCGTAGACGCCGGAATCGACGCGTACATTGCGACCACCTGGGGCGTGGTATTCGGTGATGAGGCCAGGCCAGGGCGCGAATGTACGCGGGTCTTCCGCGTTGATCCGACACTCGATGGCATGACCGCGCATTCCAAGTTCTCGTCCACTTGGAAGATTCACTTCTTCTCCAGCAGCGACGCGGATCTGCGATTCGACAAGATCGATCCCGGTCACGAGTTCGGTGACGGGATGTTCGACCTGCAAACGTGTGTTCATCTCCATGAAGTAGAGATCGCCGGTTTCATCCATCAGGAACTCGAGCGTTCCGAGTGACGTGTAGCCCGTCTCTTCCAGCGCAACGCGACACATATCGCCCAAAGCAAAGCGTTTGTCCGGAGTCATCGCGGGACTCGGGGCTTCTTCGACGACCTTCTGGTGACGGCGCTGGAGTGAACATTCGCGTTCACCGAAGACCAAAACTTTGCCTGGTTTGACGCCCAAGATTTGCAGTTCGATGTGGCGTGGTTCTTCGATGAATTTCTCGAGGTAGATGTCCGAGTTCTTGAAGCCTGCCATCGCTTCCGCGGTGACTGTTTCAAATGACGAACTCATCTCGGACGGACTGCGAACGATACGAATGCCGCGACCACCACCGCCACCGGCGGCCTTAAGGATCACGGGGTAACCAATGTCGGCAGCTTGTGCGGCAGCTTCAGCGGAATCGCGAAGAATTCCGGTGCCAGGCAGCAAGGGCAAACCGTGACGTCGTGCCGTTTCGCGAGCGGATGCTTTGTCGCCCCAGAGGCGCATGAGTTCTGGGGTTGGACCGATGAACGTGAGGCCACAGCGTCGACACAGCTCGGCGAATTCAGCGTTTTCGGAAAGAAACCCATACCCGGGATGGATCGCATCGGCTCCGGTCATTTCCGCAGCCGCGAGGATCTGCGGCATGTTGAGGTAACTCTTGCGGGGTTCGCCAGGACCAACACACACGGCTTCATCGGCAAAACGCACATGCAACGCGCCAGCATCGGCGACCGAGTGAATGGCCACGGTTCGAACATCGAGTGCTCGACACGCACGGATGATGCGCAGAGCAATCTCACCTCGATTGGCGATGAGGATTTTACGGAACAAGGCCCTGACCTCCTCGGATCTGCGCTTCGAGCGAGATCACATTTTACGAATGGCGAAGAGCCTCATCCCGAACTCGACCCCGCTGCCGTTCTGCACGAGCACGGCTTCGATCGTGCAGTCGCATTCCGCTTCGATTTCGTTCATGAGCTTCATCGCCTCGACGATGCACACGGTTTGTCCGGCCTTGACGCGGTCACCCACCTTAACAAACGGTGGTTTGTCCGGACCGGGACACATGTAGAAGGTCCCGACAAATGGCGACGTGATGTATTCAGTGGATGAGCCTTCGGCATCGGGGGAGGCGCCGGAATCGCCGGCGGCAGGTGCTGGTGCTGCGACAAACTGTACCGGTTCTTCTCTACCGACGACCATCGACGCTCGGCCGCGAACAAGACGCAACCTGACGTGTTCGTCTTCGAATTCGAACTCAGTGACGTCGCGCTTCTCGAGAAGGCGAAGCAGCGCTTGGATCTGTTGCAGGTCGATGTTCATGCGCACCGTGACTGGAGATGAAGGGCAACGAGACGCGATCGTACTCGTTGCATCTCAGAAAGCGGGTGCACTTCTAGCGGAAGAAAACGAAAAAGGAAGAGTGTTCGCGTGCGTTGAGATTTACGCGGATCGATGATCCAAGTGATAGAGCAATCCAAGCAATCCAAGCACGTACGAAGCAGGCCCAAGACCACTGACCGAACCGATGCATGCACTGGCTGTGATCGATTGATGTCGGAAGGATTCTCGAGCTGCGATGTTCGTGAGATGCACTTCGACGACAGGAACGCCGCTTGCGCGGATCGCATCGTGAAGTGCAACGGATGTGTGTGAGTAACCGGCAGGATTGAAGACGACGCCGACAAACCCATCGTCGGATGCGCATCCGACGCGAGTAATCAGTTCACCTTCATGGTTTGACTGGAAGAACTCGACGTCGACGTTCTCACCTGAAGCCACGGCACGCACGGCTTCTTCGACATCCGCGAGTGTGGTCGTTCCGTAGACGGACGTTTCGCGTTTGCCGAGACGATCGAGGTTCGGTCCGGAAACGACAAGAACGCGTCGACGCGAAGCAGAAGTCAGGTGAGCTCCTTGATCAACTGGGGCGCACGCGTGCGGAGCATGTATCGCGCTTTGCCGAGATTGCCGTCTGGGCGAAGGGAAAACGCGATGAAGTAGTTGTTGCCGAGGACGCGGATCAGCGTGGTGACTTTGGCCGCTTGAATCGCGACTTCCGCCGTCTCACCAGCTTCGAGCATTTGTGCAGCTCGCTGGATCGACTTCAGCACGACACTGAACTCCGCGCCGATGATGTTGATGTCGAACGGAGCGTCCGGCTTCGAATAGCTGTCGACGGTGATGCCTTCGAAGTCCATCAGAAGGCTTGCAAGGCCCCCTTCTGTCCCGTCGACGACCTCCTTGAGGACGGATTGAAACATGGAGGGAGACGTTAGCGAACCGCGAGCAAACGGGAAAGACAAAGGCAAGAAGAGATGTGCTGAACCGCAAAATTAGGGATTTGTCTGTTGTCCTCAACGGGGCGAGTACGTCATGGCCCGCGTCTTTTTTTTGCCTCTTGCATCCCGAGAGCATCCGAGCGATTCCCGCACCTACGGGCCCGCCTATGCCACGCTTGACCCTTGTCCCCGCTAACGGCTAACGTGCGGCGCGACAGGTTGACGACGGCTCGAAGTCGAACATGAAGGGGTTGGTCGGCGCAGTAGCGTCAACGAGGTCCTTCGCAAGCTTGACTTCATCTTCACCAACGAAGACACGTCGTGGTCATACCTGGTTTGTCCACGCGCAACCGACACCGACGAAGGACGGCCCAATCACAATGCGTGCACGAGCAGGGGATCCTCCCCGCACGATGCCTCAAAAGATCCTCGCGGGAAGGGCAACAGATCCGCAATTGCGCGGCGATCTTGTTCAAGTCAAGGTCGATCAGGTCATCCTCTCGCGAGCCCCTTCCCGCGTCCTTGCCGAGGCCATCGCCGCGGGATTAAAGAAAACGCCGGTGGAAGTGGCCGTTGCCTACGATGGCACGTGCATCACGGACGCAGCGTCCATTGCAGCC
>JBGAOI010000203.1:0-10513 GCA_044221885.1 Polyangium sp. (in: bacteria)
ATATTGCCGTTCCTTCCGTATTCGTCGTGTTGCCAAACGGTACGATCTTCTGGAAACAGATCGGCGAAAGTATCGCCGACCGGCCATCGAACGCGCAGATTCTCGACATCACGGCAAAAGCCGTCGAGACGGCGAAGCGCAAATAATCGACCGCTTTCGCTAAATGCGCTTGATCCTCCCGCCACGATCCCCTAACGTCACCGACGTTTCGCCGGAGAAAACTCATGTCTGCCGTCGTTTTGCCTCAATCAACCGATCCCGAAGTCGCAGCCAAAGTTCGCCAAATCGTCGCCGAAGCTCTGGCTCTCGACCCGAGCACCGTCAAGAATGAATCGCTTCTGATGACGGATCTTGGCGCCGAATCCCTCGATTACTTGGACATCGTTTTCAAAATCGAACGCACCTTCGGCATTCAAATCACCCGCGGCGAGATTCAAAAGGCAGCCCAAGGAGATCTGACGGACGAAGAATTCGCCCCCGGCGGCGTCGTATCCGAGAAGGGTCTCCAACGATTGCAGGAATTACTTCCCGAAGCCAAAGATCGTATCGTGCCGGGCTTGCGACCAGTTCAAATCCTCGCGCTTTTTTCGGTCCAAACCTTCATTCGGATGGTCGAAGTCAAACGTCAAGGCATTACCGTTTGATCACAAACCGCCGTCGATGACCACTTGTCCGCCAGTCATGAACGAGTTTTCCTCGGAAACCAGCCACGTGACGAATTCGGCGATTTCTTCGGCTGTTCCTAGCCTTCCCAGCGCGGCCTGCCCCACGTAGGCATCCAAGCGATGTTTCGGAAGCCGGTTCGACAAACCAGTTTCCAAGAGCCCCGGCACCAAACAATTCACGGCAATTCCATATCGGCCGATTTCCTTCGCCAACGCCATGGAAAATCCCACGAGCGCCGCTTTCGACGCAGCGTAATGCACGGGAGCGTCCACAACCCGATCGGCTCCGAATGACCCGATATTCAGGATGTGCCCCTTTTTCGACCGAATCATGGACCGCAAAACCGCCCGTGAATACAGGAATGCACCTTTGACATTCGTATTCATCACCGCATCCCATTCATCTTCTTCGATGAGCGCAATGGGCATGATCTGCGTGAGGCCCGCATTGTTGACCAAAATATCGATGCCGCCAAACCCGGATTCGACAGCCTTTACGGTCGATGCGACATGTTGCGCATCGAAAACCGAGCCTTTCGCGACAATGGGCTCGATCCCGATTTCCCGCAGAAGGCGCGTCGTTTCGGCAGCTTCGTCGTCCCGTTCCTTGTACGTGAATGCAATGCGTGCGCCCGCACGACCCAAAGCCAAACAAATGGCCCGCCCAAGATTGCGTGAGCCTCCAGTAATGAGGCACCGTTTGCCTTCAAGCGCCATTTTCATGCGCGCCGCCCTCGACCAAGTTGAACCAAAGGAACGGCAGGCTGCGGCGTAAAACGCGCGTCTCGCTCGCGATACAATACGTTGTATGCGCACGATGGGAGATTCGAGCCATTCGGCCCGGGCATCCCCACGCAACATTTGCGAATGCGATCGGTATCGAAGGATTCCTCGTCCATGTGCGTGTGCACATAAATCGCCTTTGTGCATGTCTCCGCAATGAGCATCCGCTTTTGTTCGTCGGTGTCCTGAGCAAACATTCGCGAAACCAAGTCTTTGAGCGAGCCCAAAACTTCGTCGGCGTCTTCGCAATCCACTTCGCCCGCCCACAATCGATTGAGCACATCCGTGAGAATTTGTTCCATTTCCGGACCGGGCACGATGTACAAAGCGAGCGACAACAAATTGCGTAAATCTTCGCGCGCCATGAAGCGCGTAAAGGGTATCCATCGACCATCTCGCAAGCGCAAAAGATAGGCGATTTGATAACAAAGTGGGTGCGCCAGTGGCGACGGCACGAAATCGGACACGCGAATGCGACCCTCGGTCTGCTTTTCGATGTCCATAAGCGCATCGAATGCCGTGTACCGTGCATTTCGCTCGAAATTCGCACCGCTCTGACCGGTAAACGTCATCGGATGAAATTCGACCGAACGAATGAAATCCTTCGACAACGCCAATTCGATGAAGGCACCGACTTCGTGATCATTGACCCCTCGAGCCAATACGGGCAACAATGTCGTGTCGACATTGTACTTCTGGAGCAATTCCAAAATGCGCAATTTCGCGTTCAAATGATTGCCACCCAGCATTTTCTTGTTGGCTTCATTCTCGAAGGAATCGAACGAGAGAATGATCCTCGCCCCCATCGCCGCCAAACGTTCGAGCAATGGTTCGTCACGCAGGAATCGCAATCCGTGCGTTGAAATCGTCACTCGATTGATGCCCATCTCCGCGCACAATTCGACAATTCTCTCGAATGCAGGATGTTGTGTGGGTTCACCACCGGTCAAATTGAGAATTCGTCGATCCGGTACAGCGTGACGCAAATGCCGAAGAATGTCCTTGAGTTCTTCCTCGGACATGTGATAAGCGCCTTCATTCTTATTGTGCGTATAACAAATTGGGCAATCGAGATCGCACTTGGACGTAATAGGCACAACGGGCAAATGGTTGCGTTGCTCATGCGCCGCACAAGGTCCGCAATCGTAAGGACATCCGGCATCAACTGGCCGCGCATCGAGCGGCCGAGTCATGACCGTACCATGACCGACGGTGGCTTCATACCAATCGGATGACGATGAAATCATTACGTTTTCTGGCCCGTGTGTTGCGCACGTTTTCCGCAGAAACACCTGACCATTGACGCGAACGACTTCCGCGGGAACCGTCTTTTTGCACGAACGACAAAGCCCGCTCGTCACCGAAAATGTTTTTTCAGCCAAACCTTCTGCACCATCCGCCATGACCCATCAACTCCTTAGCTCACGCGTGCCGGTTGGCGCACGACCCATTTCCGAACAATCCAATCGGTCGAAAGAATCAAAAAAAGAGCAAATCCCAAATTGACGAACCACGTGGCCCAAAGCGCGTTCGTTAGCTTTTCGACAGGCGCCCACGCGCGATGCGCAAGGTTCACATTCAACGCTGGCGGCGTGAAGTGATACGCGAACGTCATCATCGAAATGAGAAAACCAAACGAAACCCAGGGCGCCCACCGAGGCAATCCATAACGACGAACTTCGACATAGCCGATCGTAAGCGGCAACAAATGCACAAGAAACGACGTCCACGTCGTCGTCCGCATCGCTACCAGATCGAACAAATAGCCCCACATACCAGCGCCAAGATGAAACGAAAACCCAAAAAGGATGAATTCTTTTTTCTGGAGCAAGACGCCGACCGCCAAAAGCGTGGTCGCTACATGGCACGCCCATAACATTTCCGGCAAAAGTCCATAAGGTAGTTTCGTGAGCATCGCGTGCGCCACGAGCACCGCGAAAATCACGAATGCAACCCAACGCGGCGTCACAATCCCCCCGTCAAAGGCAAGATGGAACCCGTCATCCAACGATTTCCCAGCGCCAAGCGGACAATGGCTGCCGAAACTTCGTCCGACGTGCCCACACGAGCCATCGCCGCATAACGTTGATATTCCGTCCGGCGCGAAGCCTCCAAATCCGCCGAAATGCCGCCATCGAGCAATCCGAGCAACGCCAAATTGATGCGAACATCGGACGAACCCAATTCTTTGGCCAAGGATTGCACGAGCCCAAGTCTCGCCGCTTGCGTCGCTGCAAAGGCCGGAGAAGCAGGGAGCTTCGTGATTCCCGCTTGCGAAGCGGTCACCACGACATCTGCTTTGCGCCCAGCCAAACTCTTCATGAACCCCTGCATCGCGACCAACACCGAACGCACATTGACCGCATACATCTGATCGGCCAAACCGTCATCCACCGCCAGCGTCGATGCTCGGCACGCCAATACAGCGGTATGGATGAGAATATCCGGGGACAAACCATCCACTGCAAGACGCTCGAACAATTCGCGAATTTCTGCGGGTTCGGCCAGGTTCGTCACATACGCACGCGCCCCCGTTTCCTCCGTCAAACACTCGGCCAGGTCCACGTGCGTACGATACGTAAATGCCACCCGCACGCCCTCACGCGCAAGGCGCCGCACGACACTGCGCCCAACGTACCCGCTTCCTCCGAGCACCAACGCAACACGAGATTCGCTCATGCCGCAACCTCGGTAAGCTGCGATGGTTTGGCAAGGCCCAACTCGAAACGCAGGTTTTCATCCGACCGCACATGCCAAATATGCTGGTCGAGATAATAATGGTGGAAGAAAAGTCCCCAATACATAACGAGGCACAAATCGGCGCTCAGACTTTGGCGCTCGAACATCGCCACGCCAGGAAGTACGCCTCGAGCTGCATTCAAAGCCAAATATCCCAGTGAGACGAACACGAAGAACAGATACGCGACAAACGGGCGCTTACCCAAGTACGCCGCGAAAGAACCATCGGTATTCTGCCGATGACGTCGCAATCCCACAATGCTGGTAATACCCAAGTAATTCATGCCGTGCACAATGCCGCCCACCACGGTTGTCGTAAAAAACGCCTGCTCGGGATCTTCCGGACGAGGCACGAGGGGCTCGAACACACCCACGACGAACATGGCATAACATTCCAAACCGATGGCTGGGCCCAGCAAAAAGAGCAACGGCCGAATGTTTTCCTTTGGAAAACGCAAGCGCCGAACGAAACCATACACCACAATCACAATGCCAAGCGTGACGAGAAGCCCAATGGCGGTGGTGGAAAGCCACGTCGGAAATTCGCGAGGCAATCCCAAAAGAGTTCGATTGTGCGGGTGACCGAGCGAAAACAATCCGAAGGCCGTCCACAAGGCCCCGTGCAAAAGATACCGATCGTATTTGCGCGCAGTCAGATCACTTTTCGCGTGATGGTGATAAATGGCCAAAACGCCGTACAGTTGACGAATGGCGTGGTGAAAACTCCAAAGCGTAGCAAAAAGCAAAAAAAGATCGATGGGCGCTCGCGTATGAAATACATGAGCCGCAATCCACACGAAAATGCCCGGCAGCAACCAGGCAAGACTTCCCACGAGAAGCCGCGCGCGACGTCGCCGTTCCGACGCATCGAGGTACGTGCGCGCCCACGTCGCGACGAGATGCGGTCCCTCGACAAACACCAAAAAGGACCAAAACAAAGGCACGACGATTGCGGGAACCGCCAATGCAAAAGCTCCCACGGCGGCAGCAATGAGACCACTGCCAAAAAAGAAGACGAGGTCGAATCGCTTTCCGCCAATCCAACCGATGTTCGTTTCCTGGTCCTGCGTCAACGCCACACTCGTCACGGCCCAACTCTATCACGACCATGGTCTGACGACGCAAGGGATTTGACACCGCCGCGGTCGACGGTCACGGCACGAGCTTGCCCCGCTTCAAACGCAAAATTCTGGGAAATTCCGCGAGCAAGTCGGCATCGTGTGTGCACACGAGAACCGCTGCGCCTCGATCACGAGCCCGACGAAACAGCGACAACACGGCCGCCGCATTGATTTCGTCCAAATTTGCCGTGGGTTCATCGGCCAAGAGCACCGCGGGATCATTCACGAGCGCCCGGGCCACGGCAACACGCTGCATTTCACCCCCTGAAAGTTGCGGAACTTGCGCGTATGCACGCTCGCGAAGCCCAAGTTCGTCGAGGAGTTCATCCGCGCGCGCCAGGGCACGCTTTTCATGGCCATGCAGTTTCCAATGCGGCAAGGCGACGTTGTGCCGAACATCGAGCGCCGGCAGCAGATGGAAACTCTGAAAAATAAGGCCCACTTCAGCCAAACGAGTTTGCGCTCTTTGTCGATTCGACATGGTGTGAATCGAACGTCCGTGCATTTCGAGCACGCCCGAGAAATCAGCATCGAGCAGCCCAAGAATGCCGAGAAGCGTACTTTTTCCCGAACCACTCGGTCCAATCACGGCCACCATTTCGCCATCCGAAATCTGGATGCAGATATCACTCAATGCGGTCACATGTCCCGCCGGAGTGGAAAACGTCTTCGTAAGGTGGGTCAGGTTGTAGAGCATATCCAGGGAAAACGATTATTCCTGTCGCAATTCGATGGCGGGTTCAGCTCGCGAGGCAATGACGGCGGGTACGATGCCCGCAAACAGTGTCGTACCAAAAAGGACCAACGCCGGGCGCCAAAACGCATGCGCATGTATGCTGGGTAAAACCACGAAACCCGCATGGGAAAAGATGGGATGGTGCACGAAATATTGGCACAATGCATACCCCACGCCCATTCCGAGTGCCGTGCCAATGGTTCCCACAATGAGGGCCTCGAATAAATGAATCAGGAAAATCTCGCGGCGGCTGAAGCCCAGTGCCGCAATGGTGGCAATACGTTTTCGCTCCGCAAGAACATGAATGTAAAGAAGGGCCAACACGGGAATCATGACGGCCACAACGACCATGGACGTGGAAATCGTGGCCATGGCCTTGTTTGCGTCGATAGCGTTTTTGGTGAACTCATTGGCCTGAAACCAAGATTCGACCTTTTGGTCCGGCGCGAGAGGCATTATTTTTTGGGCCCACTCATCCGCTTTCCATTCGTTTGTCGTGAACACACGAATCTCTGACACTGCGTCCGGTTTCTTGAAAAGATCCCGCAATGTACCCATCGGAACGTACAATTCATAATCGGCCCGCAAACCACCAGCCCCTCCGACCACCCCAACCACGTCGAATCGCGCAGATGCCAGACGAATTTCCTCGCCTACGAAATAGGGCAATGCAATGTTTAGTTTTGTTCCGACATCTGCCTGCAATTGCTCGGCAAGCTTGGCGCCAATGACGGCGTTGTTTGGCGCAGTTGATGAAATGCATTGTCCCTTGGCCACTTTTTGGCAAAAACCTATTGCCGCATTTTCGGCCGCTTCATCAATCCCCACGACGCGCGCCGATGCAGTCCCTGCATTCCCCGACAAAACTCCAACATGATGAAAACGCGCCGTCACGCCCTTGACAAATGGCTCTTTGGCCACTCGTTCGACGAGCGCATTGCTGCCTATGAATGTATTGCCATCACGAGCAGAAATGACGACGTGCCCCGTTCCGCGCGAAATCCCCTTGTCCTGAAGCTCTGCCGTATACCCGTCGAGATTCGCAGTGTTCGGAATTTGAAACCCGAGACCAGCGGCCACGGCGGCAACAAGCAGGACAAACGAAATTCGGCTCCGAAGAAGTGTCCGGAAGGCGAGGTAAAAAAGAACGTTCACGGTTGACGCTTGCGAGCACGCGTGCGACGCGCGAACATCAAAACGGCAGCACCGAGAATCCACGCACCAGCAGCGCCGACAACGCCACCACGTTTCATCGAGCATCCGCCTTCGTCGTCCGAAGCCCCATTGCTTCCAGACTTGCACAACAAACACGCATACTCGACGGATGTTGGTGGCGTACCCATGCTGTAATCAAGCTTCGTGCACGTCGAACTCGTGCAAGTGCCATTTGACATGTCGTCCTTCTGGCAAGCATCTCCCGCAGCTTTTGACATGCATCCAGCGGAATCGTCCGGCGGTATGTCCGCAAAAGCTGGTGTGACAATCGTTGCTGCACCAATCATTCCCAAGATGAACATTGCGTTGCGCATGGACAACATGAAAGCAGACGTTGACAACGATGGCAAGAACGACGACGAACCGTTGCTTCGAGCAATCGATTTGGCGTATGACATCTTCCACCTCTCGAACGTGCGAGAACGACGATGAAGAAAGACCCCGCCGATCTTCTGACTTTGTCAATGATCGTGAAGAACGAAGCCGCCACCCTGGCTCGAACGCTACGCAGTGTAAAACCATTCATCGATCGTTGGGTCATTGTCGATACAGGCTCGACCGATGCCACGATGGACGTCATTCAGCAAGAAATGGCCGGAGTCCCGGGTGAACTTCACGAAAGACCGTTTGTCGATTTTTCCACGACCCGCAACGAAGCGCTCGATCTAGCCGGTAGGTCGACTGAGTTCATTCTCTGGCTCGATGCCGACGACGAACTCGAACAGGGCAAAGCCTTACGCGCATTTCTGGCTCGCGAACGAAGTGTTTCCGGTCCGGACCGAGACGCCTATTACGTGCGCATCAATCTCGGTTTTACCTTTGATTCGGTGCGTATTCTGCGGGCTCGTGCTGGCTGGAGATTTCGCGGACTCGTCCATGAGGTGCTCACGCATCCCGACAAACCTCCGCCCACGCATCGCATTCCCGATGTCGTCATTCAACACCATCCGCCACCAGAGGCCTTGGAGCGTTCAAAACAGCGCTGGGAACGGGATATCGGCATTTTGGAAAGAGCCCTCGCCGACGATCCGAACGATGCACGATCCGCGTTTTACTTGGCGAACACGTTTTTCTGGTTGAAACGTTACGACGAAGCCGAAAAAGCCTACACCAAACGTCTTGCGTTGGGTGGTTGGCACGAAGAACTCTTTGAATCGCGATTCATGCTGGCGAAAATCGCCGCGGCAAAAAATCGACCGTGGCTCGAAGTTCAGTCCAAATACCTGGACGCACACATGGCTGCTCCGCATCGAGCCGAGCCATTGTTCGCGGTGGCGGCTCACCATAACGCCTTGAAACAACATGCTTTGACGTTCCTCTACGCACGGCGCGGATACGAATTGCCCTACCCGAAGCAAGACAAACTTTTTGTCGATGACGAAGTTTACACCTGGAAAATCGCCGATCTCGTCGCGTCGAGCGCCTTTTGGATCGGAGAATTTGCAATCGGTGAAGAAGCCGCGCGCAAGGCGGCGCGAACACGCCCACAAGACAAACGCTTGCAGGCGAACGTCGACGTTTACCTGCAACGCAAAGCCAAAAAGAAATAGCCGAAGACTTACTTGGGTTTGGAAAGACGCTCCCACGCCTTGACGGTTCGTTCGGCGCGTACACGGGAAGCAATGTTGAATATCGGTTTGTCTTGCGCAAACTTGATATGTACATCGGGAGCAGCCTTGGCGAGCGCGGAATCGATGTCCTGGAGAATCTTGCTCGATTCGGCAAGAATACCCGCCAAAAGGATGTGGGTCACCGGATGTTTCGGATCTTCGAAGGCTATTGAAATCAGCGACGAAATGACATGTACCAAACGCTCGAGCAAAGGTTTGTCGAAACTGTATTGGCGACACAAACGCATCAAATAGCCAGCACCTGCAGCATGTACGTGAATATCTTCAACCGTCCGAAAGGGTTTGACGTATTCGTCATAACCGTCACCGGCCATGATATCTGCTTCATTCACGAGAACATTGCGCAAAGACACTTCCGCGTGCCTGATTTCCGGGACAAACGGAGTTTCAGGCATCGGCACAATGGCTACGCCCGAGGCTTGCGGATCGACCCGTACTACCCGAAAAACCGCGCGATTCGTCGATGGATCTTCAGCTTCTCGAGCCACAACGAGCAACAGAGCGGCCTGATTGGACAACGTGGACCAACGTTTGTCCCCGGTCAAGGAGTACGAACCGGACGAACCTTTTTCGAGGCGCGTTAAAATCGCCCGAGGATGACCGCCTCCTTGTTCGGTGACGCAAAGCGAAACCTTGCGATCTCGGGGCAAGTCGGGAAATAGCGACTGCAACGCCGATTGATAACCCGCAGCAAACGCAGTCGCGAGAATTTCACTGCGAAAACCTCCCATGATGGCAGCTTCGATGGGATGCGTCGCCGTTTCCACAAACCGGCGCTGATGCGGCCAAAATTCATCGAGCGTGAGGCCAGGCGCCGGCTCAATCGCGCCCGTCAGAAGCTGCTGCAAAATGTCGAAACGTAACTGACGCATTGCATCCACGTTACCATTGTTCACAGCCGAACGAAAGCGTAATTCAACGGTTTTCGAGTGGAGTACGAAAGGGGCGTCCCTGAAGCAAATCTCAGAAATGGGCTTTTCTCAGACGTCGGGACGCTCTAGAATCCTTCCATGAGATCATGGCTCCGCCCTTCGTCGACCTTGCTTGCGTTGGCTCTGGCCGCTGCGCCGATCGCCGCTTTTGCGTGGGAATCGAAAATCGTACAATACGACCCGCTCGTTCGCATGCCCGGAACCCAACCGCGACCGGATTTGCAAATCGAAAATGCGTCGAATTGCATGGGTTGCCACAGCGGCTACGCGCCTTTGATCGAAGCGGGTTTTACCTGGAAAGGAACCATGATGGCGCAATCGGCTCGGGATCCTTTTTTCTGGGCTGCGCTCACGGTGGCCGCCCAAGATTCGATCTGGGCCCTAGGAAATCCTAACGGCACCGATATTTGCTTGCGTTGCCATATGCCCAAAGGATGGCTCGAAATGCGTAGCGATCCCACGAGCGGTGCGGGCATGGGCGACGGAGATTTTGATGGCGTGCAATGCGACTTTTGCCATCGCATGTTCGATCCGTTTTTCCAGGATACCTACGACGGCAAACGCGAAGGTAATGCCTGGGCAACGTACTGGGACGAAACGAACATGAGTTCGACACCTTCGAACGTTGCCGCTCAAAGCACGCTCCAAGAAGATATGGTCCAATCGAATTTTCATGGACTGTTTAATGGGA
>JBGAOI010000204.1:0-270 GCA_044221885.1 Polyangium sp. (in: bacteria)
CAACGGACCGTTACGACGGGATGGGGTGCCGTCTTCTGCAAAACTCGCCGCCGCTGCCGCTGTACGCGCTGAACGTTACCAACGATTCGCCCCTTTCGTTTTGCATGCGCTCTTCTTGTCGTATGTGATCTGCGTCTGGCAAATCGTCGATGACCCCACGACGATGCTTTATGCCTCGGCCATCGTCGGAATTGTCATCTATATCATTCTTGCGATCATCGAACTGCGCCGCTCACCGCTTTTCGTCAGTCCGCTGAGCGCATTGTTCGT
>JBGAOI010000204.1:280-10487 GCA_044221885.1 Polyangium sp. (in: bacteria)
GGTATCTGCCACCCATTGGTCCGGCCGCGATTCATTACGCCAACAAAATCGCCGAAGGCGAACCGATTCGATTCTCTGTCAAAACGCTGCAACCCGAAGATATCGCGACCGGCTACGTGATTATGCTCATGGGCAACGTTGCGCTACATTTTGGGCTGCAATGCACACGACCCTTCGTGACCGACAAAGACAGCACGCCTCCGATCGTGGGTAGTCAGCCGGTTACGTTACTCAGTTTGTGGATTGTCGGAGCTGGTTCTCGTATCGCCGAAAAATTCATTTTGGGCCTCGGGGCGGTGGTGGGCGTCGCGCGTTTTGCTCCCACTGCATCATTGGCGGCATTTCTTTTGAGCTACGATCCGAAAAAGCGTGGCACATTCTTCTGGTCGATTTTGGCTCTTGGAACCATTTTGGATTTTTTTACGAACATTGGTCTGAATTCCAAAGCTTTTTTTATGTTTAGCTTTCTACCCATCTTGTGGCTCTTTTTGCGAGATACAAAGCTTCGAAAATATCTGCCACTTCTCGCCGCCGGCACGTTTGCCCTGTACGTTGGCGTCATTGCCCCACTCGTCATGGCTTCACGAAGCCTCCGAGGCATTCAATCGGATTCACACGCCGATCGTCTCGTCGAAGCGTATGAGCGAGGTGATTATGCTTCGGAAGCCGGCGCGGAAAAACAGATTCCCAAATACCTCGAACGCGCATTCGATGCAACAGCGACTGCATGTATCCAGGGCGAAGTGCAAAAGACCGGCTTTCTTTACGGCGAAAGCATGGACTATCTCGTCTACGCCTTCATTCCTCGAATCATTTGGCCAGACAAACCAACCGTCACGCGCGGCGCATGGTTCACCGTTTATCTCGGCCAAGCACGTTCGGAAGAAAAGGCGACAACGTCTCTTGGTCTCACTGCACCTGGCGAACTGTATTGGAATTTTGGCTGGGCGGGCATCCTCTTCGGGATGGCGATGATTGGCGCCATCATTGGACGAATGTGGCGACTTGCGTCACCATTCGCTGAAAAAGACGCCTTGCGCTTGCTTTTGTATTTCGACCTCACGTACATCATCACCCACATGGCCGAAGCTGGAACTGCTTTCATTGCCCTCGTATACCGGGCCATTGCCATTGGCGTACCCATTATCCTCCTCGATCATGCTCGACGTTTGGCGGTAGAAAACCGTATCGTGAATAAGTGAGGCCAAGGAGTCCTTCATCCATGCGCATTCTCGTTCTCGGTCCTCGATATGAAGATACCTTTGTGGACAATGTTTGCTCGTCACTCGTCGAAATGGGTCACGAAACACTGAGTGCCGAGGAAGTACGCGTTTCTGTTCATTGGTCTTTTCCCGCCCAAGTCATTCGTGTACTCAAGTCGCGCCTCGTTGGCGACAAACCATCTCGAGAAGACCGAAAGCTGCTCGAATTAGTACGAGACAAACGTCCCGATGTTGTTCTCGCGCTCACCTGGGACGTTCATCCGGAAATCCTCGAGCAAATGGGGAAATACGTTCGAGGCCGGAGGGTTTTGTGGTGGGGCGATTGTCCGGGCAATAGCCAACGCTGGGGCCTCGTCAATCCGCATTGGGATGCGGTTTACGTCAAAGACCCGGATGCCGTACGAAAATTGCGCTTGGTACGCGACAATGTTCATCTCTTGCACGAAGCGATGAATCCGAAATGGCACAAGCCCGTCGCTTCACGCAAGAATGACGCGATCATCATTGCTGGCAATTATTATGGTTTTCGCCAAGCCCTTCTTGTGCGGCTCCTCCAAAATGGAGTCAATGTCGCCCTTTATGGGCCAAAACCGCCCACCTGGGCCGCACCGGAAGTGGTTTCGCGTTATTCGGGGAAATATATCACGCGCCTCGAAAAAAGCCGCATTTTCGGCGAAGGACTGGCGTGCTTGAATTCGTTCGCCCTCGCCGAAGGTAATTCCATCAATTGCCGCGCATTCGAGATTGCCGGAGCTGGCGGTCTGCAACTCATCGAATATCGCCCAACCGTCGCCGAATGCTTCGAACCGGGCAAAGAAGTGCTCGATTTCAGCACCTTCGACGAACTGCTCAGCCACATTGACCGCGCCAAACGTTTTCCCGCGGAAGTCGATACCATTCGCCAAGCCGGCGCCAAGCGCGCTCTCGCCGAACACACCTATCGTCATCGGCTCGAGCTGATTCTCCAGCAATTGGGCTGACAGCCAGTCAAAGCTTCGTTAGTCACGAAGCCAGACCACGGTCACGCCATCTCCGCCTTCACGAGGTTCACCCGGACGCGATTTCGCCACATATGCGCTCGCTTTTAATGCATCGCGCACGGCATCCCGCAATGCGCCTTTGCCGTGACCGTGAATCAAAAATGCCACTTTGCGCCCCGCGCCGAGCGAACGGTCCAAAAATTGTTCCGCCATCGCAACAGCTTCATGGGGCCGCAAACCTCGCAAATCCACAGTGTTTTCGCTTGTTTGCGCGGGAATCTCGGGGTCCGCCGCTGCATCAAAAACAGAACGACGCACCGGACCGCGGATATTGTCTTTCGGTTTTTCCGACATGCCCGCAGCATCGGGCGTCCGTATTTCCGCAATCGTCGTCGTCAATTTTAATGCCCCGGCAGTCACGCGAATCTTCCCGTCCGCAAGCACTTCCGCAACTTCCGCCGTCGTCCGCAATCGAGGCACGTACACTCGCATACCCACGCGTATGGCTCCGGGATCCACAGCACCCGGCGTCACCGATTCGACCATCGCCAAAGGTTCGCTTTCCTCGAGCGCCGTCATGCGTTTGGCCGCGATATCAATCGCGCGCGCAACGTCTCGCAATTCATGCGTCGAGGGTTTTCCACGTAATCGCGCTTCTGCATCTCGCAATGCCGTCCGGGCTTTTTTCAGCGAATCGAACAATTCGCGCCCTGCGTCCGTGAGGATTCCTCGTTCGATGCCTCGAAGGCGCGAAACTTCCGCATCCAATTGGCGTTGTTTTTCCTGAGCCGCCTCGGTCGCTCGTTTCGCCGCTTCCCGCGCCATTTCGAGCGCCGCTCGTTCTGCATGCAATTTGTTGACGACTTCTTCGAACTTCGCCGCATCCCTCGAAGAGAATTTCTCAGCACGTTCGAGCACATCGTTCGGAATACCAAACCTACGCGCCACGGAAAGAGCGCTCGATGCACCAGGAATGCCCATCATCAAACGAAATGTGGGACTCATCGTGGCCAAATCGAATCCGACCGAGGCATTTTGGAATCGCGCATCAGCCAATGCCAATGCTTTGAGCCCCTCGTAATGCGTCGTCGTCGCCACAGCGCCCTCGCGCGAAACCATCGTTTCGAGCACCGCGGCAGCCAAAGCTTCACCTTCACGAGGATCCGTTCCGCCGGCAAGTTCGTCGAGAAGCACCAATGCCCCAGGGCGTGTGTCTTCGAGGATGGCGGCCAAGTTTTGAACATGTGCGCTGAACGAAGACAAATTCTTGTGCAAGTTTTGATCGTCACCCACGTCTGTCAGGACAACCTCGAACACCGATACGCGCGAACCTTCATCCGCGGGCACGGGCAATCCCGCACGTAGACACAAAGCCGCCAGGCCCAGTGTTTTCAACGCAATGGTTTTTCCTCCGGCATTCGGCCCAGAAACGATCACGGCGTGCCCCGCGCGCACACCAATATCGCTCGGAATCACATTGACGCCATCGAGCGCCAACAGCGGATGCCGCGCTTTTTGCAATTGAATCGAAGGTTCGCCGCTTTCCGCGCCCCATTCTTCCATCCGCGGCACTTCCGGAAATGTCAACGTCAAGTCCCGCGCCAATCGCGCGGAAGCTGCGCGCAAATCCGCATGCGCCAAAGCTCCTACCGCTGTATCCACGGCGTCGATTTCCGATTGGATTTTCGCGCTCAGCGCAGCACGTACCAAGTCTTCTTCATGGGCAACTTGGGCCTCGACCATTTTGAGCCGATTGCCCATTTCGACAATCGCTCGTGGCTCCACGAAAAGCGTCGCGCCACTGCCGCTCGTTGCATGCACGATACCTGGAAATCGTTCGTGCGCATCCGATCGCACGGGCAGAACATAACGACCATCTCGCTCAGTGAAAAAAGAATCCTGCAAGATGTCCGCATGTTGCTGCATGATTTCTTCGAGACGCCGAATGACGCGATCGCGCATTTGCCGGCGCTCATTTCGCAATTCACCCAAACGCGGCGACGCTTTGTCGGACAACGTGCCTTCGGGATCGAAAGCTCGATGGAGGTCACGTTCCAATTCATCAAGCCCTGGATCGGTCGAACACGCGCGCAAAAGCAGCGGAATATGGTTTTTCCGGGTCGCCAAAAATCGCCGCATTCGAGCGGCTTCTTGAAGACAAACGCCCACCGCGCGCAATTCGTCATTGGCCAGGGATGCGCCCACGCGCGCCCGTTCGAGCGCTTGACCAACGTCCGGAACATCGGGCGAAGGCAGAGGTTCACCCAAGCGATGAAGATCGACCGCTTCCTTGACTTCGCCCAGCGATAGAATCAACGCTTCGTGCGTCCGGGCAAACGGAAGTGTCCGCGCCAAACGTTTTCCCGCAACGCTCGAAGCCCGATCCGCAAGTGCGGCGAGCATTCGGTCCCACTCCAGATCCATTCGCGTCTTCGACGGACACGGATCCGGCAATTCCCGCAGATTCTTCGATTCCATCACATTTCGGAAGGATCCCGCCCCGTTCCGCCCGCTGCGCTCGGCATGGGATTCTGCTCTTTTTCCAAATATCGGAAAATCGTGCGTGGATCTACGCCGAGATCCCGTGCCGTCTGAGTCCGATTGCCATTGTTACGTTCGAGCACCTCGAGAACATAACGCCGTTGAAATTCTTCTTTGGCTTTTTCAAGGGGCTGAATGGTCAATTCGGCGCCAATGCCCAAATCGAGGTCTTCCGGCCCCAAAAGGGTTTTATCGCAAAGCACGAGCGCCTTCTTGATGCGATTTTCCAATTGGCGAATATTTCCCGGCCACGCGTATTTCTTGATTGACGCGAGCGCCGCAGGACTGAATCCACGTACGGCACTCTTGAGTTCGTCTGCATATTTCGACAACAACGCTTTCGCAATGATGAGCACGTCGTCGCCACGTTCCCGCAATGGCGGCAACCACAAATTCACCACATTGAGCCGGTAATAAAGATCCTCACGGAAATTCCCGGCTCGCGTCTCTTCTTCCAAATTGCGGTTCGTCGCGGCAACGATACGAATATCGACCTTTTCAGGACGCGAATCACCCACGCGCACCACGACGCGTTCTTGCAATGCCCGCAAAAGTTTGACCTGCAAGTTCAGCGGCAATTCGCCAATTTCGTCCAAAAACAGAGTGCCCTTGTCGGCAATCTGAAACTTGCCTGGTCGACTCGCAATAGCTCCCGTAAACGCGCCTTTGACATGCCCGAAGAGCTCACTCTCGATGAGGTTTTCCGGAATCGCACCGCAGTTGATCGTGACAAACGGTCCGCTTTCCCGATTGCTCCGCCGATGAACTTCACGCGCGATGAGCTCCTTGCCCGTGCCCGTCTCACCCGTGATGAGCACGCTGATGTCGGTCGCCGCAACCTTCGTGAGCTTGCGAAAAACCTCGAGCATCGACGGACATGCGCCAATGATCTCGCCGAACTTCTTGTCCTTCAGATCGGCTTCGAGCTTCGCTTTGTCAGCGCGCAAAGCGTTGAGCAACATCGTGTTTTGCAAAATGAGCGACGCTTGCGAAGCAAAAATGCCCACGAGCTCGAGTTGTTTGCGGTCAAAGAGATGTTTGACCTTGTCGTTGCCCACATAGATCGCGCCGATGACTTCACCTTGCGACAAGAGCGGCGCACAAAGAACGCTCGACAACTTCATCGCAATGACGCTTTCGCTGCGGCCAAATTGCGTATCTGCAAGTGCGTCGGAAACAATCACCGGACGCGCCGTCGTGATCGCTTGCCACACGATACTGTCAGAGATTGCACCCGCAGCATCGGTGATTGCTTCACGACGAACATTCCGCGAAGCACGAATCACAAGGCGCCGCTCTTCGGCTTCTTTGCGCACGCCTCTGTTGGGATCCGTGGCGGCTTCCGCGCCTTCGACCAAAAGCAAAAATCCCTTGTCTGCATGGGTCAACTCGACGATGTCATCGAGCATAGCTTCGAGCAGTTCGTCGACGTTGCGCTGGTTGATGAGTTTTTCGCTGAACGAGAAAAGCTTTCGTACGCCGGCAATTTCCGACGATCCAGCGTCTTGCCGCGGCGCTTGATCTTCATCGTCATCGCGGCGACGAACTTGGTTTGTCTCATCGAACATCGAAAAACCGATTTCTACCGAGCCAAACTGGAGTCGATCGCCATGCACGAGACGAGCGCGACGTTTTTTCTTGCCGTTGATGGCGATGTCGCCGTCTTTACCAAGCTCTTCGAGCACGAAATCTCGACCATCGAACACGACTTGTGCGTGATGTTCGACAAGGCCCGAGCCCGAAAGCGCAACGTCATTTCCCAGCGCTTTGCCGATGGTCGTGACGGGCTTGTGAATGGGATAGAGGCGAGGAGAGCCTGCGGCGGCGAAATACTTGAGTGTGGGCATCGACAAACCGAGGATATCGCGTCACGCGTCGCTCAACACACCCGAGCAACGACTTGACTAGTAGAGTTCACCAACGAGCTGGATTCCAGCTCCAGCATGAACGGGAAGAACCGTGGGACCAAGGATGCGAGCAAACTTGGGGTGACGATTGTTCGTCTCCGGCTCGAAGCGGCTCGTGCTGCCCGGCGGTTCGGCAGAACCGATGAGCGCACCAACGACGGCACCGAGCGGCGCCACGATGCCTTGCGCGTAAAGGCCCGTGCGTGGATCTGCATCAGTGAGGGCATAAAACGGATACACGAGCGCGGAGAGAGCCGCACCGGCGCCAAACCCGCCCCACATCCAACCGATTTGATTCCATGAAGGCGTCCAAAACGCCGAGCCACCGATGGCTCCCGCCATGACGACGTTGTAACCGATGAGGCTGCCTAGAAAAACGCTGTCGTTCGTGGTGTTTGTCCAGGTACCCGAGCTGGCTGCACCGCCGAAAGCTGCGCCGATGAGCGATCCCCAGACAGCGCCGGAACTCACGAAGGCCGTTGTTTGCGGTTTGAACTTGAGCGCGTAATGCGCAAGGAATCCGCCCACGCCACCCACGGTCGACGCGATCACGTTGCCACGGAAGTACGCAACGGCGCCCCACGGTTGGTTTGACGTGACGTACTGGCGCGTAAAGATGAGTGCGTTTTCACCAGCGCCGAGAAGTACACCCGCAGAAATCGCGGCCGGTCGACCCAGCTTCATTTTGGGTCTGTCCAGGAAGAACATCGTCGTCGGAGCCGCGACACCAAATGCCACGGGAGCGATGAGCGCTGCGCCGGGATTGGAAATGCCCGCTTCGAGATCGATCCACACGCCAACGCTCACGCCCCAAGCGGCTGCCGTTCCATAAAGCAAACCGATTTCGGTCTTGGAACGATCGTTCGACACATAAGGCATCGGCGGTTGCACGGGCGGGCAAGGAGGTCCTCCCGGCTGCTGAATACAAGGCTGACCGTAGGGGTTTGGCTGGCCGTACGGGTTCGGTTGGCCATACGGGTTTGGCTGACCGTATGGGTTTGGCTGGCCGTATGGGTTTGGCGGAGGCGGCGGAGGCGGCGGAGGCACGGCCGGGCCAAACGGCGGCGGTAGCGGAGGAAGCTGCGGAAACGGCTGGGCGGATGCGGTTTGCTGTGGCGGCAACTGACCCGGTTGGGGGGGCGGTTGTGGCGGCGGCGTCGCGCTCGGGGTTGTCCCCGGAAGCGGCGGCAAACCTGGAATCGGAGGCAACGTTGGAATGGGACTCGGCGGCGGCGGCTGGGCTGAAGGATCCGGGACCGGATCCTGAGCAGCGGCGCGTGTCGTAACGCCAAGGGACAAACCAACGGCCAGGAGGAAGGGTAAAGCTCGCAGCGATCGCATCGCAACGGCGAGTCTACACTTTTTCAACGACTCTGCGCGCAACGAAACAGGAATGCGTCACTCTTTCGTCAGCGCTCGATTCATGACGTCGACAACTGCTTGGAACGCAGGCTTTTGTTCGTAAAGCACCTTGTAGACTTCAGTCGTGATGGGCATCTCGACGTCCAGTTTTCGACCGAGATCGTAGGCACTCTTGGCAGTCTTCACACCTTCGGCCACGTGCCCCAACTTCGCCAAAATATCGTCGAGCGTTCGGCCTCGTCCGAGTTCAACGCCCACGGTTCGATTGCGGGACAAGTCGCCCGTACAGGTGAGGATCAAGTCGCCCATGCCGCTCAATCCTGCGAGGGTCAAAGGACTTCCACCTTTCGCCATCGCGACGCGTGCAATCTCGGCAAGGCCGCGCGTGATGACCCCGGCGCGCGCATTGTGCCCAAAACCAAGCCCATCCAGAGCTCCCGCCGCGATGGCAATGACGTTCTTCAGGGCACCTCCCATCTCCACACCAACGACATCGTCCGCGGAATACACGCGCAAACGTTCCGAGGCAAACGCATGTTGCACCTTGGAAGTTTCCTTGTGACTCGTCCCTGCAACCGTCACCGCGGTGGGTTGTCCTGCAGCAACCTCCTTGGCAAAACTCGGCCCGGACAAATACGTGAGACGATGTTCCGCTTCTTTGCCGAGTTCATCGACGAGCACTTCGCTCATGAGCATCAGCGAGTCGTTTTCGATGCCTTTCGAGGCGCTACAAACAAGCGCGTTTGTCGGAATGTACCGGCGCGCATCCGCCACGACACCTCGAAGCGCGTGCGACGGAACCACGACCACGACCAGGTCCGCGTGACGCAAAGCTTGCTCCAGATCCGTCGTTGCTCGGAGACTTGGCGGCAGTGTTGCCGAGGGCAAATAGCGTTCGTTGACGCGTTTTTCGTTGATGACGTCCGCAACGGCGGCAGTGTGTGACCAGAGAAATGTGGGGTTTTGTTTGTCGGCGAGAACCTTGGCCAGAGCAGTTCCCCAAGCGCCCGCACCAAGCACAGCAACGTTGGACATGGAGCGAAAGTACCATCGTCCCGACGCCTTGGGATCGTGTTCCAGAAGGACGAACCTTCGTATCAGTTGGACGAACTCGACGGTGGCCACGGTTTGGCGGGGCGACCTAAAAATCGTGCGGCACGAAGCCTGGTATGCTGGGCACGATGCATGCTGCATGGTAGCGTGGAGGCATGGTGATGAAGATCGATGTGCCGCTCGAACGTCGTGTCGTCCCGATCGCTCCGAGTGAGGAGCGATGGCGCGAGATGAGTCCGCGTGAGCGCGAGCGATACATCGTGAGCGTGAACGAAGCGTTGTCGGATCCGCTGGTGGCGATGTCCGAAGGACGGCCGCACAAGAAAGCGAAGAGTCGGGCGCTGGACATGTTGGGGCTGCATTTCCGTGCGCTCGGGCGGCGAATTTATTTGGCGGAAGAGTTATCGGTCATTTATCCGAACGCAGAACCGTTCGTACCGGACGTACTCGCGGTGCTGGACGTGGACGAACCCGAAGACGATCAGCGCATGTCGTGGGTGGTCCAGGACGAGGGCAAAGGGCTCGATTGGGTCTTGGAGGTCATCTGGGCGGGCAATCGGGACAAGGATCTCGTGGACAATGTGCATCGATATGCATTGCTTGGGATTCCCGAATATTTTGCTTATGACAAGAAGCAGGAGCGTATTTTCGGGTATCGATTGATTCCGGGGACTCGGCGATATCAACCCATTTTGGCGCAGGCGGGTCTGTATCGATCGAATGTGCTGGGAATCGATTTGGCAATCGTCGATGGCGTGTTGAAGTTTTACCAGGGCGCGGCGGAATTATACGACACGGCGCATTTGATTCGGCGACTCGAAGGTATGGTCGCGCATCTCGAAAAGAAGAACGACGAAGTGAGTCGGGAGGCCGAAAAAAATCGGGCGACGATTCGCGAGATGATTTTGAAGATTCTTGGCGCCCGAGGAGTGCAATGCAGTGACGCGGCATTGGAGACAGTTCAATCGTGCTTGGATGCGGATACACTACGGATGTGGGTCGATCGCGCGTTGACGGCGACGAGCGAAGCGGATGTGTTTGGCAAGTAGCAACGATTGCCCAAATCTTGCTGCTTCAATCGTGCACACATCGGTGTCGCGGCTGATTCCAAGCAAATCGCGGACTTCGGCCCAGACAAACC
>JBGAOI010000205.1:0-10460 GCA_044221885.1 Polyangium sp. (in: bacteria)
CCTTCCTTCGTTGCGATTGCGCTTTTCGGCTCTGGTTGCGCCAGAATCACCGAAATCATGCGTCGTTCACGCGACGTGATGGCCATCGATTCTTGTATGGAACGGCTTGCCCGTAACCTCGCTTCAATGGCCGCGAGCTCTCGCAATACTGCCGCCGCGTCTGCGGGACGATCTTTTTCGCTCTTGGCCATCATTTGCAAGAGCAATCGTTCCATCGACGGCGGCACATCGGGACACAAATCCGAAACCCGCGCCGGCTCTGCAAAAAGCACTTTGGCCAAGATTGCAACCAAGTGTTCGCCAGTAAAAGCCGGAGTGCCAGTGATGCATTCAAAAAGCACGCATCCTAGCGAAAACAAATCGGCGCGGGCATCAATGACTTGATGGACTTGCGCTTGTTCTGGCGCCATGTACCCAGGTGTACCAACAAGTGCCCCTGTTTTGGTCACACGTGTGGCACTGATGATGCGGGCAATGCCGAAATCAAGGATCTTGACCTTGTCGATTCGTCCTTCCTCCAAAAACAAATTGCTCGGCTTGATATCGCGATGAACAATGCCTCGCGCGTGAGCTGTGCGTAACGCCTCCGATACGCACATTCCCAGGGTAATGCTTTCTTGAATCGAAAGTTTTCCCCGGGAGAGTCGGCGTGCAAGATCTTCCCCGGCGAGCCATTCCATTGCCAGAAATGATTCGCCTGAGTCGCCAATGCCGCGCGCCACGTACCGCACGATGTTGGGGTGTGAAAGTTCGGCGAGAGCCCGCATTTCCACCTCGAACCGGGCAGCATATTCGTCGATGGATCCATTCAGAATTTTCAGCGCGACGTACTTGTCGGTTGCTCGATCCCGGGCGCGAAAAATTTGCCCCATACCGCCATCGGCAATGTGCGCTTCGACGTAGAATCGATTGGCAACGACGTCCCCAGGCAGCATGCAATCCTTTTCTCAGCGAAACCGAGCGTCGAGTTTTTCGACGCCATTGTGATGGTCACAAACCCGCCATCGCCACGTATCCTGGCAATGCGCGGATTCGATCGATCCACGCAAGCACATGTGGATATCCATCCAATGAAACTTTGCCTTCACGTACGAGACCCACGTATGGGAACACCGCAATATCGGCAATCGTCGGGTGATCGGCAACGAGCCAGGTGTTTTTCGCGAGGTGGTCGTCGAGAATACGCAAAGCGGCATGTGACCTTTCTTGGGCCAACGCGAGATCGAGCGGGACTCCGAGGAGGAAATGCAAACGGGCGAGAAACGGGCCATGATGCACTTCGTTTGCGGCAAAGGACAACCATTGCATCACGCGAGCCCGCCCCACGGGATCCATCGGAAGCCACTTCTCCCCGCCACTGTACTTATTCACCAAATACACCAAGATGGCTTGTGAATCATAAATTGTCACGTCTCCATCCACGAGAACGGGCACTTGACCGCGAGGGTTGAGCGCAAGAAACTCCGGCGTCTTGTGTTCGCCATTGAGCAAATCCACAATGATTTCATCGTAATCGATGTTCATGAATGCGAGCAACAGGCGTACTTTGTGGCAATTACCGGAAAGCGGATGTGAATACAGTTTCATGTCGATGTGTTTCCCTTGGTTTGGACGATATTCTGCGTGCTGTTCCGAGCTGTGACGGCTGATTCGACCAACGCTCGGCAAATTCTAGGCCATTATCGTTGTTGCAAAGAAGGCGGACGTCAAATCTTATGGCTCATCCCCAGGATACAAGGTTCTTTGACGGAATCGTTCTGGCCAAAATGTTAAAACTTGCAGCATTTCCCCGTCAAGTAAATTTTCGCAAGAAAAATGGGTCCTTCTTCATCGCGACCGATCGACGGTGTCGCGACGCGCTGTCGGTGCGTTTATGCTGCTTTGCGTCGTACCTTGGAGTTCTCTTGCCTGTGGCCATTGATCGGGGCAGCTTCGGGCCAAGTTGTTCGCCGACGTGAACAACGACCGTGTGTTTTTCGAGGCTGAACCGACGGCAATCGCTACACGCGCGGTAACGTGAAGAAAAACGTAGTGCCCCGGTCGAGCTCGCTCTCCACCCAAATACGGCCACCATGAGCTTCGACGATGCCTTTGACAATCGACGAACCAAGTCCCGCACCAGCCCCACGTTTTCGGCTCTTTCGCGATTGCAAGAATCGGTCGAAAAGATGCGCCACTTCATCCGTGCCCATTCCCGTGCCCGTATCCGCAACCCAAAACAAGACTTCGCATTCTCTCGCGGCCGCACCCACGGTGATCCGACCCCCGGGTTTCGTGAATTTCATTGCGTTGCCCATAAGGTTTTCGAGCACCTGAAAAAGTCGATCGCGGTCTACTTCGACTTCGCCAAGTTCGGACGCCAAATCGACCACGAGATCCAGAGAAGCCGAAGAACACAAGGGTCTTTGCGTGTCCGCCCATTGTGAAATGACGTCAGCCGTTGAAATCCGCGTCCGATCCAGCGAAAGGGCGCCTGCTTCGATTCGCGTGACATCCAGAAGATCTTGAATCAAATGATTCATGCGCGTGATGGTTCGCTCAATCGCGTCGATTTGCTTCTGATGATTGCAATGCCCCTCTTTTGCTTGCCTGCGCACGACCGCCGTTTGCATGAGAATGTTTCCAAGCGGATTGCGTAGATCATGGGCGACGATGCCGAGCACTTCGTCCCGAGCCTGGACGGCTCTTTGCGTTGCGCGATGTAGCCGCGCTTTTTCCATCAGAACCGCGACCCTTCGGCCGAACTCCTGCACGAGCGCCACGTTGTCCGAACTGTACGCGCGCTGTTTTGTCGATCCCAAAACAAGCGCTCCAATACAAGTTTCCCCCGCCAGAAGTGGCACCCCGAGCAGCGTTTTCAGGCCGAATTTCTCGAGTGCCGCGCGGTGTTCCTCATTCTGCGCATACGTGGCTAGTTTGTCCGCGGTTGTGTCCACGAGCGTCGGTTGCTTCGTTTGCAGGATTTGTCGCGGAAAGCTCAATGGCCGTGGATCGACGGGCAAAGTCATCATGAAGTCGCAAAACCAAGCCTTGGAAGGTTCGCGACTTGTCGCCAGGAGTCGCCGCAGCTCCCCCTCTTCGTAGCAATAAAGCATCGAGAGGTCGGAGAGATCCCAGACGAGCAATTCGACGACCTTCGTGAGCAATTCGTCGTATTCGACTGTAGATGCGAGGTCTTTCCCCGTGGTAGCAAGAAAGGTCTGTTCACGCTCGATTCGTTTTTGCGCGCTAATGTCCCGAAGAATGACCGTCAGAATGCGTTCGCCTTCGACTTCGAGTTTCGAGATCGCTGCACTCACGGGAAATTCCATACCATTTTTGCGTAACGCAAAGACCTGGGCGCCCACGCGCTCTTCCATTCCTCGAGAAATATCTTGGCCTGCAGCGAATTTATCGACATGGCATCGGTGAATAGAGCGAAATCGCGCGGGAAGCAGGATGTCCAACGGGGCACCAATTGCTTCCGTCTGCGTGTAGCCAAAAAGCTTTTCAGCGCCCTGGTTGAATTGCAGGATGCGTTGGTTTTGATCGATGGAAATAATCGCATCCGCCGAAATGGAGAGAATGCCGGACGCTTTCGCCTCAGCAAGTCGTAATGCCTGGTTTGCTCGACGCGATTCAGCATAAAGGAGTGCTTTCTCCAAGGCCATTGCCACGCGATTCGTCAAAACACGGGCCGTCTGGAGGTCGATGGCGGAATAACGTCGACTGGGTGTATTCGAAGCGAGCGTTATTGCACCCAATGGTTTGCTGCGTAAAAATACGGGGACAATCATGAGCGAACGAATACCCGCCGCGCGCATGGGTTCGTCCACATCATCGACGTTGGCCTCGCGCACCGGAGCGGGAAGCTCCGAAAGCAACATGGGCTCACCCGAGGCAATGACCTGCATTTGAGGTGGCTTCCATCCAGGTTGCGAAATGACCTGCATCAGGCGTTGAGCCACGCTTTTCTGCATTTTGGAATCGGCGAAACGCACGACGTGGCGCTCGAGGGTTTGTGATTCGGAAAGAATGTCAATGATACAAAGGTCCGCAATCGCGGGCACGAAGATTTCTGCGGCAGCTTCGACGATCGTCGAAAATTCGAGGGACGCGGCAAGTTTTTCTCCAGCATCCGCCAGCAATCGAAGGCGATTCTCCATGGCTTTGATCTCCGACACGTCCACAAGGCTGGTTCGGAAAGCTGTAGCCACACCATTGGTGCCGACAATTGGATCGCTGATCAGGCGCAATGCCTGCGGGCGACTTTTTGCCGAACGGACTTCGATTTCGCTTTCGACTCGAACCAGTTCCAGTGCACAGCGTTTGATATGAGAATGAATTGCTGCGGGGTCGTCGAGACGAACGACGGAGGAAATTCGCTTGCCAAGCAGCGCGTCGCGCGGAACGCCGAGAAGTCCGGCTCCCGTCAAGTTAATCTCCAATACGGTACCGCGAGGATCCAGGGTGCAGTAGCCAACGGGCGCAAAGTCGTAAAGATCCGTGTATCGATCCCGCGATTCTTCGAGTTGATTGTGGGCCTCGCGAAGCTCGCGATTCTGCATCTCGAGTTCGACCTGGTGCACGTGAAGATCGTGTAACAAGCGTTCGCGGTCGGTGTCGTCCGCTCGTGCCGCGAGTCGTTGGTCGGCGGTTTGGAGTTTTTCGAGCTCCCGGATGAGCTCGTCTTTCGACCATTCGTGAAGGCTTCGTTCGTTCATGGCACCTCGGGTGCCACCATGATCGGCTCGAACGAAACGAGGATGGCGGATGTCTCCGTTGCGATGGGTACTTGGCTGGCGCCCAGCCGGAACGCTCGTTCGCCGATATCCGGGATGGCAATGCGCACGGGGTAGCCGCGGACGACGGAGCCAGAGGCCAATACGGCTTCGAGTCTTTCAAGCAGGTGGGATTGCGCAAATCGGTGAGCGCCGACATTTTCGAGGACGTTGCCCACGGTTTCCTCTGCCGAGATCTGAAACGTTTCGACGAATGAATCGTTGCACCAAAGCACGCGGAGCTTGCGATCGACCATGATGAGTGGGTGGCTCATGGCTGCGAGAAAACGACCTGCATAGGCGGCGACATCGCGCGTCATCTCTTGCGCGCGCCGACGAATGTCGATGTCCATCAACGTGACGAGTGCACCTCGGATGGAATGGTCAAGGGTTTTGTAGGGAGAAATCTTGACGGCGTACCAGCGCTGGTTGCTGGCTCGAATCTCTTCCTCCATCGTGGAGAGGCTTTGAATGACGGAGGAGACTTTGGATTCGAGGGGACCGGCACCAAGGAATGTGTCGAGAAAGCCGATGGAACGGCCGATGTCTCCAGGGACCAGATTGAGCAGTTTTTCGGCCGTTGTGGTGAAGCGCCGAATTTTCAAATCCATGCCGACGATGACGACCGCGTTGTCGACGCCGACAAGAACGTTGTGCAGATCGTCGTTTGTCTGGGACAACTCCGTCATGCGATTCTGAAGTTCCTCGTTGACCGTCGTGAGTTCCTCGTTCGTCGACTGCATTTCCTCCTTCGATGTTTCGAGTTCTTCGTTGGTGCTTTGGAGTTCTTCATTGGAAGATTGAAGTTCTTCGTTGGCACTTTTCAGTTCTTCGAGTGTGCTCTCTTTTTCCTCGATGGTTGTTTGCAGGTATTCCTTGGTCACCACGAGTTCGCGTTCGATGTCTTTGATCCGTTGGTTGAGCGACAAGACGGTTGCATCGGCAATGGTTTCGGGTGGCGGCAGAATGGGCACTTCTTTTGGAGGAGGCAAGGCGTGGAAAAGCACCAAGAGACAACGCATTCGGGATTCGGGATCCTCGAGCGGCACCACGTCGATTCGCACGAGGTTCGACTTTCCTCCATCGGGGTAGGTGACTTCGGACGTGACCCGTTGTTGCTGAGACTGCGCTTGCTGCAGAGCCCGTTTGAGTTCGATATGAAGTTCGATGCGTACGACGCGTAAAACGTTCCAGCTTGCGGCACCTGGAGCCGGGTCCAAGAAGTGTCCCGTGCGCCCTCGGAATTGGAGGATTTCGAGTTCTTCGTTGATGACGACACCGGGCGGTCCGTACAAATCGAGGACTTTGCGATCGGCGTGGGCTTGGAGGCTCAATGTTGGACGTAATGGGATCGTTTGTGGAGGAGTCTCCGTCGGCATGGCTGCACTGAAGCTGGCTTCGAGGGTCCGGGGAACCGCAGCGGCTTTTTTGAGGTAGATCTTGCATTTTCGGTCGACCGAAGAGAAAAGTTCTGGTGCGTCCCCGACAGTCTCTGACGTTCCGAGGATGAGGTAACCCGAGGGGTTCAATGCATAGTGGATGACGCGTAAAACACGTTTTTGTGCCGGCGGTTGTAGGTAGATGAGGAGATTCCGACAACTGACCAAGTCAATTCGCGAAAACGGAGCATCTCGGAGAATGTTTTGCTTGGAAAAGACGATGAGGTCGCGTACGCTTCGCGCCACGACAAACTCGTTGTCTTTTTTCACGAAGAAGCGATTGAGGCGATCTGCAGATACGTCCGGCGCGATGTTTGCAGCGTAGACACCTCGACGAGCGTGCTGAATGGACTCGTCGTCGATGTCTGTGGCAAAGACCTGAATTTTCGCGTCGCGCCGATACTTTTGGGAGTACTCGAGGAGGCAGATGGCGATCGAGTAGGCTTCTTCGCCGGTTGCGCAGGCGGGGACCCAGACGCGAATGGGGTGGTTTGGCACTTTGCTCTCGAAAAGTCGCGGGAGGACTTGACGTTCGAGTTCGTCGAATACTTCGGGGTCACGGAAAAACCTCGTGACTGCGATGAGTACGTCTTTGTAGAGGGCTTCGAGCTCGTTCCGGTTTTGTTGGACAAGCTTGACGTATTCGTCGAGGCGTGTAATCCGATGGAGGGTCATACGCCGCTCGATGCGGCGATCGATGGTGGACTGTTTGTACTGGGTCAGGTCGATGCCGAATTCGGCGCGGATGACGGCGAAGAGTTTGGCGAGTTGATCCTGGAGAGGTGGCGTGAAGGTACGTGGCGCTCGGAGGACGCGGGGACCTTGGGCGATGCGCGTGAGTTCGACGCCGATGGTTTTGGGATCGAGGCAAAAGTCTGCGGCTCCGCTGGCTAGAGCGCTGCGTGGCATGCCGTCATAACGAGCGGTCAAGGGGTCTTGTACGAATGCAAGTCCGCCGGCTGCTTTGATGGCTTTCAAGCCGAAGGTGCCATCCGTGCCAGTTCCGGAGAGGACGATGCCGATGGCGTTGGGGCCTTGATCATCGGCGAGGGAGCGAAACATGAAGTCGATTGGCAGTCGTGGAGCATGAGGGTTTGGCGGGGCGATGAGACGAATCACGCCATGCATGACGGCCAAGTCGGTATTGGGAGGAATGACGTAGACGCCACGTGCTTCGATAGGCATGCCATCGCTGGCACTGACGACGTTGAGTCGGCCGCTTCGCGCAAGCAACTGAGGCAAGGCGCTGTCGTAGTTCGGGGCGAGGTGTTGTACCACGACGAACGCCATGGAGTCGACCGGGACATGGTGCAAGAGTGCATCGAGCGCTTCGAGGCCCCCAGCGGAGGCACCAATTCCTACGATGTAGAGTTTTCGTTTTTCGGGCTCTTCATCGGCGATTGGATCGTGCGGTTCGGGTTGGTTGGGAAGCTCGTCCGTTGGCGCTGCGGTTGGCTCGGGCGAAGCCATCGCATCGTTCGGGCCAAGTAGCGCATGGTCGCTGCCGACCAGTTGCCGTTCTGCAGTTGGGTCCACTGCACCTTGGTGCGGCTCGTCGGCCATGGTTCTGTTTCCGTTTTGTCGTGGTGGATCGGGAATCCGCGAGTGCGGTGATGGTATCTACATGTTGCGCGCGAAACAAGAAAACTAGGGCCTTCAGCGAAAGTGGCTGGCACCTTTTGAAGCGATATAGGTTACAACTAGAAAAGTAACTAGAAAAGTGGCTGGCACCTTCCAGTACCTTTTTAGGCGATATAGGTTACAACTAGAAAAGTGGCTGGCACCTTTTGAAGCGATATATGTAACAACTAGAAAAGTGGCTGGCACCTTCCAGCACCTTCTAAAGCGATATAGATTACAACTAGAAAAGTGGCTGGCACCTTCCACCTTCAGAAGCTGCGTCCTTGTTTCAAAACGCAACCGGTATGCTAGCGTGCTCGCCGCATGGCTACGACAGCGAGTTCTGAGGTCAGCCAGGATGCTAGGGTAAGTCTGCGCGAGCGGCTTGGGCGTGCATTTTCGCTGCGACGCAACTTGCGCTCGCTTTTCGTACCCCCGCAAAGCCACTTGCGCCCCATTGATGGCTGGCGAGCGATTTCGATTCTTTGGGTTTTGGTTTTCCATACGGCATGGTATTCGGCCAAGGTCGTTCCGACTGCGACGTATGCGGAGATGGTGTTTTCGCCGTGGATGCTTCCGGTTTGGCGTGGCGACTTTGGCGTCGACATTTTCTTCGTCATTTCGGGCTTTCTCATTGCTGGAATGCTTCAGGATGAGCGTCAAGGAACGGGACGATTGCGCCTTGGATTGTTTTATGTTCGCCGTCTCATGCGCCTTTGGCCGGCGCTTGCCACCGCCGTTCTTGTCGACTCGCTTTTGCGGCACGACCATGTTTCAATGGTTTGGGCGAATCTGCTCTATGTCAGCAATTTCATTCCAATCGCGCGCGTGGCCATGGTCTGGACGTGGTCGTTATCGATTGAAGAGCAATTTTATTTGATTTGTCCCTGGCTTGTCAAAGGCCTCGCAGGGTTGACCCATCAAGCGCGGATGCTGGCTTTCGCCGTTATCGTACTTCTACTGTCGACCGTCGGGATTTGGGTTGTTTTCGCTGGCAATTTTCACGCAATTGATTCGGAAATCGTCATCAATCGTGGAATTTTTGCTTGGATGCGCGGGTTTGACGAACTTTATGTCAAGCCTTGGATGCGAGCTGGCCCATTGCTCATGGGCGTCATTGCGGCGTATTTGTTTCGTTCCGCTCGCGTCATGGAGACGTTGGCCCAAAAACGTGTCCTTGCCTCGATTGGACTTGCATTGGCATTCGTTTTGGCGTGTGTCAGCATGCATTGGCCGTTTTTTGTAGGTGTTTGGCGGCCTTTGGAAGTTGCTTATCTCGTATTGTATCGTTCGGTATTTGGGGCAGCAATCGCGTACATGGTGCTTTTGTCGCTTTCGCAGCACACCATTGGGCGATTTCTCGGGCGCGTTCTTTCTTCGCGATTTTTGTATCCGATCGGTCAGCTTGCATATGCGGCGTATCTTGTTAATCCCACGGTCACCATGATGGTGCACCATTACGGTGCACCACTCGTTTCCAGTGGAAATGTGTCGCCCATGGCTGTTTTTCTTCCTCGAGATGTTTCAATCACGTTTCTTGCAGCAACCGCATTGCATCTTTTTGTCGAGCGACCCTGGATGGAGCTGCGGCCCAAAGCCGTGCAGGCGCTTTCCTCCTGATGAAGCCTGATGAAGTCACAGGTTTGGCACGGTTTATCGACATACTGTATGACACTTACCTTGCCCAGATCGAAGAATGTTCATGGTTTTACGCGATTGCCGTCCTGGCGGAGACGTCGATTTCGCTAGCGCACGTGTAACCGCATGTGTAAGGTAGGCGCATTGCGATGGCTGAGCGTCTTGATTCTCTTGATGAAGTTCGTTCCAAGAATCCGAACCTCGGACGTTTTCTCGAGCGTGTTTCCGAGTTCATTGTGGCGTATCACGGATTGGGCGGAACATTTGCGGTATACATGCCGCGACGCCAACCAGCGCTCGATCTGCTGGCGCCTTCGCCATTCATATGTACAATGCTCGAGCACGCGGCGCTCGTGCAAATGGATGAAGGTATGTCTTGGGATGACGACACGGCCGATGCTGTTGCTGAAGCGCTTGCGGACGAAGTGATCCAGGCAAAGCGACTTGCAACGGGGAATTTAGGCGTTTTGGATGAAGACGTCGATGCGGCGCTCGAGCAACGATCCTGCTTGTACGTGACCGAGACGTTGGAAAAGCTGAATGGTCGGCTGTCTCGATTTGCTCGATTACGAGAATTGAATGCGCCCGATGCTATTCTCGACAATGAAGTCATTGGCGCGCGTGTTTTGTGGCGAGCGATTGTCCTTTTGCCCGCAATGACGGAACCTGTATGGCCAGACGGGTTCGAGGAAATTGCGCGCGAATTGGGACTCACGATCGAGGGTTCTGCGTATCGAGCCAAATCGAGTGACAAATTGGAGCGAATCGTGGAAGCGTTGGAAGACGTTGCACGAATACGCAAGGGTACGTTTCATGCGAGTTATGAAGGTACGACGTTAGTTTATGCGAAGGCTCTGTGGAAAAGTATTGCGAATACGCAAGAAGCGCATGTGTATCCTTGGCCGAGGCATGTTGTTGATATCGCGCGAGACATCGGAATCGATGTGCGGGTCATAACGCCGGTGGGGAATGGCGGATCGTGAAACGTGTGGCGATCAATGAA
>JBGAOI010000206.1:0-10439 GCA_044221885.1 Polyangium sp. (in: bacteria)
GCAAAGCCGGCCGACGTGCACGTGCAGGCAAAAGAAGAGAAGTCCGCGCCTCTTTTGGACCGAGCTGTTGGGTGGGCGAAAAAAACGCTTGGATGGTCAAAAAAGGAAGGCAATGTAACGCCGGCAGCGGGATCTGGTGTGCGCAAGGTTCGCGAAGGGCAGGCTGGCATGGACCTGGGTGGCATGTTCGCGCGTCAGCTTGCGTCGGGATTGTGGGGAGCCAGCGACGACTCTGATCTGGGCCGGTTTAACGTCACCATGGAGCATCTCGAAAGGTGCCTGCATGAGGGGATCGACTCGTCACATGCGGTGTATGGCGCACAAGTGACCAAAGCGGTGGATGCAATGGCGTCGATGGCTGAGAAATGGGCGCTTGCGGGGAAACATGACGACGACGTCATTCGGTCATTGCTTGTTTTGGCGGCTCTGAGCACTGGAAAACGGGCTAGGACGAAACTCGAGCGCATTGCCGCTGCGGCGAAGAATCAACCGGTGAACGCGATTGCTGTCCACTTGGCGACGCAAGATGGCGCAAACAAGAGGCTCGAGGCGCTTTCGATGTAACGGGTTTGGCGGAGTGGGTTCAATTCAGCGGATACTCGTTCGCGTGGTGAATGCTCGTGCAGTTGCGTGAGCATTCGCCATGAAGTTGGTGGCATTCTTGTCGGTCGGAGGTCATTATTACAATAACAATCAAAGCCAACTGAATGCATTGCGAAACGGAGTTTCGTTATTGCCGCGGTTGCGTAACGTTTCCAAACATGTGACTCAATGTCATTTTTTGCCAATAAGAGGCATCGATGGCTTGATTGTCATCGCCAAATCCCATAATCGAATGTTCAACGTGACGAATCGCGGAATGGTCGTATTCGACGACATCTCGCGGTTACGTCACGCAACTGGAGGAGACGCAGTATGCCATCACTACGGATTACCCAATTCAACGCCGCGTTCGTCGAGGCTCCCACGGAGGACAACGAAGAACTCTTCGGTATGGACGATCATGATCGGGCCAAGGAGCTTGCCGGGCGGATCTTGCAATCCAAGAGTGACATCATTGCGCTCAATGAAGTGTTTCCGAGCGACGCGAAAGATTCGTTCATCAAGTATTTGGGGGGAACGTATCCCTACTACGTCGACGAGGTGGGCGACGGTGATGCCTTCGAACAAGACAGCGGGCTCATGTTGTTCAGCCGTTATCCATTTCTTCCATTGCCCAACGACAAGTTCAAGGCTTCGACGGTATCAGCCAAAGCGAACGGTCAAGATTGGGAGCACGTGGCCTTTCAGGAGTTCGACCAAGGCGTGGACTTACTCGGGGCGCTCTACAACCAAAAATATATTGACGCTGCCGCCGACAAGGGCGTCATGGTGGTTCTCATCGATACACCCTTCGGTCCAATTCCGTTTGGACTGACGCACCTTTGGGCAAGTTATTCCGAAGACGGCGTGATTGTAACGGTCAAGAAATTTCGCGTACGCTATGATCAGCTTCGATTGATGCGGCGCGTACTTGAAGGAACCGTAGGCGCCGAACTGGCCGCCCGAGCGATTATCCTTGGGGATATCAACATCAATGGCTACTGGGGTGATGTTCTGACCCCAGCACCACTCATTGATTGGGACTTCGAAGTGTTGGTGGGCAAGGAGTTGAACAAGATAAAGAGCAACCCCAATGCCCCGATTACCGCCGAGCGACTGGCGGAACTCTTGCCCGCCAGCACGCTGGATATGCTCAAAGATCCAAAATACAACGGGTTGGCGGATACGTTGCTCTGCTACGTGAATTATGATTGGAACCTTACGTATCCCTCCAACGTTGACCAAACCGCGCTGTTGGCAGGTGGTTACGAGTGGCATACGAGTATCAAGACGGGACCGCTGGCTGACTTGCTGGAAGACACCTGGGTGAGTTGTTACGAACATTTGACCATCGGCGCCGGTCAACATCCCGATCGCGGTCATACCAACGGCGACGAGCGTTTGGATTATGTGTTGTCGCCCCGTTTTTCGACCAGCGACTGGGTTCGACGAGGTTGGACCGTGCAGCATATCGTACGCACCTTCAACCTTCGTAACCAGGATGCGGGGATCGATATGGACTGGGGCCACACGGGCCTGCAAGACTTGAGCGATCATTTGGGCGTAAGTGTCTACATTGCCAGGTACGGCGACCATTGCCGTCCCGAACTTGCGCAACAGGTGACCAGCCTGCCGGCCGAATTCACCCCACAGATACTCCATGAAGGCACGCTGCATTGGTTCTCCCTTCCGGATGTCGAAGGGTCGTTCGAGATCTTCGTTTCGGATGGCGCCAAAGCTTTGCTCTATCGATGCGACGAGATGTCGATTCCGATTCAACCTCGATTCCAGAGCGGACGCGGAATTTCGATCTACAGGCTTGAGCGCGGCAGTTATTATGCGCGTATCGGCCATGATCAATTCGCGGGCAATCCGACCGTCAGGTTCCGCAAATTGCTGGGCAATACGCGCGACGAGAGCATTCTGACGGAGCCTGGCGAGCAAGTCTTGTACAAATTCCCCGGTACGTCTGCTTATGGCGTCAACCAAGAGATCTGGTTCGCCTTGGAGTTTGAGAATCCCGACAATCTTGCGCCACAATCGTTGGGATTGCGCATCTACGTGGATACGCTTCACAACTATGGCCTGCAAGTGCTCGATATCGACGGCAACGTATTGTATGCAGTCGAGAATGTACCGGCGCAGAGCAAGTTTCCGCTGCCCATCGACACGACTCAGATAAAGCGAGCATTCGTTAAGTTCACCGTGAACGACGGGCAGTTGCCGCATTGGCAGCAGCGTTCGATCAACTTCATGTGGTCTACAAATCTGGTTGTTTTCGGCGGAACGCCCTTCGAGCCCATGACTTTGCAATGCCACGAAATCACGCCCGGCGGTGGCGACGACGAGATCGAGATCAACATATCGTCGGACAAAAAGAGCGTCACCAATGGTTACGTCAAGGTGGGCGCGTTTGTCGCAGGCAGCAAGTGGTCCATTACGACGGCAATGCTCCCCGGCAAGTCGGACGTCGTGGTGCGCGCGCTTGAACGCATTGATATGCTCCTGCGAGAAGATGACACGGGCGACGTTTTTGGATCGGATCCGGAAAACTTCGGTTTACAGTCGCTGGAGGTGAACTCGGCAGTTGGCAGCAATCCAGTGCGAGATCGAGTCGTTGTGAAATTCACCCGTGGCGACGAAGATGGCGTCTACACGCTCACCGGATACCTTGCCCGAAGCACGAGGTTGTTGAACATCCCCTACAAACTGCCGACCGACATCACTTTCACGGGGCCAATTCTAATGTAGCCACGCTTTTGTGACTGACGCCAGGTACACCCCTACGGGGTTGTACAACCACGCGTTTCGTCGGCGCTTCAGCCAAGCGCGCACCCCAAATTCGCAAGATGCCCTCACCACGCGTCGGAATTTTGCTCCACGCAAGTTGACTAGGTGAAACAATGCGGTCGCGATTTCCCGAAGCCGTCTCACCTGGGCTCAATTCCCCGTCAAGCTCTTGAATGTGCTGGACTTTTTGATCTTGTCCGTGGCGCTCTGAATCGTTTGCACGGGTTCCGAAGCCAAGATCGAACAGACACCGCGACCGTCGCATCGAGCCCCTTTGGTCTTGGCACAATCATTGTCTGGGTCTTTGCCTGCCGCAATGAATCCACACGTCCCGTCCATACCATTGCCTCGTCGAGCCTTCGAACATGCTTTGCACGCACCCGTACAGCTCGAATCACAACACACTCCGTCGACGCAATAGTTGCTTTGGCATTGCGTCGCTTTTTGACAAACACTCCCGGTTTTCAAACGCATTCCACCGCTCGCGTTGGTATTGAGCACCGGTTCGGCGACATTCGATGAATCCGCTTCCGCAAGCATTGCCGAATCAATAGCGTCAGGCGGAGCCGTATCGGGCGAGTTGGTTGGTTCCGGCCCATTCGGTGTGGGTCCGGGAATTGCCGAAATCACCAACGTTGGCGACGATGAATTGCCCGAAGCATTAACTTTTTTGCTCGTCGACAACGAAATCGCCAGGGCGATACTTGTGCCCACCAACGCCAAAAGAGCAAGCATGAGCGGCACTTTGGATTTGGTAGCTCGACGCGTCAGTGGACCCATATCGTCATCAGGAGCCGAATCGATCGGTACACGATGCAGCTCTGGCGCCTGAACATTCGGTGGTTCAATCGATGGAGGTACGTTTGCAGGTGTCTCGACGGGGACGGGTTGGTCTTGGATATGCGCGACCCAGGGGGAATCTGCAACGGGTTTTACTTGGACGTATCGCGGTGCTGGAGCAGCCGTCGCCGTAAATGGGGCTCGCTGTGTAAAATCGAAGAGTTGCCCGTCCGTTCCTTGCAGAAACAAGACGGGCGCCAAGGCTTCGACACTTGCGTCGAACGCTGCCAATACGGCGCGACGAGCTTCGTTCATGGCAATTGCCACGTTGCCCGCGGCTTCGTCATTTTCCAACAACGATCGATAGAGTTGCCTGGAACATGCCCGGGCGATATCGGCGCGAACGGGCCATGCATGCGCGACGACGGCATTGGCGCCGGCACGCGTGAGGATTTCGGCGGCGGACGAAAATGCAGCGGGTTTCGCTCCTTCGCAAGCTTCCAATACAATGAGGCGCAACGTGCCTCGAAACGTGGCCGCGAGCTGCTGCGCCACCAGCTCCACTTCGAGCCAGTTCTCTTCGTCATCATTATCAGCCACGCGAATCATCGCCAATCCATTGACAACGCTCCCATGCCCAATGAAATGGATGATATGCGGCGTGGGTGGACGACGAAGCCGCTCCAAAATTGCGGCGGCAGTTGCGGCAGGTCCCTGCAAGGGTTCGAGCCACTCGACTTCGCTCGTTGCAATATGGTTTTGCAGCGACGCCCGAAGATGCTCTACGGATGCCGTATCGGAAGGCGCAATCGCCAGCATCCGCACCGTCGTGCGAATCTCTTCGGGTTGCCAGGGGGCATTCGTCATGACTCCACGTGCCAGGAGTGCGTCGGGCGAAGTTCCCCAGAATCCAAGCGCTTGGTTGGACCGACACAGTGCCTCCCAAGGGATGGCGTGCAATTCAGGGTCGTGGACCATCACGCGCACCAGCAGTTTGCCCTTGGATGCTTCACGTAATTGAGCATGAAGCGTACCAATGTCGCCGTTCAAGAGCGAGCGTTCAATGAATTGTGCCTCGGTCAGCGTCTCCGGCGCAAGGGGCCGACGATATTTCGCCGGAGCTTCGACTCGCGCAGCAAATTGAGCCAACCTGTCGTAATCTATGTCCAGCCACCGAAACGGAATTTCTTCGCCGCGACTGCCGCGCGCACTGACGCGAATGCGGTTGTTCACGCGGTCGACACTCAACGTCATCCATTCCGAAATGGCTTTGGTTTTCATGCGTTCTTTCGTTGTACGGGCAGCTTAGTGCAATCCGTGAGACTTGACAAGATTGTTGCCCAAATAGAATCTCGTGACGTATTCGCCAGACGTTCCCAATTGGCAGGTGCCGTCTGCATTGCAAATACCGACCATCACGACGAATCGTAACGGATTTATGAGCGCGTTCGTCGAGTGCAACCAATCGGTGAGTGATGTTTTTCGCGCGAACTTTTGTGCGCACAAACGGCGGGAAATTGACGGTACGTCAGGTGAGCTGCGTAGGAAAGTACCGTGCGGGTTGTCGCGGATTTTTGCCAAATTCGAAAAAATCATTCACGAATATATGTTATGGAAACAAGCCGGTGGACGCATTCTTGCCTGACGCGGGCGGAGGATTCATGCACCGTACGTTCACCCTGGCAACCGTCGCACCCAGTTTGTTGTGGAGGCGGCTCGGAAGTGACATGTTTTGGACAATAGTGGCACCAAGGACGAACACGGTGCATCGCGAGATGAGCAAGTTGGCCATTCCCTTTCTGTTTTGCATTCTGGTATGTGGCAATGCGAACGCAGCCGAACCGTCTGCAACGCTGGCTGAGAAGCCGCCGCAATCTCAACCCAAAGCCAAAGCCAAAGCTAAAGCCAAACGTTCTCCCGCGGATGCGCGCCATGTCTTGCGTATCGACGGGGTTACCGGACTACCCATACCGCTTCCAATTCCGGAACTTGGCGTTCGTTTTACCTATGCGTTTTTCCCCATTTCGCGTATATCGCTCGAAGGGACGGCCATGGTCAGCCTGATGGGAGAACATGTGGGTCTAGGGGTTCGTGTGCATCCGTGGCGCTGGCTTTTTTTCGGCGTCCGTGAAACGGCGTTGTTTGCTACGAGCCTTGCACACGATGCTTTCGGTGGTCCACGATATCCGGGCTATCTGCTTGGTGTGGACTTTTTCGGTTATGAGAACCGTCGTGAGAATGGATCGGTATTTCAAGTATCGCTTGGAACGACCACCGTCATTCACAGCTTCAAACATTCGGAGAAACTCCATGGCTTTACAATGCCACAATTGACGATAGGATGGGGCAAATGGTACTGAGTCGAATCTGCTTGCTGGGTCTTGGGTTTCTGACTTCGGGCTGTATCTGGGAACTGTACGAGCCCGAGCCATCCGCGTTACCCACCACGGTGTATGCTTCGGTCCATACGGGCAACAACAGCGGCTACAACTGCGCATATCGGTTTTACGTTGAGGTTCAGCGGTGCATGGTCGACCCGTCTTTGGGGGACACAGCATGCAACCCGCCGCCCGACTTGGTGGTTCGAATGGGGGAGGCGGGAAATGAAATGGTCCTCAGCCCGTCAAACACAGCAGGATATTATGAAGGTTGCACGGAAACGCAGCCGGATCCTTGGATCATCGATGTGCAAGTGCAAGGTGGAAGCGAACACATTCATGCCGAAATGCCCGCGCTGGCGATCGTTGAGCTCAAGCCCGCATTCAATGGAGTTTCGTGGACTCCGTCGGGCGATCCCGATGTGACGATGGACTTTTCGCTAGAGGGTTCGTCTTCTCGCGATGATACCCCGGATGACGGTTACGAAGACTTCAGCACGCTCGAGCCGCCCCCGGTGTATCCGCGGTATCTTCGCATGAACCGTCATAAAATCGCCCCATCGACCGCCACATTCCGCGGTAGTATCGTTCAAGACATGGTTTACCCCAATTTCGAGCCATTGCCGCCGTAGACGAGACGATGGGCGTCTTGCGCGTTCATCCCTGGATGGAAACACTTTGGCCGTGGCATGCGGTGTTCTGATCGATAAGCATTATGGTTGCAAAAAAGAAAAAACCGAGCCGCTCGAAACCGGCTCCGAAGCGCAAAGTGCCGACAGCGGTCTTGATTGCCGTACCGCTCGTCTTGACTGTGGGTCTAGCGTATAAATTCGCCGCGCCTCGGACCTCGAATCAGGAGCAGACTGGCATAACGGCGGACGTCGATGTTCCTCAGCCAAAAGTCTTGGAAGGAAAAACGGTACCATTTCGCATGACGATACCGAATGCGAATACCTGGCAACGGCTGCCGGCAGAAGAGGGCAACGAAATCGATTTGGCGCTCGTGCACAAACCGAGTCACACCGAACTCGCCGTGAAAGTCATCGGGCCGCTGGAAAATCCATTTCTCACGGCAAACGATGTGGTTTCCGTCTTGTTGCATGACGCGAAGAGCAATGCCCCGGAAGCTCGAATCATCGCTCGCGCGCCGCTCGATACGGGGGGAATGGCCGTACTCGTTCACCGTGTTAATGTTGCCAATGGCCAGAACGTTGAAGAATTGACGGCTTTTTATGTGCAGGATGATCAGCTTTTCGTTGTGGACGCCTTTGTGTCGCCCAACGAATTCAGCCAAGTACAAGCTGAGCTTGAAGCCGTCTTGCGTTCGTTCGTGCCTCCGCCGCGACAACCAATTCCTTCGGCAATACCCCCTCCGCCATTCGATATTGCCGCACCAGCGGCGCCGCCGACGCATGTAAAGCAAGTGGATTTGCGGAAGGTAGAAGTTGTCGAGATTGTCTCCGCGGCGAACGAAGCTCACCTTCGAAACGACAATATGACTGCCGTGCAGCTTTGGTATTGGGCAACGACGCGTGGCGGTACCCATCACATGTCCGAGCTTGCATCGTGTTATGCGGGACTTGGACAAACGGATGCGGCGCTTTATTGGTTGCAGCAAGCGGCAAGCAAAGCAAGAACGGACCCGCGCAGAGTCGAGGCTGAGCCGAACTTCGAGTCGCTACGCAAGGATCCGCGTTGGTCGACGGTGCGATCCTATTTGTGGGAAGTATCGAGGTATTGGGCATATCATGGTCCCGAAGAAACGCTGGTGGTGGTTCCCAAAGGGTATGTGCCGGGTCATCCGATTCCCGTCGTCGTCGGTTTGCATGGTTATGGGGCAACGCCGAAGCAGTTCGCCGATGAGCAATGGCAACACATCGCCGACAAGTATTCAATTGCCTTCATATCGGCAAGCGGCACGGTTTCTCGTGGTCTTTCAGCTTATGACTGGACGGAGTCGGTTGAAAAGGATGCGTCACGTATCGAACGAGCCCTGACGCAAGTTGCCGGACGGGTCACACCCGCGCCGGGACAAATCATTTTGCAGGGTTTTTCGCAGGGAGCACAAATGGCCGCCGAAATCGCCGCGCGACATCCGGACCGTTATGCCGGGGCAATTGCCCTCAGCCCCGGAACTCGTCGCAATATGGGATTTCACGATGTCGAAATAGCCGCGCAACTGACGGAGCGAAGGTTTGTTGTCGTTGTTGGAGCCCAAGAAGAGCCGAGAAACGTTGCGTATGCGAAGCAAGACGCCGAGACGTTGCGGTCCTATGGTGCCGAGGTAATTCACAAAGAATCCCCCAATCAGGCGCAACATGCTTTTCCTGCGGATTATGAAACGGCGCTATCGGAATGGCTCAAATGGATCTTGCGCAAATGATGCTACCATGTTGGGGGCCCACGCGGTACCTTGAGGTGCTCAGGGACCCTTATACAGCCCGTTGATTTCTCTGCTCGCGCCCGAAATCGTCGGTCGACATCGCTCAACTGCGTGTTCCTCGCTCCGTCGCCCCAACTTTCGGGCGCTCGCGACGATTATTCAACGGGCTGTTGAGCGTCTTCAATTCCGCTTGCGCACAAATCAAGGGACTTGCGAGTGCACAAGTCCGCAGGATTGATGCAGGACGGCGTGGACGCATCAAGCACCGAGCGTGATGGTGATGGATTGACCTTCGACGTGACAGCCATCAGGCGACTGCATAACCGTGACCCCTTGCATATTCGTGTCGGCACCTTTGGTAGCCGTTACGGTGATCGGCCCATCTTCCTCGTAGCCACACACGTACAAGCCATTCATCATATTGACGCAGTCTTGTACAAGGGCACCATTCGAAAACGTGAGTGTCGCGTCAGGCACCGGAGCTCCTTGTGCATCAACAACTTTCACCGAGACAGACGGACGTGCCTCTGTCGTGCATCCGCTACTCGGAGCGAAGCCACATGCGGTGAGTACAAGTGCGAACAATGTCTGGACAGGAAAAACGATTAGGCGCATCTTCGTCATTACGAGCGAGTCTGCCGCAGGCGCTGGAGCCTGTCAATGCGTTCGGGTCGAAGGTGTTGATATTTTTCGCCAAGCCGACGAACCGACGGGAGAGATCTACTTCTCCGAGCGCTTCCTCCTGCGTTGGAAAAAAGCCAAATTGAAAGGGCGCGACTTCAAACTCGTGTGACTTGGACCTTCCTCCCGACCAACAATCCAATGTGTGGACGTCCAAGCCCGTGAAGATGTCCACGATCAAGTGAATACATCTACACGTTTGATCGCACGAGCGGCCACGAGGCCCTCGAATGCGTCGACACAGATTCCTGGTTAAACATTTTGCTCCATCTCGACGACTCATCGCGCGCCGAAAACTGGAAACCATTTCAAGTCCGACGGATTGCAAAAGCCCGAAAACGTCCTTTTCGAGCCTCCAATCGTCCTCATAGAGTACGCTATCTCCTGTTCTTTTGATGCTCCGCTGTCGATGTTTTGCGCGACATTCTCGATGCCTATGGTGAACTCTTGCCCGTCGAAGACGAAGGCGGTGTCCGCTCCGCCCGTCACTCCGACGTGATTTGATCCGCAAATCGAGGTGCCAAGGAACATTGGAGAGTCTCGCACGTCGTCAACGCGAACGATTGGGGGACTCTTGAGAGTGTCACGGTTAACCAGCGCTTAGTCGAAATAAAGTGGCAAATTCGCTCATGACTCGTCTACGTTGCCCCGCGTTACGCTTACGGATTTGTGCACTCGCGCGCATCCAGTCACCACTCCTCTTCGCTCGGTGATCGTCGACGCTCACTCACATCGATTTTTCTTGACCCGCGGACAAACGTATGCCTCGGCGCTGGTAAATACGAGCGCAAGCTCACGCAAGATCCGTCACTCTCTCAGGTGCGACGCGTCTTCGGAAATGGCAA
>JBGAOI010000207.1:0-10422 GCA_044221885.1 Polyangium sp. (in: bacteria)
GCCAGTCCGGAGCGGCAGCGAAGGACTTTTTATTGAATAGCCCACGGTTTTAACCGTGGGCGGGGTCACGTGAAGGATGGGGCGAGCGGAGTTGTGAGACGGTCTCTTCATCGCACCCTCTTCGAAACGCCTTCATCGGGCGCGATAAATCGCGCCCCTACATTGGCCTCTTCAATAAATCAACGGGCTGCTATGGCACTTCGTGCAGCACCCGCATGGCGTTGCCACGCAAGATCTTCGCAATCGTTTCCACAGGCATTTTGGCTTCGAGCAACGCGTCCGTCAATAACGGCAAATGCGCCGCGTCGCAAAGATCGTTCGTCGGCACGATAAAACCATCCCAATCCGAACCGAGGGCCGGGGCGTCTTCGCCACAGACGTTGATAATGTGTTTCATGTGGCGCACGACGGGTTCGAGACCATCACCACCCAAGAACTTCGGGCAAAAGATGACGCCTACGACGCCACCTTTTTGCGCCACCGCGCGCAATTGATCGTCGTCGATGTTTCGCCAATGCTGAAATGCTCCAATCACGCCCGTATGGCTGACAATCGGCGGCCGCGTGGCCATGGCACACGCTTCCAAGAATCCTTTGCGATTGATATGCGCCAGATCGACAATGACGCCCAAGTCTTCACATCGTTTGACGACATCGCGCCCAAATGGGGTGAGTCCTGCTTCGTCATCACGCCCGCGACCATACGCGGGAAAACAAAGCTCATTGTTGCTGAAATGGCATAACCCCAAATACCGGACACCGCGGCGCGCGAAATGTTCGAGCGTATGCAGGGAGCCTTCGAGCGCATGACCGCCTTCAATGCCGAGCAATGCGCTGACTTTGCCTTGGGCCCTTGCTGTCTCGACCTCGAATGCCGTGCGCACCTTGGCGATTCGATCCGGCGCATACGCAATCGATGTTTCGAGGGCATCGATCTGTTCGTCGATGACCCGCGCCAAACCACTTCGTTGTCCAACGGGCAAGGAAACGAGACCGAAAAATTGCGCCCCAATGCCCCCTTCCCTGAGCCGAGGCAAATCCACATGGCCCCCAATCGCGGCCCAAGGCAACGGTGGTTCATGTCGCGCGTGCAGGTCATACCCGACCCAGCGGGACCACATCAAGCTGTCGGCGTGAAAATCAATGGCGGGATGAAGTTCATGAAGGGCGCGGGCTTCAGGGGATCCGTGCATGGCCACGCGACCATAGCAGAACTCGCATCCGTTGGGTCAACGTTTCGACCAACCACCGATTCGCCACTCGGGATGCGCCTTGGCGAATTCTTTCACCACGACCGGCGGCATGGCCCAGGTTTTCATCCGTTCGGGAAACCAATTCGTCGGCACGATCGCGCTGCGCGTATACGAACTCCATTCACCATCGCTGCATGCATAACAAGCCCAGCGAGCAAATTGCACATCGATACGCAACGCTCCATGTTCGCTGTACACCGGAATGAATTGCGCAAATGCGGGTTCATTGGACTCCTCGGGCCCGCCTTCGTCCCCATCGACTTCATCGAGTTTCTGTTTGGCTGTCGCGACGAGTTTTTCGGCGTTGGCAAGTTCGGGAACGAGGTCAACGGGTTTGCCGGCGTTGGCATCCCAAACCATGGATGCAGCGGTTGAATTGCCATGCGCGCCACAGGCGTAAGCATACGAACCTTCGCGAATGAAAAGATATGGGCCAATGGATCCAGTCAGGGTGGCAAAGTGATTCAATTCGTCGATATCGGGCTCGGAACCGAATCCTCCGTCGTTGGCATCCACCACTTTTTGCGCGACTTGGCCATTCGATTTGACCAACGTGGCATTCATGATGGTGCCTTTACCCGGCGTTCGTGGTGAACCGTCCACATGTTCGCACCCGTTGAGGTTCAATTCCTTTTCTTCGGCTTTCCACGTCAAGTCACCATGGGACGTGACAACCGTGGCGCCTTCGGATTCACGTAATACCCGCAATGCGCCGTCGCCTGCCAAGTAGAACGTGCGCATTGGGCCATTTTCGCCTTGGGTCGCCCAAACGAGAATCTCATTGCCATCCGAGTGATCCGAACTGACATCACGCTTGCCGCCTTGCAAGTTGACGGTGGGAGACGCTGATGCCGACGCACGCGCGCCACACCCGGCAAGCAAGGATCCAAGGACCAATACGAGAACGCTCGAACGAAACATCATGATGATCCTACCTGAATGCACCCGACATACCAGCGGAAAGTCAGCAAGCTGGCAAGGGAAATGTCACGCCTAGCGTGTCGAAGGGACCGCAGGTGTGTCCAGAGGGGCGCGGGGATCGCGTGATGTGGTCGGTCAATTGAGCCAAAACATGTAGCGGAGTTTGTGTTCGATGTCCTCATGGTGGGCGTCAATTTCGCCCTTCATTCGGGCAAGCCGCTTGGGTAATGCCGACGGTTTCATCGACGTCACGTAATACTCGCCGAGCAGGGTCGATAACACCGCGCTGATATTGGATCGTTTCTCGAGAATTTCGATGTCGTCACCAGCAATCACGATATCCTTTGGATGATCCAACATCGCCCCGATATTGATATAACCGCGCGCTCCAGAAACCTTGATTTCTCCCTTCAACAGATCGGCGACGTCGGCAACACCAATGCCTTCGTCACCATTGACAATTTTGCGCAAATCCTCGAGCACGCCGCCCCAAGTATCATACAACGCTTGGTCCACATCAAGAGGCATGGGGTGATTCTTTTGGCGCGGATTTGGGACCCATTCGCGATCGTCATCGGTTTCTGCCAAATACGCCGACCGACATGCTGCAGATTGATCAATCGCTTCGAGCAACCTCGCTTTTGCCTCCGTGATACGCTGTTTGTCCACAAGCTTCAAGACAAGACGTTTCGAATTGCGTTGATCGCGTAAAACCTCGTTCACGCCATTAAAATCATACGCCAGGACAATGTCGAGCGCCGCGCGCTGAAAACCAACATACGCCCTGGCCCATGCAATATCGCCATCGTCGAATCGAAACGTCGGCGTACGCCGGGGATCACCTTCCGGAATGGGTTCTCCATGAGCATCGACTTCAATCTGCAACAAAAGTTCGTCGCGGTGATTGACACGTCCATCGCCGTTCCAATCGATGCCTTTCCAACAGGCCAAACACAATTCGAGCGCCACATTGGAGCTTTTTTGCGCCTCGGCCAAGTCCTGATCCACCAGCGCCAAATCCGCTTCAGCTTGTTTTGCAGTCGCGTGCAAATACCGTTGATTGATCCCTCCCGCCTCGAGACCCCCCACAACAACCGTCCGACCATCCATCACGAGCTGCGTTGCCGTCGTTCGATATCGCGTAATCGCTCGGACCAGCAAGGCTTCAGGCGTTTGAGGCTGCTTTTCGAGAATCGTATTCGATTTCGCCAACGCATCGTCGAATTGCCCATCTTGCAATGCCTGCACCGCAGGCGCCGATTCGACTTGCCGCTGCGCCAATGTCGGCCCTCCTCCACATCCGGCCAGAAAAACAACCTTCGTGAGCAGGAAAATTCGTAAATGCTTCAAAGCAGCCTCCTGATTGCCGTTCTTCGCAAACATCGCGCCAAGCAAGCTCACCATCGGCAACCCTTTAAATTCTGCAAAAACAGAACACACAGACTTGGGATGCGAAGCGGGTGACGCAACGCAGTGCGTAAAGCGGATGGATTTGTGGGGAAAGTGAGAAGTGGGGTATGCGGGGCCGTATGCGCCTACGTTAGTCGCCTTACACCATGTCCCGATGCGCTTGGCTGAGCTCACGGTGGTGTGCGCTTACTGATGGCATGCTCGGCAAGCACGCGTGCCCGAAAGAAACATGGGCGGATCATTGGTCGGGTCGGCATCGGCATGCAATGCAATCCGCGCGGCACTGCCGGCAGCCCAATCCTTGGCGTCTTGCAAGAATGGCCAAGTGTCCGCGCCGTCGGCCACCAGTGCTTTCTGATAATATTCGTCGGCTTTCGCTTGGTTCCCGACGCGCACGTGGGCGTCGCCGCTATGCATGAACAAGCCGACATCGTGGTGGGGCACGCTTTCAGAATTTCGGCAATATTTGTACATTGAACATTGCGCGTTGTAGGTGTCGAGACGATCAGCGGCCATTTGGGGATATGGGGTATCTCGGCCGAGTTGCATCAAGCCGAAGGCCAGGACGAACGTATTAAAGATATCCGCGTCGGCAACGGCAATAAGTTCCTTTGTGGTCGTATCGATATAGGCTTGGTTTTTTAGGAAGAACGCCGTATTGAATCGAGTGAGCGCCAGGTTTCCCACGGCGTTCGTAATGCTCGGATCCAGCTCGACGGCCCGAGCAAGAGCGGGCTCGATGCGCCCGCGACCAGCAAGCGATCCATCTTCGACAAACGATGCGAGCGAACACATACCGAGAAAGTAATGGCCTCGCGCATTGTTTGGATACGTGTCCGTCACGGTCAAGAGCGCATCAATGGCGTCTTGCCGTAATTCCACTTTACCGTGGAGCGTATCCATGCATAACGTCACGGCTGATTCGACGGCGGCGGCTTCTATTTCCGCTGCGGTAGGCGCAGGTTTGGGCTCCTCGGTGCTTCCGCAGCCCGTTCCAAGCGCGATCATGACCAATCCCAGGACCCATTTCGACGTTTGATGGCAATTCTTCGAGGTTCTCATGGTTGCACAGTATCATCCTGCACGCGGGCATGGAAGACGAATCTCGCCATTACAACGAGAATGCTCACGTCATTTTCTCCGGCGATCGCCGCCTTGGACAGGTTTGATAGGCGCCGATCGACCCGACGGACCCCTCGATTGCCTCCACCCGATGACGCCGATCGACCCGACGGACCCCTCGATCGCCTTCACCCGATGACGCCGATCGACCCGATGGACCCCTCGATCCGACCCGGCAGACCCCCCCTTCGGGATGGGTACAAAATGACCTCAACAAAGGCGCGTAAAATTGAGCACTTACAAAATCGCCGTGAACAAAATTCAAAAATTTTGAACAAATTTTCTTCGGCGAGCAACGGAAACACTCGAGCGACGGATGGTCGCGAGGAGGTTTTCATGAGCACGGCGAAGAAAAATACCCCCAAACCATCAAAACCAATGCCCGCGAAGGCAACTCCGCAAGCCAAAAGCTCGACGGGTCGCGCCGCGGCGAAAAAAACGCCCGCGAAATTGCTCTCCGCGGAAGAAAAACAACGCCTTCTGAAGCCGCAAGACGGATTCGCCGAGCTGGCCGAGCGATTCGTGACGGAATGGAAGGGTCGTCCGACGCTCAAGGTGGCGGGATTGTCGCCGGCGAAATTGCAACGAGCGATCGAATCTGCGAAAAAGACATTGGCCAAAGAAAATGCATTACGGAGCAAACTCGAGGAAAAACTTCGGCCCTTGAGTGACGCGCGTTTGTTGGCCGAACACGAAGCATACAAGATGGTGCTGGATGCGTATGCCGTGGCCAAAGCATTGGCGCGTGTCGATCCGGCCATGGGCCATGCGTTTGCATTTGTGGGGGAAGCAATGACTCCGCGATCGAAACGGCATATTGCGCCATTGGTCGAGCCGCCGCCGGAAGCTGAGAAGCAATGACGCCGCGTTATTGAAACGCAGCGTTTTCCTCAAATCACGTCAGTCCTGGGTGGCTCGATTCATTGGCGATGTGCGGGGGGGACCCCACTGTTTGAGCCCGAAGGGCGAGTTTGGGGTCCCGCGCTCGCCGATGAACGAAACAAACAGGGCGGCATGATTAAAATACGTGGCACCTTTTTGCCCGAGTGCCTCCGGCTTTTTGTTCCCCGATACATCCGGCCAATTCCCGTGGATCAATGCCAATTACACACGCTACGCGTCATTGCGTAGTGCACTGTGTGGAGGGCATGCTACAGGAAACGTCGTCTTGGTCACGAAGGACATCGCCGACCTAACAAAACGTCCGTGGCTCTTCACGAGGTTCTCATGCGAATCATTACACTTGCAAGTGGGATTTTGCCGTTGTTGCTCGCGACAGGTGTTGCTTCGGCAGCACCTGCCGTCATTCCCGAAGGAGTTGCCGGGCCCCTCGCGGGAGAAGGTACAGGCCTTTGCTCCGCTTCCGCCATTTCGATGAATCCAACCGTGGATTTGAACTTGCTCAAGCCGACGGAATTTACGACCTCCGTCAATGCGTACCTGGAAACGCACAAGGCGGACCGCGTGGAATCCGTCATTCGCACGTTGCTCGATTTGTCAAACAACAACTCGGCCGGTTTGAAGCAAAGTTACGGCGATTTCGTGGATGCCGCTCTGCCCATGTGCAAAACGGGCGGATGTGACTTCTTCATCAATGACACGACAACCGCGTTCGTTTCACGGCTTCGCGGTTATTTCAACGTCACTGCGGACTTGGCAAACAAGCCCATCCATTTCGGGTTTTACGCGGACGATGCGGTCACGTTGACGTTTTATGGGGCGAATGGGTCCCCGTACCCGGTTGTGACGCGCCCGCCCGAAATCGGTTTTCCCGTTTGGCGGGTCACCGAGCAAGTTACGTTTCAAAAACCGGGGTTGTATCCGCTCGAAGTTCTCTACCTGGAAATTGCCGAACACGCGGCGTTGGAAATGTCGTACTTCATCGGCCCATTCACAGACTTTGAACGGTCCGCGAATCAGCCACCCATCGTCAAATTGAACGATGCCGGGTTTACGTTGTTTTCACCGACGTCGTTTTTCCAGACCCTCAATGGAAACCCATCCTTTCCTGACTTGAGTGTTTGTCAGCAATGCGATCGGGCGTCCGTGAACCAAGCGGGAAACAGTGGTTGTTTGGCCGGGAATTATTGCAACGACGCCGCGCTGTGCGCCCCCTGCGACACGAATCTATTATGTGGCCCTTCGTGCGCCCCGTGCGGCGGAAATACTCCGTATTGCGGAGATGTCGCCGGCGTCAACCAATGCGTTGGATGTCGCAACGACGCGGATTGCTCGAATGGCGGGACCTGCGATACAGCCACGCATGTATGCAATGGTTCGTCTTCGAGCAGCAGCAGTGGCGCCGGCGGCGAAGGTGGCAACGGCAATGGCGGAGCTGGCGGCAATGGTCAAACCCCAAATGAAGGTGGCTGCTCCTGCCGAACCACCTCGAGTGATGCGTCAAACGGAATGCTCGCGATGTTGGGGCTTCTCGGTATTGGTTCGGGCCTGCGCCGTATGCAACGTCGACGGACCAGGTAACGAGCGATTTTCGACTCTCCGTTCCGGGACGAGTGACAGGGCTCTTAGGAGCCAAGTCCGAGCCGGCACCTTCTTCTAGCACCTTCTCCTTCAGCAACACCCTGGTGGGCGGCGCCTGGAGGTTCCAGCCACCAGCCTTGTGGGTTCGCACCTTCAAACCTCCAGGAAGGCGTCGGATGCTTTCCGTCGAAATCCGCAAAAGGCCTTTCGTTTGCGCAAAATCAATGTTGGCACGGCCTCTGCAATACACCGGGCAAGACCTCCACCAGGACGAAATGCCATGAGCCTCCGCACCGCAAACAAGACCATTCGCCGCTCCGCCCGCACCCCCCTCGTTATCCTCACCGCATGCGCGGCCATGGCGTCCACGACTTTGGCCGGCGAACAAGAAGCCAATGCGAGCATTTCCAGCGACGTGGGTAGCAATGTAGTGGCCACATTCGTCAGCAATGCGATTTCCTGCGCGCTTACCGATGGTTTCCAAAGCATTTTCAGCTCTTGCGTGCTCACGGGCGGCAGCAGCTCGCAATCCGGCCTCACGGACGAAGACATCGAAAACATCAGCGACGCAGTCAAAGCCGACCTCGTGAATTTCGCCGCTGATAGTTATGCTTCGCAAGCGGACACCATTCTTGGTTATGTGCAGAATTATTATCGCGGAACGAGCTGTTCGGACCTCAATGCCACCGATTCCGGCGCGCTCTGGAAGGTGAATCAAATTTTGGATTGGACCGACAACGTCATGGCCTTGGCCGCTTCAGATTCCATGGGTCTCTCGGGCGCCTCGACCTACTTTACACTCGCCCCCATTCAGGTCGCGTTTTACAAAGAGAAATACGAAATCATGCGCTTGCTCAATGAAGGCGGCTGCACGGCGTATACGAATGGCGCTCTTTATTCCACGGCCATCCTCGCCAACGCCTTGAGCGCGGCCGCCGATCACGCGTCGGACGCTGCCACGCAACTCGAAGCCTATAACGACCTCGTGGATGACGAATTTACAGCGGTGGAAAAAGTGACCTCATCGACGACCAAGGGTCAGCTCATTGGCTCGACCTACGTCACCTATACGACGTACACCAACAAATACTGTTTTACCGGACCAAGTGGGACGACGTGCGGCGATTCGCAAAGCTGGACGACGTCCAATTATGGGAACAGCGAATCCGAAAATACGAGCCTCACCGCGAAATCGAAAATGCAAGCGAGCGCCTACCGTATGCAACAGATGATGGCGTATCGTAAGGAATACATCGGCACGGGTGTCGATGAAGCGATTCGCGCGTTCCAAAAAGCCGGTGATAGCTTGGACTTCGAATATTGCGGCAATGGCACGTGCGCCATCGGCGAAATCGATTCGTGTTCCACCGATTGCGGCAGCGGAACGAGCGCCAAGTGGATTGAAAAAAGCACCGGTTATTCCACGTCGACCGACGGCAACATCATGGGCGCCGGCGGCAGCACCGACGCGACATTGAAACTCGCTTCGGGCGTCTTGTCCGTGTACGACAATTGGCTCGGCCGCACGCGTTGGAGCAGCAAAGCGTCGCAATTCTCCGGCACAACCAGCACCTTGTCGTTCGGCACCGACGGCAACCTCACCGTGAAAAGCTCGACCGGAACGACGTTTTGGGAGTCGGATACAACGGCAACGAGCGCGATGGATTTGACGAACGAAGGTTACCGCATGGTTTTGCTGGGCAAACAAATGTACATGCTCAATTATTCGGGCGCCACGGTGTGGGCCAGCGACAAGGATCCGCTGGTCATGGCCGAGACAAACGAAACGTTCTGTTATGATCTGCCGTCGTCGGATGAAACCATTCTTTCCGTGAATCCGTATGTCGCGAATTCGACGACGACCACGTACGAAAAGAAGCTTGTCTGGACAACCACGGGCGCGCTCGTCGTCAAAGAAGGTTCGACGCAAAAGTGGTCCAGCGGCACGAGCGGCACCGGCGCTTGGCTCTGTCATCAAGAAGACGGAAACCTCGTGGTGTACAGCGAAACGGGTACGGCGGTGTGGTATGCCAAAAAGGGCTCGACCGATATGACGGGTCGCATTCAATTGGTCGATGATCAGGTGCGCGTGACGACGGCTTCGGGCGACGTGCGCTGGGGTTCGTCCACATGCTCGTACGACACCTGCGGGTACGCAGTGCGCAAGCAAAGCACGGGATATAGCTTGACGAAGAGCACCTCGGATCAGACGGTTTTGGGCAGTGGCAAAGCAAAACTGATTTTCACGAGCACGGGCGACTTGCAAATTCAAGATCGCACGACGGGATCGACCTTGTGGTCGGCGGGAACGAGCGGCACGGGCAATACCTTGTCGTTTTCGACGAGCGGCATTCTGTCGATTGCGAATAGTTCAGGAACGACCGTTTGGACGGCGACATCGACCACCGGAACACATCTGTACTTGGCCGATTGCAGCATGTACATTGGCAACGGCAGCAATACGTCGGTGTATTGGGCCGGCACCGAATGCGAAGATGTCAGCAGCACATTGACGGTCACGGGTTCGGACGGAACGAAGACCTACACCACCGCGCAAGTCTTGAGCTTGTATTGAGCTGCCTGTTACCGGCCCTTGCATGATCGTCGCTCGCGCGCAAAGACGTGAGCGACGATTTCGGGCGTGAGCCAGGAAATCACCAATCTGCTACGCCGGCTCGTGACAAACCGCTTCGACGTTATGCCCGTCGGGGTCGAGCACGAACGCTCCATAATAGTTTGCGTGGTAATGGGGCCGCGGTCCGGGAGGTCCGTTGTCCGTACCACCAGCTTCCAAAGCGGCCCGGTAAAACGCATCCACCTCAGCCCGGGTCTTGGCGCGAAATGCAATATGCATACGCGGCGTCTGCGGCGAACCTTCATGGAGCCAGAAATCAGGCTTTGGTGCAACGCCAAGACCCAACACGACAACCCCCTTGGTGTATTCGATGGGTACTTGCATGAGCACTGCGTAGCCCAAGGGCGCTAACGCTCGTTCGTAAAATGTTCGGCTCTTGTGCGGATCGCTGACGTCAATGCCGGTATGGTCAATCATCGAGTTCGTCCTTTCGGAACACGCTCGTACCATACTGTTTGTCGGGAGCGCAAGAGAATCAAGCGCCTTTCCGCTTTGGCGCGTCTTGAGGCTCTTCGGACTACGAAATGCGAGCCGGTTGAACGCTTCGCGTTCAAGAGACTGTCTCAGAAGTCGTCGAAGGCAACCCAGCACACGTTTATGT
>JBGAOI010000208.1:0-10387 GCA_044221885.1 Polyangium sp. (in: bacteria)
CTCCGTCGCCCTAGCTTTCGGGCGCTCGCGACGATAATTCAATGGGCTGCTCGGGGGTTGATCGCCGAATACGATCAAACCATCAAAACCCGTCACGAAAATGTTCGCGAACTTCGAGCGCTTGACCTGTCGGCAAAACGGGCGCTTTGCCCGTCCATCGTTCGAGGGCATCGAAAGCTGTCAAGCGATCGGCCTCCACGAGGTCGAGAATTTTCGCAGAATGGTTTTCCCCCGGTGCAAAAAACTTGAACGTGTCTTTTGCATTTCCAGGGTCGAAAGCGGCGGCGGAATAAGGATCATTTTCACCGTACACGAAAAGGATCCGTTCGCCGTTCGCATCGAGCCATTGCGTAATGTCCTGCATCGCTTCGGGCTTGAATGTTGGCGTTTTTCCTGGACCAGCCAAAACGAAACTCGTGGGAACGTCGAATTTGGGATACTTCAGCAAATCCACCAAGTGACTTTCTTCAACCGCTGGATAACCGAGTTCGACGGCGGCTTGCCAATAATATGGCTCGAAGCCCAAGACTTGCCCATCGGACCAATAAATGGGCGGATTGATTTCCGTCAGGAAAGTCCAGACTTCCGCATCCGTCGATGCCGACGTGGGGATATTCGGACAACGACTGGCACCGAAGTATTGCCAAAACGTAAAAGCAAATTCGACGGCCGCAATTTCGAGTGCCTGATCTTCGTTCAAAAGCTCGAACGTGTATCCATGCGCGCCCGAAATGGCATTTAGCGACGTCATCATCGCGGGACGACGAATTAATACTTCCCGCTGAAAATCCGCAAGTTTTGCCCGGCAATCGGCATCGCCGACGTTTGCAACGAAATCCAAGTATCGCGGATCCGAAGTTCCTTGGCTATGCGGCGCCACGTACGCCACGGTGCCTTCGACATCGTCCGGGAAAAACCGACGATGGTACACCGACGTCATACCACCTTTGCTGGCTCCCGAAGAAATCCACTTTCCGCCATACAAGGGCCGGAGCGCTTCAACGATACGATGATGATCGGTCGCGGCTTGTTTGATCGTGAGCCACGACCAATCCGCCGGTTCAGGACGTGAAGGCGAAAAAAAACGCTGCTCTACCCACAATTGATTCGCTTCGAGCAGCGATGCTGGCTCATACAATCGAGGTTTCGACGGATTGGCAAAATACCCCGACGTCCCCAAAACCATCGGCGCCGATTCACTGCGATGCATCAACAGGATGCGTTGGCTAAAATGGGGGCTCGAATCCGGCGCATCGTGATCCCCGGGTTGATCGAATCCGAGCACGAAATAGCGATATCCTGCAACCGTCGTTGGCGCTTCACCCACGGTCAAACCCGGAATCGCCCGGAGTTTGTCCAGGAAATCCATTTCTTCTACGGGTGGCGCAGGAGCATCGGGCTCGGAACAAGCAAGAAGTTGCGAACAAGCGACGAGGACGAACAGACGACGAAACATCATACACCTCAATTGCAACGGTTCGGGTTTTCTGAGATTGCGGCGGCTCGTTCGGACAAAGGCGCGCCTTTCAAATTTGCGACGAAGGCGTTCCAACGATTCTGGTCGAATACCCACGCATCGTTTTGCCAATCGCGGAGCAAGTTGCGCACCGTGCATAGCGCATAGCCATGGGCCGGACGCGCGCCATCTTTTTTCAGTACCGAAGCGAAGGCCTGTAAACCTGCTTCAAAAGCAGTTTTCCCCTCGCTATTCCCATTCTGCCATTGCGTTTTCCAAAGTCGCGTCGTTGTTCCAAGACGAACAAGCAGGCTGGAACGCAAAACCTCGGAAGCATCGTTTGCTTGGGTCCATTCCACGAATTGTGCATGATTCTCGAGCGTCGCGGGTACACGCCCCGCGGCAATGAGTCGCGTACGCAACGAGCCAGCCTGTTCGAATACGCCGGGCCAAACCGATTTGTGCTCGGCATCGAATCGGGTCAAGAACGTCAGTCGTTCGTGGGAAATGTCCGCACTTGCCAGTCCAGTCGCCAGCTTTTGCCACTCAGCGTCCCACGGCTGAGGTTCACCCAGCACTTCGGCACAGGTCGAATACGAACCGATCGCGAATAAGCCAAATGTCGGAGGCAAACTCGTAAATGCCGTGCGTAATGAGTCGGTCCATTGCGGAGAGGGCATTTCTTTGGCGACATCACAAGCGCGGAGCAGTCCCAGAGCTTGCGCGGCGTCGGAATGTAGTCCCGTCAAAAATGGTCCCAACGTTGCTGGTTCGAGCGGCCAGACTCCAGGCGGGGTCAATTCGAACGCCAAACGTTGGTGAGTTCCCGACAAACTCCGAAAAGCTACAAGTTGCTCGGTTTTCGTAGGAATTCGTCGCAAGCCGACGAAATCGGGTAACTTTTCATCAGGGACAAACGTTTCCCAAATCGGGTGGACGTCATCTGGGTCCAGGATCAGCAAATCGTCAGGGCTTGCTGATTGAATCTCGTGTTGCTCACCTCGGACGATGAGTCGGCGGTGGTTCGTCCCGTTCGCATCAATCCAAGCGTATTCTACAGGCGCAAGCAACGCCCCTTCGCTATCGGTCAATGTCACCGTTTGTTCTGCTTCGGAAAACACCAACTTGGGCAGAGCCTTGGCGGCGAGCGCTCGTCGAAGTTTGTCTGCACCCAATGGGTCAAACGCCGGGGCAAACGCTTGCACCACATCTTCCGAGGTAATGTTTCCCATGCGATGCGTTTCGAGGAGTTGCTTCATGGTGCCAAAAAAAACGTCATCGCCTACGACTCGACGTATTTGCGTGAAAAACCAAGCAGATCGGCCATAGGGTCCCGAATCGTATTTGTCTTGCGGCAATTTGTTCGGGTCGCGAATGGCAGCGCCTTCGGCGACACCATAGGTGTGACCGTGAAGCGTACCTACGCGATTGGCGTCCAGATGTGAACGTACGAGCTCGGCTTCCAGCAAAACCGCCATGCCTTCTTTGATCCACACGTCGTCCCACGATTGCACGGTAATGAGATCCCCAAACCATTGATGCGCAAGTTCGTGCGCCGCAAGATACAAGTCCCCGGCCAATCCTGGTGCCGTCGTCGCTGTTTCACGTTGAAATGAAATTCCGGCATTTTCCATGCCACTCACCATGTGTCCGGGAAGCAGAACGAGCGCATATCGCTCGAACGGATACGGCACGAAACGTTTCTCCATTTCGCCAATCATTCGGGCGAGTTCTCCCGCCATCGCCTCGTGATTTCCGGCCACGCCTTTGCGATGCCACACTTCAACGGGGGTTTTCCCAGCTTTCGTAGCATGTACGTCGAATTCAGAAATCGCAAATGCCATCAAATACGTAGGCAAAGGATAAGCCGTTTCATATCGCATCGTACGCGACGAACCTTCCGTCGAATCCGCCATGAGCCGTCCATTGGCCAATGCCGTTTCGCGAGCGGGCATGTGCAACTTCGGAGCAAAGATAGCGCGATCGGCGGGATCGTCGTGCGAAGGCATCCAATATCGTACGCCTTGCGGCTCGGAATCGGTATACACAGCGCGAATGTTTACAGGGTCGCCGTTTCGAGCCGCCACCGGCCGTAAATGATCGCTCGGCAATGCTTCGTAATCAATCGACACCAAGATGGGTTTTCCCGCCTCGACCGTGATGTCGTCGAGCGATATCCACAAATGGTTGTCCGGCTCAACCTCGAAATCCGCTTCCTCGAACGTATTAATACGTACGGATTGAACCTCGACTGCGCTATCCAAGTCGATGCTTGGCAATCCGTCGTTTCCTGGCACAAGAGTAATGTCCACCCGAGCGGTGAGGCGGTTTCTTTGCCAATCGTATTCGGCGTCGAGGTCATAACGCTGCACGTCATAATCGCGACTGCCTGGTTCGTGGCTGCATGCGGAAAGAAAGAGCAGGCTCGAGAAGGGGAGGGCGAGGCGAAGCAATTTGGCCATGACGCTGCATCGTAGCATTCGCCATGCCAAAATGCAGCAGAGGATTTCAAGGTGTTTCAGTTGAACGGTTGCGCAGATCGAGCAATCGCGTAGCGCGGATTGCGCTTTGTGGAATGCGCAAAATGGAATTGCGTGGCGGCCTTCACCCGGATGGAGCGAAGGCCGCTTTACGGAGCCGGTGCTATTGGATCAACCGCTTGATTTCGCCAGAAGCGACATACGAGCCGCCGCCCGAAGCTTCGACCACGGATTCGCACACGTAAAGCACGCCGAGTTCGCGAATGCTGCGGGGGAAACGAATGTTCCAATTCGGATTGAATCCATCCGTCACGACGCGTGCACGCAATTTCTTTCCTTCGGGTACGCATTGCACCAAGATGCCGCTGCCAATGTCCGTGCACGTCGGCAAATCCGCAGCCGTTGCTGGCGTCTTTGCCGGTTTGGATGAACTGGACGAACTCGACACACGACGCGCTCCGCCCGCAGGCGCAACGGTTTCACCGGGCCGTAGCAATCGACGGATATTGCCTTGCGCGCGATAAAAGCTGCCATCGGAGCTTTCCACGATTTGATCGACCAAGTACGAAACGCCTTCTTCGCGAATCGCGCGGGGGAATTGCACGTTCTTCGAAGGATCGAAACCATCGGAAACCACTTTGATGCGCAGTTTGCCACCTTCTTTTTCGCACTTCAACACCACACCACCATCGGCGCTCGTTGTGGTCTGCAAACTCGCCGACGAACCACCCGTCGTGCCGCGTTGCGCGAGGTCTCCACGGTTACGCGTACCCGCTTGGTACGATTGATCGCGCAATTCTTTGCGCATATTGCCGTCGAATGCTTTCTTTTCGAGGCGCTCGGCGAAGTGCTCGAGTTGCTCCATTTCCTCGGCAAACTCGAATTGGTTCGCCAATGGAGAATTTCGCAAGTCTTCGGCCAGTTTGCGCAATTTCTGAGCGGCTGTTTTGTGATCGCCTTTGTCCGCGAGTTCAACAGCGTCGTCTTTCGCTTTGGCAATTTCGAGACGCCTTGCTTCACCAACGACTTGCAAATCTTGTGCGGCTGCCGCGGCTTGTTCGGCAGTACCTGCCGTTGCGGTCACGACAAACTCACCCGCGAGGTCTTTGATCGAGCCATCCACGACCGCTTGGAAAGCATACTTGACGCGAGCCAATTCAATGGGGCCCGCTTTGGGCGCCTTGACTTGAATTTCGAGCGCCAAGACTTTTTCTTCGATGGCGTAGACGTCGCCGAGCGTGACGACCAATTCTTCGCCTTTTTCCTGCGTGCGGTATTTGTTGAGCACCCAGCCGTGTTCGACGATTTCCGAAGGATGCACATTTGCGACGACGTTTTGCCCGACAACCGTGGACAAACCTTCGAGTTCGATCTTGAAAACCTGCGCCACGTCCTCGGGCGATTCAATGAAGTAGAAGTTGCCTTCGGCTTCTCGCGCCATGCCAATCAAAAGATCTTCATTAAAGCCCGAACCAAATCCGAGCGTCGTGGTCACGACACCTTCCCGAGCTTTTTCGCCGGCCGTTTTTTTGAGGACCGCCGGATCGGTAATGCCCATGTTGGCTTGACCGTCCGTGAGCAGCAAAACGCGATTGACTTCATCGGGTTTTGCATGCGTTTTGACGTGTTTGATTCCTTCGAGCCATCCACCGGCGAGGTTCGTACAACCACCCGCCCGCACATTTCCAATACGCTGCTGAATGGCCTTTTTGTCCTTTACATTCGCGTGCGGAACGATCGTTTCCACATCGTCGTCGTAAATGACGACGCTCAGTAGATCCTGATCGCTCATTTCACCAACGACTTCTTGGGCCGCTTTGATGGCTTGTCGCAAAGGCGTGCCACCCATTGAACCTGATCGATCGAGCACGAGACTCAAGTTCAGTTTCCGTCGCGGAACGTCTTCCTTTTTGCCATCCGCTCCAAAACGGATGACGAGCGAAACCTTGGTCGATTCGCCGACGACGATCGTCGGTTGGCTCAATGCGTAGGTGGCTTTCAAGGCAAATTCCCCTCGGGACGCGTGGTTTGTCGCCATTGGGCAACATGGACGCCCTCACGCGCCACTTCTACCACAAACGAAGACGATTAGAAAATCACGATTCGAGTCGCCATGACAAATTCTGACCGAGCCCCGAATCACCGCGCGACTGTGATAGGGCCTTCCGATTGTGTGTCAGATTGCGCCATCAACCATACGTGTGATTTGCTGCATCGATTGGAAATGACTATCAGATGTTCAGGGCATGCGGATTGCTTTTCGCTTGTCGACCGGAGGTCTCCATGAAAATGCCAGCTCGATCAACCATTTTTTTCGGTGCGATGACATTCGTCATTGGTAGTGCTTTTCTCGCCGCTTGCGGAGACAGCGATACGACGGGTTTTGCCAACGAAGGCTCGGGAGCCTCCGGCAATACCGGCAATACCGGCAACGCCGGCAACGTCAGTGCCAGCGCGAGCGGTGGATTCATGGGAGCTGGTGGCAATGTGCCCCCGCCTGGTCCTCCGCCGCCTCCACCTGCTCCGCCTCCGGATGGCACCGCAGACGCAGGCGCCGATGCGCAACCGTTCCTTTGCGATACGCTCGACAAAACCAAGCCGGTCATTTTATATTTATCGGCCGACGATTCCAATTCGATGGCGTCGCCCGTGCACGTGCGCGAATTGCTGGGCCTTGGTACAGCGCCTATGCCCTACGAAGTCCGCACGTACGAATTCCTGAATTATTACAACGTAGAATACGCGGCGCCGCCTCCAGGAAAACTCGCCATTTTCCCGGAACTCGATGCAGTCGCCAATCCAGGTGAATTCGATTTTCAAATTGGCATTCGTTCCTTCGATGCCGTCAAACCGCGTCGCCCCATGACCTTGACGTTTGTCTTGGATACGTCCGGTTCGATGAACGGCCCGGCCATCGAACGCGAACGCGCGACCATCAAAGCCATTGCGCAAAGCCTTGCCGAAGGCGACGTGATCAATATGGTCACGTGGAATACGTCGAACAACGTCGTCATGGAAGGGCGCATTGTGACGGGTCCGAACGATTCCCAAGTTCTCGCTGTCGCCAATTCCATCGAAGCCAGTGGAGGCACCGACTTGCATAGCGGCCTCGTCAAAGGTTATGAGCTCGCGCAAAAACATTATGGCACCGAACGCCTCAATCGTGTCATTCTCATCAGCGACGGCGGGGCCAACGTTGGCGTCACGAGTGCCGATTTGATTGGTCTGAAGTCAAAAGATGCCGATCAAGAAGGCATTTATTTGGTAGGCGTTGGGGCAGGACCGGCGCTGTCCTATTCGGACGAACTCATGGATATCGTCACGGACAAGGGGCGTGGCGCGTATGTTTATCTGGACAATCCTGGCGAAGCGACGAACATGTTCGTGAATCGCTTCGACGAAGTCATGGAAGTGGCCGCGCGAGGCGTGCAAGTGGAACTCACAATGCCGTGGTATTTCCAAATGCACAAATTCTACGGCGAAGAGTATTCGTCCAATCCGAAAGAGATCGAACCGCAACATCTGGCGCCGAGCGATGCAATGGTTTTCAACCAGGTGCTCAAAGCCTGTGATCCGAGCATGATCGACCCGGCGGATACGATGACGGTGCGCGCCAAGTGGAAAACGCCGCTATCCTATTTGGAGCAGCAAACGGAAGTCACAATGAAAATCAGTGATTTGCTTGCCGCCCAAAAACAAGCTTTGCCTAAAGCGAAAGCCATTGTCGCTTATGCGGAAGCGTTGAAGGCGCCTTCCAAACAAGCCTTCGCGGATGCCTTGGCTTTGATTCAAAAGGCCGACCTGGCTGGCTCGGACAAAGCGCTCAACGAAATTGCGTCGCTCATCATGTTGCATCCCCTGCATTGATCCCGAGCATTTTCTGTCGTTGTCACGACCCTGAGGGACTTGCCACGCTGAGCACCGAGCGGGAACCTATTTCGGAACCACTCGCGTATCGCATCCGAATAGGATGTCCACTTTACCCATCGGATCGGCTTGGAATGCCGTGCACGTGCTCGGACAAACCTTGATGAGCGTCGGGTTTGCCGGGTCATCATAATACCAACCGCCTTGAGGGCCACAGGTGGCCGGATCCGGCACGTAATAAATTGGCGTTTTTCCTCCCGAACCAGAAAACTCGACATTAACTTTGGTCTTGTCGAACATCTGCCCCATGGGAGGTGCGGGAATTTTCCATTGGCAGTCGAGCTTTTTGCTTTGTACGACGGTTTGCGCGAGCGCCGTGAAAACGGACGAAAATCCGCCGCTGTTGCCGCCGCACAAGTCTCCGGCAATGCCGCCTTTTTGGGCCACGAGCGCATTGTACACGTCGCCCGTGTCGGCACAGGCGAGCGGAATGCCGCATCCGCCCGTGCAAAAAACACCGAAAAACTTCCATTGATCGAACCAACCCGGATCGAGCGCATTCACGTTGGCGATAAATGCCTGGGCCGAATTGTTTGGTGCATCGGTGGAATCGTCATCCGTGACAACCGCGAAATATTTGATGGAGTTCTGGCGCAACGTGCCCTTGTACGCGGGATAGTTTTCCAGCAATCGATTCAGCGCATTGTTGCTGTTCACCCCCACTTCGACGTGCTGATAATTGGGTGGTTTGGACCCTCCTGGACAAAATCCCTGCGCCAGCGGCGGACCAATACAAATTCCCGGATCTGGATTAAAAATGGTTCCGTCGTCGGGATCCCCGGGTTTGGCGACCAGAACCACGTGCACATCGATTCCCGCATTGAGAATGGTTTGCGCAAACTGGTTCATGTTGTCTTGCGTCGCGTGTAGCTCGCCGACCATGCTGTCCGATGTGTCAATTGCCCAAATGATATCCACTGGCGCCACTTGATTTTCCGCTGTTTGCGATACCGACGCGCATTCACCTCCCGATCCGCCCGCTCCAGGTCCCGATCCTCCGTTGCCCCCGACAAGGATCAACCCACCCTCACCACTTCCACTCCCAAGGCCGTTGCCCCCGTTGCCCCCATTTTCGCCGTTGCCGCCGTTCGCTCCGGCCCCCGAGGTGCGTGTGCCGCCCGCGGAACAGGACGCCATATTGGCGACTGCAATCATGAACCCGAGACAAACCCAAGCCATTTTCGTCGTTTTCATGAGACTCCTCCCAGGAAAACAGATTGCAGACTAGCTTGGAAAAGGTGTCAAGCTCCAAACGTTCGAACGACATCGAATGTAATTCGGCTTGACGTGCAAATTTTGGTCGGCAAAAGCGTTATTCGAAGGTGACGCGTGCGAGACCAAACTTGTTGTTTAATTCGGGGGGCGTGAGCTTGTCGAACTTACGCGGGTTTCCGAGCTCGGTGGAGAGATTGCCCATACGCGTGTGTTCGGTGACGAAGTAGAAGGTTTTGAGGCCCTTCTTCTTCTGCTCCAAGATGTAATCTTGAAACTTCTTGCCGCTCGAAACGAACGCCGGGATGGAATTGCCCGTATAGAAATTCTCACCCTTCCAATTCATCTGGAAAGCAATGATCGGCCCGGGAACTTCCTGAACGGCGCGATAATACGCCAGTATCGTCTCGCGTTGTCCCCAATGCGGCGATAAACGGAAGAGGTACACATCGATACCCCAGCCGGCAAAAAGAATGGACATCGCCAGCATGCCGCCAATGACCCATTTGCGCATACGAGCCCAAACCAGGGCCAACGTGAGCACCGTCGCGGCGATGGTAAACGCCCAAAGCGCGGGGCGAAATTCGAGTGTCGGGGGGAAAATGCGCTTGTAATTGTACGTAAACAAATGCAACAGGCGCACTTGATCGAGCAATCCCGAATGCGCACCGGCCAGGTCGCGCCCCACGAAAAAGACGACGAGCGCTCCAGACAAACCCGTCGCTCCGTACATGATGCGTTCGAAGCGCTCTTCCGCCGAAATATCCTTTACCAATTTTCCGCTGCGCTCGAGCATTTCATCGAGCAACACGCCCGTGAGCATCGCGGCGGGAGGCAACGCAGGCATGATGTAATGGTGGAATTTCGTGAGCATCAGCGTGAAAAGCGCAAATGCAAAAAGAAACCACATGGATAGAAATACGCCTGCATCCGCGCGGCGATCCGTTTCTTCGGAACGCTTGAGCCATTGCACGAGTGCCACTGGAACGAGGCCCGTCCACGGAAACATGGCATAACCGAGTTGCCAGACGTAGAAGCGAAATCCGACGTCATCGCCATCGTTCGTATCGTGCACGTGCGTAAACGCGCGCTTGAACATGTCGTGGAAAATGAGTCGATCCGTGAATGGTTGCCCATGCCGCACGTACATCGCAACAAACCATGGAAGCGCCACGCACAGAAGAATCAATAGGCCAGCAAGGACCTCCATGCGCAACAAATCGCGCCATTTGCGCGCGACGACGACGTACATGAGCGCGCACAGGACTGGCAAGCCAAACCCCGCGGGACCTTTGGCCATGGTCGCCAAAGC
>JBGAOI010000209.1:0-10376 GCA_044221885.1 Polyangium sp. (in: bacteria)
CGTGTGTACGAGACGAACGGTCGTTGCGAGTTCTGGGACGGACTCTTTAACCTGGGGCGTGTGTCGGAACGAACGACGGTTGCGAGTTTTGGGACGAACTCTTGAGGTAGACGCCGGGGTAACGTCGCTTGTTTCGTACACTCGGCACGACGTGGTCCCGCCGTTGGACTCGATCGGTGCGATCGGTCGGTGTGCAACGATTGCTCTCGACACGACGTATCCGGCCATGGCCAGATTCCGGCGCCCCCTACGTTTTCCCGCCATCTCGTCTTCCCCTTGTTTCTGTGCATGTCCTCGAGTAATCTCGTGTTCATGCTTGATGCGACGTGGATTCGTGGCGCCAGCGATACAGAAATCGCGGAAAGAGTGATCGACCCGATCCTGATCGCCACATTTGATCCGAGTCAATGGAACACCCTTCGAGCCGCGGAGCGCGCTGTCGGGACCATCTGCCTGCTGCACAACTGCGCTTGTCGAAGTGGGCTCAGCGCGTACATTGCCGAGGAGGCGGCCTACGTGCAGGATGCGACGGCGGCAGCGGCGCGCGCGCTCGGGTTCGAGGACATCGCGATTGGATGGGAACAGGCAATTCGAGGAATGGATCTGCCTTCATGGCGTGGCGGCAATCCGGGCGACGTTGCGTGGGGTAACCCCGAGGCATGCGACGCCCTGCAGCAGGCCCTTGTCTCGGGCGCCTATTGGGACATGCGCACACTGCTCGCAAACTGGGTTCGCGAGAATGCAGATATGTTCGCGCGTTGAGCCGTGCGCATTGCAAGGGGCTTGTGCAAGAATCTCAAACCCTGGCCATTTTCAACTCAAACGCCCGCTTCGCAATTCGACATGCTTGGCCGTTCCGGACTGCGATACTTCGTGATTTCTTCCATGATCGAGATTTGTCCTCGTTGATCGAATGAAACGACTTCTCGCGGTGAAACCATGACGCCAGTCCGGAACGGCAGTGAAGGACTTTTTATGGAATAGCCCACGGTTTTAACCGTGGGCGGGGTCACGTGAGCGCGTTGCCGCGCCAGGTTATGAGACAGCCTCCTTAACCCGAGGCGTCCCTCCGGTGTGAGGCGCGAACTGGCTGCAACTTGCCTGTAGACATCTTCTCAAGCCGTTGCCGCGGCCGATTCGTTTGCTCGGTACGGCGGCGGCGGTTTCCACAAGAGCCATGCAACACAGCCCGGAATCATCCAAACGCCAAGGACAAGGTACGGCGTGACGTACCCACCGCTCGCTTCGATGAGTTTGCCGAGGATCGGAGCGAACACGATGTACGTCATCGATTGCGCCGCAGCGCCCATGCCGCTTGCCGTCGACACGAGCGATGGGTGCACTCGCCCCAAGTAGTCCGCAGAGATCATCGCGAAAACGCCGCCACCGCCGGCCATTCCCACTCCGCCCAACAACATGCTTTCCCAAGGCGTGCGTCCGAACGGAGCGGCGACCAGCACCGTCGTCAACAGTGCCGCAATGACAAACAGCAGTCGATCGGGCGATCCATCGGCGTGTTTGGAACGACGAACACTCGCAAAATGTCCGAAGATCACCGAGCCCACGTCGAACATGAGCGGCGGTAGCGCCATGTACGGACCAACTTCGGTACGCGGTACGTGGTGCACCTTGTCGAGGAACTTGGCGCCCCAATTCAGTACGAAGCCCATGGCGGGAGCGACGGCGGCAATGCCCAAAGCTGCGCGCAAAACGGCCGGATGACGGAGGACGGTCGTCGGACGTGGCCCGGGTTTGTCTTGAGCGACGGTTGCATCGAGCAGTTTGCGCGCTGGGTTTTTCCAGGCAAATGCGATCCAAAACGGAACCCACAAGAGACCCGCGGCAGCCGTACCCAAAAAGGCCGTTTGCCATCCCCAACGTTTCAGCAAATACGTGGCGAGCGGTGGCGCAATCATCGCGCCAATCGAACTACCGGTGAACAATACGCCAAACCCGCGCGGTCGTTCCGCTTCGGACAGAGACCGCTGCACCGTTTGCGCAGCACCCGGAAACGATGGAGCTTCGGCAATACCCAGCGCGATGCGCAAGAAGAACAACACGCCAAACCCGGGCACGATCGCGTGTAGTGCCGCGACAAACGTCCAGACGAGGACCGCTCCAAGCAAGCCGCGACGCGCGCCTACGCGATCGACCAGAGCTCCAGCGATCGGCGACGCAAACAGATACGCCAGCGAAAAAGCGCTCAGCAAGAACCCGTAGTTTGTCTCGGATATCTTGAACTCGTCGCAGATCGTGGGGGCAAGTGCGGCCAACGCTTGGCGATCGATGTAGCTGACGGCCATCGTCAACGTGGCCACGAGGGTCAGAGCCCACGCGTGTCGACGTGAAATGATCGAGTAGTTGGCGTTCGACGGTGTCGTCATGGTTTGTCCTGAGAACAGGATCCGTACGAGCCTATCAGGCGCTCACGCGATACCGCATCGCTTCATCGACGTGGACACCCAACGCGACAAGAGCATCGGCGAGTTTGGGGCGCATGAGCGATACGACCGTAGGCATGCCGCCAGAAATTCCAAAGCGGTCGAGGAAGTTGATTCCACTGTTGAAAGCAGCCGCGAACGTCACGTTGTCACCATCGATCACGATGGCGATCTTCGCGCGCTCCTGTCCGAGAAGCAGCAAGAGCGTTCGGTCGTAGGGGCCTTTGCGATTCGTCGCATCCACCAACACGATCGAAGGCTCGAGCCGCTCGAAGTCTCGTGCCAACCGTCGTGACTCGGTTTCGAGCGGGAGCAATTCTGCGCCTGCGGCGTCGATGATTTCCCACAAGGACGGGTCGGACAAACCTGTCGCGAGATGCCGCACGACGATGCCAAAAAGTGCGTGATCTCTTGGCCTCGCGCGCAAGGCTCGATCGATACGTTGCCCAACGGGTCCTGGGGTTCCGATGCGGGTGTCGACAGCGCGAGCATCGTCATCACTTCCTGCGTACGGTTCGACTCCGCCACGCATCCACTTGGCTGCACTGACCAATCCGTCGAAGTCGCCATGACAAACCAACGTATCCACGCGACCCACACGCGCGACGAGTTCAGGCGTGATCATCTCGGGACAGGCACCATGTTCGGCCTTTGTGGACAAGACAAACCGTGCATCGTTTGCGAATCGGCTGTGATACGTGCTGTCGTGGTGATCCACCCAAGCGACGAGGCGCGATCCCAAGCCGTGAATGAGGGGCCACGTGGTCTCTTCAAAACTCTTGCCTCCGGCTTCCGAAGCGAAGGCGATATCCACGACGGCCACGTTTCCGCGCAAGTCTTTTGCCCGGGGCAGCTTTCGTGGAGTAGCAAAAGCTAGATCGATCGTTGTTTGCATCATTTGGCGCTCATCAACGTCCTTCGATCTGTCTCGGGCATCATGCGGAGGCACTTCGAGTTGACGCCGGTTTGAACAATTGGGGCTTCGGATCGCTTACAGCGTCCTTCGCCCCAAACCCCAGTTTCGACGCGGAGCTAGGCGGAGCGAAAGTGGAGACGAACATGAAACGTGGTCTTTGGGCAGTTGGATGTCTTTTCGCGGGAGCGTTGGTTGGTCTTGGAACATCGGGGACTTCTTCGTCGATCCCCGAAGCACATGCGGGTGAACCTACGCCGCAACGAGACGTAACGGGTCCCGGTTGTCTCATCAAGGGCACATATCCCGCGGCCAAGGGCACCAAGGTGTTTGAACAAGCGACCGGCGGCGACGTCGTTGCTTCTTTGAGCGGCGGGTATGTTCCGATGACATTGTCGGAAATTCCCTTCGATCCCTCGGCATTTCGGGCGCGACTTTCAACGTCGTTGGGTTCTGAAGCCGTGCGCATTGATGGATATGTTCCTGTCAGTGACTGGCCGCTTTTCACGACAACCGATATCTCGGTACAAGGCGCGAGTATTTGGATTTCGGTGGCGCAAAAAGTGAAGCTCGTTCGGGCGGCGGCGAATTCATTGACCGTCGAAATGCCCGTGGGCGGAACATTGAAACAATCGGTTCGAGCGACTGCGCCATGCAATGCCTTTTCATTGGCGCGTCCCAATCCCCAACCCCTGGAATTTCCCAAGCAGGGACGTTCGTACATGACGAAAAAGCAAAAAGTCGACTTGTACGAAGAACCCAATGGCGCCGTTGTGTTCACGCTGAACATGATGGAAGGAACGGGACAACTCTTTTGGGGTGAAAAAGTCAAAAATGGGTTCGTCCACGTGATTTCGCGTAATGACTTGACCATCGATGCATGGGCTCCCCTGCGGGACCTCGAGCCGCTCAAGAAGGGCGAAATGATGGAGCAATACATTCCGCAAACGACGCCCGTGGCCGCTTCGACGTTGAGTTTCGACAAACAGCCGCCCGTGGTCAAAGCGACGCAGCCCATAATGATTCGTGCCAAGCGTGACGAGAATGCCAAGCCCATTGGCCAAATCGAAGCCGGCGCCGAGTTTTACGTGCTCGAATCCGTGACGACCTGGACGAACATCGCCCCCAAGCATCTGGGCGTCTTGCCGCTCGAAGAAGGTGGATTCTGGGTGCAGACGATCGAAATCCCGAAGTGAAGAACTATCGGACGATTCCTTCCGTTATGCCCCGCCAAACGTTTTTCGTTCCATAACCATTCCCCGCAACATCAGGTAACATCGGCGACTTGGCCGACTGCATCACCGGCGTTCGAGCGACATCCTACTTTTTCTTCAACATCGAGACATCCAGCGCATTTTTCTCGATGAACCGACGCACCTTCGCCCGTGTCATGCCCAAAATCGTCGACGCCTTCAAGACGTTTCCTCCCGATTCTCGCAATGCATTCGTAATGGGATGATCCATGTCGACCGAATCGGCATTCGTTTCGGTCAAGGCGGAACCGGCCGTCTCCGTCAAATGGCGGGCCATGATGAACTTTTCGCCGAGCGCCGCGATCGCCGCTCCTCGCACGGAACCCAACAATTCCCGCACGTTGCCTGGCCACGAGCGCAACAAGCAGGCTTCGACGAATTCCACATCTGGCAAAATCGAATTATTTACATTTTCCAGGGCTTTCTGAATGAGCCAAGGTATTTCTTCCGGCCGGTCGCTCAAGGGCGGCATTTCTACGCGCGGTTGTCCCAAGCGAAAATAAAGGTCTTCGCGAAATCGTCCCATGGCAACTTCGACCCGCAAATCCTTGTGTGTCGCTGCGCATAGAGAAAAGTCGACCGCAACCGGCGTCAAACCCCCCATCGGAAGCACCTCCTTCGTCTCGATGACCCGCAAAAGTTTGGCTTGAACGGACATTTCAATGTCACCGATTTCATCAAGAAATAATGTTCCGCCGTCAGCTGCTTGCACGAGTCCTTTCGCGTCCGCATCCGCTCCCGAATACGCGCCTCGTTTGGTACCAAAAAGAATCCGTTCCGCCAGTCCCAATGGAATGGTCGCGCTATTCACGGCAATGAACGGACGCTCGACGTTTGGCCGATTCGCGCCCGCTTCATGAAAGGCGCGCGCCGCGAGTTCTTTGCCCGAACCACTTCCGCCCGTAATGAGCACGTTTTGATTCGCTCGACGAATCGCGGCGATCTTATCGAGCGTCAAACGCAAAGCCGGTCCCATGATCCGTTCGGGGATAACGGACAAACCATGCGTGGCATAAGGCGTCACATGCGTCAGCGGAACGATGAGCGTTTTGCCAATACGAATGACGCGCGGATTTGGCGTCGTATGCGAACCTGTCAATGCTTTTCCGTCGACAAACACGCCGTTCGTGCTTCCTCGGTCCGCGATGGTCCACGTGTCATCGGCAAATCGGACGCGAAGGTGGTCGCGAGAAACGCGATTGTCGGCGATATGCAACGATGCCAAATCTTCGCGTCCGAGGTCGAGGGTTCCCTTGTGGAGCGGGAGTGCTCGAAAGCAAGGGGAATTGCCCGAAAAAACGATGACGACGCCCGGAGCCACCACTTCTTCGGATTCGGATGACGATGCATCGTCTTTGACGGTTTCTCGCTGCATGAGCCGATGATACCCAAAGCGTCAAACAAATGGCTAATATTTAAAGTTTGCCGAAACGCTTGCAGTCGAGGGCCAGCCAGCGTTCATGTGTTTGTTTGGCGGTGACGGAGACTGGACGCGCACGGCCCCAATGCAAAAGCACGACGTTGTACGCCTTGCACGCAGCCTCGGCATTGTCCAAAGCTTCTTGCGCTCGGCCCAAGAGTGCATGAGCCTGGACAAACCGTATGGGCTCCAAGGGTCCAAGACAGGACAAACAAGCTTCATTGAGCATTTTTACCGCTTCTTTGTTGCGACCGGCGAGCAAGTAAACGCGCGCTGTATCGACGATGAGCAAGTGATCGACAAAAAAGCGCAACGGCGGACCGAGTGGCTCGATGACCGTCAACGCTTCGCGCGCCGCTTCTACTGTTCGTGCGGGCGTTGCATATGCGCGTGTCCACAAGTCCCTCTCATTACGAGTAGCCCCGCGCGCGCGCCACGCCTTCATCCATGTCGTCCGACGTTGTTCGAATTCGACACGATCAATGGATCCTGTGGCGAAAAGAAGGCCATGAAATGCCATGGAAGGATCGTCCGCGATCCCTTCGACATGAAGATCTCCCGTGCCTGGAAGGCTATTTTTCCGCAAAAGCACATCCGAAGCAATCGTGGCAGCATGTTTCGTGTCGCCCATTTCTTCATGTAACGCTGCTTGAAGTTCGCTGAGCCATAAATAATCGGTGTTGTCGATTTGCGTGTCCCGCGGAAGGTTCACGAAAATCCGGGCCGCTTCGTCGAATTGACCCGCGAGAATCGCGCGCGCCGCCGCAAAACGTTGTTTGATCCGCGTGCCATTGACCACGGACAAATTCCGCAAGCCTTCGTTCCTGGTCGATTCGATGGTTGCAGCATCGATATTCTGTGCCATCTGCGCCTGAATGCGCATCGAAATCGCATTGAAATTGTCGGGCCGGAGATCATGCCAATGACGAACCCGATTCTCCATGTCTTTGCATCGACCGGCATAGGCATCGAGCTTGGCGTCGAACCAAATGCAATCAATGGCATCCGCTTCCACCGCGAGACATTTTTCAATCGCGTGGTGCGCGGATTCAAGTTCGTCGCGACGACCATGAATGTATGCCAGTGCGAGCCACGGCGTAGCCATCGTGGGATATCGTTCGATATGCGCACGAAATGCCGCGGCTCCGTCGTCATCTCGACCCGCTACCGTCAAAATCATCGGGCGAAAAAGCGCAATTTGCGAATCATTTGGGAAAATTTGCTCTATTTCGGCGAATTTGCGGGCTGATTCGTCGAGTCCTGGGGGATCCTGATCGAACGAAGGCGCGAGGGCGTCGAGAATTCGCCGATCGCGAGCATCGAGATATCGGCGTAATCGACGAGCCGCGAGAAACGCTTCACTTCCCGCGGGATGAGGTCCATCAACGAGTTGCAGAAAGGCCAAGCGTAGATGCGCCGCAGCCAATTTGGGTTCGTAATCAATGGCGGTCCTGAATCCATCAATCCCCGCAGCCAAGGCCGCTTGTTCCCAATGATGAACCCCTTTCGCATACGCAGCAGCAGCCAATGCATTGGAGGGCAATACGTCCACGGGAGGTTCGACATCAATCGATGCAATGGCCGCCGGTGGCGCTCGTGTCGGCGGCTGATCGGGCGGATGGCGAGTTTTGCCAATCAATACAGCGCCGCTTGCAACCAAGGCGACCAACCCCAAAACTCGCCTAGCAGACCAACGTTTGACTTGCCCCAGCAATGGCGTCGGTGATTCTCGGCTCGAACGAGTTTCGATTTCTGTATGCGTACCTTGCTGTGTATCGGCGACGGTTTTGATGGCTTTTGAGGGTACCGCCGGAAAAACCAATGGCGCGGAGGTTGAAGCATCCGGATTGAGCGCGGCAAGCAGCATCTCCATGGATTCGAACCGTTCGGATGGCGATTTTTCCAAGGCACGCTGAAGCACTGGCCCAATATGCGGTGGCAATCCGAGTTCTTCCGCCGGCAGAGGCGCTTGTTGTTCGAGGACGACCGCTACCGAGTTCGAAAGTCCTTCGTTGACACTTTTCCACGGCAAAGCGCCAGTCAACAATTCGTAGGCCAAAACGCCCCAACTGAACTGATCAGCCCGGGCATCAATCGGCCGACGTTGAACTTGCTCGGGCGCCATGTAATACGGCGTGCCGATCATTGAGCTTTCTGCGGAATTCGTAGAGTTTCCAGCATGATTTATAGCCTTCGATGGCTGCAAATTCTCCAAACGACGCGCAATTCCGAAATCGAGCAGCTTGATGGCTCCATCATTGCGGATCATCACATTTTCGGGTTTGATATCGCGATGAACCAAGCCGGCGCGATGCGCGGCCGCGAGAATACGCGCGATGTCCGTCATCCAGCGCAATCGTTCGAGAATGGGAATTTCGGTAGATCCAACGAAAGAACGTAACGAGCGTCCGTCGACAAACTCCATCACGATGAATGGGTGCCCTTCCGCTTCGCTCACGTCGAAAACCGCGACGACGCCGGGGTGATCCAGTGCTGCCGCAGCTCGAGCTTCCTGCATCACGCGAGCCACACCATTGGAATTATCGGAAAAGCGATTGGTTTGGAGAATCTTGATCGCGACGCGTCGGCGAAGTTTTGGGTCGAAAGCGCGATAAACTCGCCCCATTCCGCCTTCGCCGATCAAAGCTTCGAGATGATAACGATCAAAGTCGTCACCGGGAGTGAGAGGCATCGTGGCGTCGACTATAGCGCGTTTTTCGTTGGTCCCGGTTGACAAAACGCGTCTTCATTTTCAACCGGCAGGCACGATTATGCCGCGACAATTTTTGCCGCTTCGCGCAGCCCGCTGAGGATGGCTCCCGGCACGGTACCAGCCATATCGGAGCTTGTTGCTTCGCCCGCAAAAAACAAGCGATTGGCAACAGGTCGAGCCAGTTCGTCGATGTCAGTCCGAGGCGAATTGATTTTGGGGAAAAAATACGCCCCGCGACTAAAAGGGTCGGTGCTCCAACGAGTCACCTGGGCATGGATTGGGACCGGAGCTTTTTTGCCCATGGCAGATTGAAGTTCCTGCAAAGCGATATTGATCACGGCTTCATCGGTCATGGCTTCGCGCTCGCGGGCCAGAGAGCCGCTATGCCACATGACGAGAAAATGCCGATGAGCAATGATGCTCGAAAGGCTCGAAAAACCGACTCCCCAAGGCGCCCTTGACTTCACGCTGAGAAACCAGTTGATGTCGTCCGGCCAGAATCGCTCGGAAAATTCGAGAAACACTTTGCCCAAGTTGCCCATACCCATACGCGAAATAGCTTTGGTTTTTGCAGCCGGCAAAGCCGGATGAAATGAAATGTTTCCCGATTGCAACACACCCAAAGGCAACGTGCAAAGCACTCGTTCGGCCGGGTAGACACGACCACTTTTCGTTTCTACTACGCAAATTGCATTGCTGTAATCGATTGCGGTGACCACTTCGCCCAAGTGTATATTTGGAAGGCCAGCCGCAAGAGCGGCGGGGACTTGATCGTAACCACCCGGGAGCATTTGGTTTCCTCCCGAAAAACCACTTCCATAACCAAGGCCTTGTACGGCAATTTCGTCGATGTCTCCTGCGTATTCGAGTCCTATTTCGGAAGCGACGCCAGCGCGAAGTTCTGCAGTCATTTCCGCATTGGCTCGTTCTTCGTCCAGGTAAAGACGCAAGGCGTCTTCGACAGAGTGTTCGACGGTGATTTCGGATTTGGCATCTTCGATGGCGCTCAGGAAAACCTCGAGACGATCGCGAACTTTTCCCGGGTCGAAAGTTTTACCTGCTTTCAGCACGTGCGCGGCTTCCGAGCTGAAAGGACGGCTGACCCAATGATGATCTTGGGCCAACTTCCACACAGGATTGACGTCGTTTGGACCGTTGGAAGTCCCTTGGATGTATTGAGCTCCGATTTCTACCGGAACGCCGAAGGTCTCACGATCGGTGTGGATTCGTCCGCCAATACGTTGCCGGGCTTCGAGCACGGTTACGTCATGGCCTGCTTCATGCAGGGATTTGGCCGCTGCGAGCCCGGAAACGCCGGCGCCGATAACAACGATGCGCATATCGAATCCTCCACAGAGAAGACTAGGAGACACAGCTTGGGAACTCAACGATGAACGAGCATCGTGGCCATGGATAGACTGGTCAGAATGCGCAATGGGCGACTATGGAACGACATGGTGAGTTTTCACGCGAAAATTGGCAAAAGCACGGCGGAAATTGCTGTTTGCTGGGATCATGGCAATGCCCGTGCCAACGAAGAAAACGCGTATTCATGCAGAATTGGCGATTTTGAGCCCACGTCAATGCCCGATTGAGCGGTCTGTGGCCGGCCAATGGCCGGCCATTGGCCGGGCCG
>JBGAOI010000020.1:0-10244 GCA_044221885.1 Polyangium sp. (in: bacteria)
GCTGATGCCTTGCAAAAAAGCGCCGATGCATGTGCCGAAGCTTATCCGAACGATCGCGAGGGAGCGTGTACGCTCGACCGGGTCATGCCTGTCGCGAGTGACGTTTATGCGCGAGCGATTGCGAATCAAACGAGCGTCGCGACGGATGCATTGCATTTCGACGATATGGAGCAGCGGCTTGCGGCAATCGAAAACGAGCTGGTGCGTACGACCGAGCGATTGATCTCCGACGAGGGACGCATGCAGCGACACGAGGCGGATCAAATGGCTTTGCGGGATCTCGTGGAATTGCAGCAACAGCGAATGACGCGGCTCGAGCATGACCTGGCCCAACATCAACGTCTCGTCGATACGGTGGTGGCCCAAGACGCAGCCTTACAAAAATTGTCGGGACAAATGGCGGATCTAGCCGTTTTGGCGTTTCGTGAAAAATGCAAGAAACCCCATGATGACGCGTATGAAGCGCGAATGCGTTTTGCGCAGAACTTGGGTTTTCCCCAGAATGTTTGTGCACAGCCGCAATCGATGGTCCCGATAGCCGTCAATGGAATACAAATTCAACCGGCAACGTTTTGTCGAGCCGATTTGCCCATGGCCATCGAGTTTGCATTTCGATTCGATGCGCAGATCAATAGCGGTGGGGCGAAAACATGCGACGCGAAAGTAAGTTGCGGCGACGCTCATTATCAGGGCCTTTGCACGGCCATGCGAAGTATTGCGAATGAGCTATCTCCGCAGGACTTTACGCCGGCAGATGACAAATCGCGGCTGCCTTATCGATTCATTGGGCATGCCAGTATGCTTCCGGTGCAAGCATGTGAAACGACGAGCCAAGAAGGCGTGATCGAAATGGGTCAAAAGGGCGTGATTGGGCTGGGTCGAGATAACTTTCAGAATGGGCTTTCGTACGTACGTGCAAAATCGATGGCCGAAGAATTCGGGAAATTCGTCGCCAGCAAAACGCCTTCGTTCGAGACTGGAAAACACTTCGATTTGGTTGCCGCTGGAACAACGCACGTGACCGGAATTGGAAATACGGCAAAACCTAGTGAGTACGAAACATTTCAACGCGAGTTCCAACGTGTGTCGATGGAGGTTCACGCACGCAGGTTTGTCTTCACCGTGCATGACTGCATGGGTATCCACTGAATTTTACTATTTTTGGGTTTGTCTTATTACCGGTTGCGCACCGGGTAAAACGCGCCTAGGTTCGAACCATGTCTGAAGCGGCTTTACGTCGAGGCAAGATCACACCGGAGGATCGGGCTGCTTACCCGCCTTATCCGCCCAATTGGTACATCCAAGACGAGGAGCAAGTGCCCGAATCGCGTCCTCACGACCTGGAAGGCGAACATTTGCGACAGCTTTTGTTGGGCTGGCAAATGCGCTTTCAACAACGTCTGGCCATTGGTCGAAACATCGCCGTTCGTCCAGACCAAACGCATCCTGGCATGGGCGTCGATCCGGACGTGTACGTCCTGGAAAACCCTCCGCCGGGTTTTGATTTTGAAACGAGCTTGCGGCTTTGGGAGTCAGGGACTTCGCCACTTCTGCTGGCAATCGAGATTGTGAGCGAATCTCGCCCGCAGAAGGACTACGAGGGGTCTCCGATCAAATACTCGCTCAACGGTACGCGTGAACTTTGGGTCTTTGATCCGAAGATGTGTGGCAAGGGGACGACGGGTAAACCGATCCGCTTGCAGATCTGGCGCCGCGACGACGACACGAACTTCAACTGCGTCTATGCAGGCGAAGGGCCGGTTTACTCCGAGACCATCCACGCGTGGGTTTTCGTGACAAACGAAGGCCAACGGGTGAACATCGCCGACGATGCCGAGGGCACCCAGTGGTGGATGACGCCTGAGGAGCTCCAACGCGAAGCGAAGTTGCAGGAACGCAAAGCCAAAGAAGAAGCATTCCGCCAACGCGAAGAGGCGCTCAAGCAAAGCGAAGCAGCGCTCAAGCAAAGCCAAGAGGCGCTCAGACAACGAGAAGAAGAGCGCAAGGCAAAAGAAGAAGAGCGCAAGGCAAAAGAAGAAGAGCGCAAGGCAAAAGAAGAAGCACTCGCGCTGCTCGACCAAGAACGCTCGGAGAAAGAACAGATGGCCGCACGTCTCGCCGCGCTCGAAGCATTGCTCGCCAAACAAGCGTAAGCCCCACGCTCGTCACACCGTCATCCGCCAAATATCAGGCAAACATCAGCCAAACAGGACGATGCCGAGCTTCGTCAACACGAAGTCCGCGATGAGGATCGAGATCGTCACGCCCACGACGGCTCGCGTGGTTGATTGACCCACGCCTTCCGTACCGCCACGGGTGATGAGCCCAAAGTGACACCCGACAAGTGCGGTGATGGCCCCGAAAAACGGGCACTTCATGATGCCCATCGCAAAGTCTCGAAAGCGGATCGAGCCAAGCGCGGTGCGCAGGAAAAACCCTGACGGAATTCCAAACTGAAGGTCGGCGATGAACATCGCCCCGGAAAAACCCAAGACAAGCGCCAACGCTCCCAGCACCGGCATGAGGATCGTGCCCGCCAAAAGCCTTGGAACGACGAGCTTTTTCACGGGATCTGCACCGAGAGCCCGAATCGCATCGATCTGTTCCGTCACCGCCATCGACCCTACTTCGGCCGCGATGCCTGAACCAATTCGACCTCCAACGATCACGGCGGTGAGTGTCGGCGCCAGCTCACGCGAGAAGGACAAACCGATCACGCGCCCCGTGTACTCCATGCCGCCAAACTGCTGCAAACTAAAGGCAAATTGCACGGACATGACCATGCCCGTGAACACCGCTGTCGCGACGGCAATCCCGAGGGATCGAACACCGAGTTGTTCCAACTGGTACACCGTTGATTCGAACTCAAACGGTTTTTTGAAAATCGCGATCGTCGCTTCGTAGAGCATCCGGCCAATTTGCCCCATGTGGACGAGGAAATTCCCAGTGCTGTTCGCGAACCTCACCCAAAACGGAGGTGCTGCCTTGGGCGCAATCTTGAGGCGATCAAGACTCGCAGGCCCCGGTTCGAGACTTGGACGCTTGGGGTCGGGTGCAACCTTAGTCGTCATCGGCAGGTACCGTGGAGAAGCCTTGGACAAACTGCCGAAATGGCCCGACGGAATCGTTGAATTCTTCCGGATCCGCGATGCAATACAGGTCGTAGACGCAGCCGTCTTTCTTCAGCACCCACACATCGAATTGCTTGGGCACTCCATCGAGCTTTGCAATCACCACCGTGTGCAACGCTTCGCGACCATCGAACGGAACAACCTCTTCACTCACCACTTCCCGATCGGTGAACTGCAGGAAAAGGTGCTGCACGAGCGAACGGAGCGGCACGTCTTCGCCATCGACTTTGCATCGTCCCGACGCAGAAACGAGCGTTCCTGAAGACTCGTCAACGAACGACAACGCCTTGCCGTCCAGCTCGATTCGCTTCCACGTAGCGGGTGGCTGCGGCACTTGAAACGCAAATCCAGGACCGCGATACACCGATCCATTGAAGCTCGGGCCAGCGCATCCAACGACGCCCAGGGCAAACCCTACGGCGAAAATGCACCCGATCAGCCGGATTTTTTCTCGCAACCGGATGGCTGCTCGCATCGCGCGGAACCTATCACGCTCACGTTGGGCCACTATGAGAAACTTGTCGGAATGACAATCCTGTGACGAAACGTCGAGTTTTTGCTGCGTCGAAGCACACAGCGGCGGATCGCAACCTTGCTCAAAATAGGTTGGCACCTCGTAGAGCTGCACCTTTGCGCGCCTACCACCCCCACGGATCATCAGGTCCGCGATGCGCTGCGTTGCGATTCGATGGCCGAGGTCGAGCTCGAAGCTGCGACCAGTGTTCGTATTCCTTCGGGGTGGATTCGAAAAACAGACGGACGAACAAGAGGCCCGCGACAAACCCACCCAAATGAGCGAAAAAAGCAACACCTCCACCGCGACTTCCTAGCGACGACAAACCGCTCACGAGGTTCACGATGAAGTATTGGAGGATCAAAATCCACGCTGGTAGTTCCAGGAACAACCCGAAGAACAACCAAAGCGGGACAAAAGGATTGATGACTGTGATGGGTGATCGTGGATAACGCGAGCCATATGCCGCCAGAACGCCAGAGATTGCACCTGATGCTCCGACCATGGGCACGACCGAGTTTGGATCGACAAGCACCTGCGCCAAGACGGCAAACACGCCGCAAAGCACGTAAAAAAGCGCGTATCGAAAGTGCCCCAAGGCGTCCTCGACGTTGTCGCCGAAGATCCAAAGGTAAAGCATGTTGCCGCCGATGTGCGCCAATCCCGACGGATCATGCGTAAACATGCTCGTGAAGATGCTCGGCAACGCGTCGATCGGGTGTTGCACGACAAACCTCGGCACAAGACCCCACTGCAACACGAGTTCGTGAGCACGTACGTCGGCACCTCGAGGTCCGGCCACAGACAGAAGTGCTTGCATCCAAACGAAGGCGCCGATGTTGATCGCAATGATCGTCCAGTTGACGATCGGTGGGCGTCGTGTGGGCAAACGATCGCGTATGGGCAGCACGTCCGAGGCTTACCACGCCCAGGATTCAATCGCCGCCCATGGACTCGATGGTTGCCTACCGGCAAGACCAGCGCTAGACGACGTGACCATGCCGAACATCAGCCTGCGCTTGTATGACACGATGAGCGGAAAACTCGTGCCACTGGTCCCGAAGCGGGCCGGCGAAGTGCGTGTTTACTGTTGCGGTCCGACAACCTACGACATTTCGCATGTCGGTCACGCACGCGCAGCGCTCATGCCCGACATTCTCGTGCGTCACCTGCGTGGTCAGGGATTGAGCGTCATTTACACGCGGAACATCACGGACGTCGACGACAAGATTCTCGCCCGTTCCAAGGAAAATGGCGAAATGCCCATGGCCTTGTCGGCACGGATGGCCGAAGCCTACAAGGAAGACATCACTGCGCTTGGCTGCCGCGAACCGGACCATACGCCACGAGTATCGGATCATATTGCCGAAATCATTCAGCTCATCGAATCGCTCATTCAAAAAGGCGCAGCGTACGCCGTCGATATGCCGGGTGGACTTCGCGACGTTTATTATGCCGTGCGGACGTTTCGCGACTACGGAAAACTCTCGAATCGGCAATTGGATGATTTGGTGTCTGGCGCTCGCGTCGAAGTTTCGGACGTCAAACGCGACCCGCTCGATTTCGCGCTTTGGAAGGGTGCTCCCGAAGATGCATGGGGGTGGGATAGTCCGTGGGGTCGAGGTCGACCGGGCTGGCATATCGAATGTTCAGCCATGTCCGAGCGTTACCTTGGGTTTGGATTTGACATCCATTGCGGCGGAATGGATCTGATTTTCCCGCATCACGAAAACGAAATCGCGCAAAGCGAAGCGGCTCATCCGGGCGAAGGAAGTTTCGCAAATATCTGGATTCACAACGGCTTTGTCAATGTCGACAAAGAAAAGATGGCCAAGTCGCTAGGCAATTTCGTCACAATTCGCGACGTGTACAACCGCAACGATGCAGAAGCTCTGCGGTATTTCTTACTCACGGTGCACTATCGAGGCCCGATTCAATTCGAAACGGAAAAACTCGACAATGGCCGCGTGGTTTTTCCGGGCATTCTCGAAGCCGAACGTCGGGTGGATTATCTGTACCAAACCATTGGTCGGCTCAGTTCCCTCGCAGAATTGGCTGGAGGCACCGATGATGCCAACTCGGCACCGGCCCCGACAGCCCGCGTGCCGAAAGAATTGGCATCGGTCATGGGGCTGGTTTCGACCGCAAGGACGCGTATCGATGCAGCCCTAGATGACGATCTCAATACGCCGGTTGCGCTCGCCGTTGTGGGCGAAGTTGCTCGAACGGGTAATGAAGTCGTTGATGTGGCCCAAAAACGCCGCAAAGACCCCGATGTTGCCAAGAGTGCGCCGCTCCTTGCGCGCATGTTGCTGAAAACGTTGTGGTCCTGTGTCGAACCTCTAGGCATCTTACAAACGCCCCTCGATGAGTATCGGGGACGTACACGGACGCGGCGCCTGTCGCTGCTTGGCAAAAAGGCCGAAGACATCGACGCGCTCGTCGAAGAACGTCAGCAAGCTCGAGTGGCGAAAGATTTTGCTCGCGCCGACGTGGTTCGAAAAGAGCTGGAATCCATGGGCATCGAGGTTGCCGACGGAGCAACGGGAACGACGTGGCGCATAAGTGTGTAAACTCTTTGCAGTTCCCCCCGTGACGAACGCCCGATCGCGATTTAGGCTCAGGGACCAAACAGGGTGGCTCCCGGGTCACGGGGGTCATCCGGTGTATGGAAAGACCAACCCATTGGTCGTGACGACCAGTCGCATGGCGGAAAAACGTTATGGCTCGTGATCTCTACTCCGTCCTCGGTGTTACGAAAGATGCCGATGAAGACGCGATCAAAAAGGCATTCCGCAAGCTCGCCGTGCAATACCATCCGGACAAAAATCCGGGCAAAGCGAGCGAAGCGAAATTCAAGGAGATCAATCAGGCGTACGAGGTTCTCTCGGACAAAGACAAACGTGCGCTTTATGATGAATTTGGCGAGGAAAGTCTCCATCAAGGGTTTGACCCGGACCGAGCGCGGTATGTGCGTCAATACGCAGGACGGGGACCTCGAGGTGGCGGCGCTGGCGGGCCTGGATTCAATGTGCAAGACATTTTCGGCGGTGGCGGTGGCATGGGCGACCTCTTCGGCAACCTCGGCGATATGTTTGGCGGACGAGGTGGGGTGCGGGTTGGTCGCAAAGGCCAAGATGTCGAAGCGGAAGTGACCATTGATTTCGTTTCGGCCATCAAAGGCACGATGATTGATATCCGCCCCGAAGGTGGCGAGGCAAAAACGATTCGTATTCCCGCAGGGGCGAGTGAAGGCAGTCGCATTCGCGTCGCAGGCCAAGGAGGTCCGGGCATGGGTCAAGCGCCTGCGGGCGACTTGATCATTACGATACACGTGTCGCCGCATCCGTTGTTCCAGCGCGATGGTGACGATTTGAAGCTGGAAGTGCCGATAAGCGTGCTCGAAGCCTACGCGGGTGGAAAAATTCGCATTCCCACGCCCGATGGCGAAGTCACGTTAAAGATTCCCCCGCGCGCGCAAAGCGGGCAACAATTGCGGCTCAAAGGCAAGGGCGTCCATCGCAAAGGCAAAGAACCCGGGGATTTGTATGTGCGGTTTTTGATTCGAATCCCAATGGGTGAGGATCCGGCCTACGAACAGGCGGCGCAGGCGCTGGATCTGCCGGGCGACGAATTGCGTAAAGAATTGAAGTTTTAGCAGCCCGTTGGCTTATGGTTTCGCTTCGGCAAACATACGCCAAAGTGAAAAACCATTGGCCTCGCTCGCCCGCGGAGCTTTCGCTTTATGGCGAAAACGCGGCGCTTTTTGCGGTTCGTCCAGGAACTTGATCAAATCCGGAAGCATTTCCGGGACCGCTTCTCGGTGCGGATAATGTCCCACATTCGGATATCGCCGCACAATCGCGCCTTCGATAAAATGATGCACTCGTTCGGCATGACGAACAGGTAACACCGGATCGTCGTCACCCCAATACACGGCAATCGGCGGCAATTCGCTCATGCGGTGCGCATAATCCATCATGTGCTCACGTTGGCCCTTCAGATCCACGGCGCCACGAAGGGTTCGATGCAGCGTTCGCCCGGTTCCCGGTCGTGCGTTTACTTCCGCCAAATGACGCCGCTCTTCGTCATTAAAATTGCCCCCGAGCACGCGTACGCCCGCATGCGTGCCCATTCCCATCAATTGCGGCACGACCTTGTCGAGCAACCCGGTCGTCGCCGCCAAACGCAAAGGCATGGCCACTTCGAGCCCCAAGCCTCCAGCTGCGACGAGCACCAAGCGATGAATTCGAGCGGGTTTTTCCAAAAGTACCCGCATCGCAATGCCCCCACCAAGCGAATGGCCCATCAAATCGAAATCCGGAAGTTCGAGCGATCGAATCCATTCCGAAATCAGCTCGCCGTACCAATGCACGTCGTAGTTGCTTTCGTAACGTGAAGAATCGCCATGTCCTGGCAAATCAAGCGCATACACGCGTCGATCTCGCCCCAAAACAGGCGCGATGTGATTCCACGTGCGGCACGTGTCCGCAAGACCATGCAGCAAAACGATCGGTCTCCGATCAGGATGCTCCCGGCCTCCTCGAGGAACCCATTCCTCCCAATGAACCACCCCCCCGCGAAACGAACTGCGATGATTACGACGCGTGGCATTCGGCATGGCGGTTATCCATGATTACACCAAAACGTCATCCGATGTCCACAACGAAGTCAACTTTCTTTCGGATCCAACCTCACGAAATTCGCTGGAGTGCAAACGAATTTATGCGGTCCGTGTTATTCCGCGAATTAGCATTCGCATGTACGAAAGACGAAGCGTTGGTTTTTAAAGCATCAGGCGCTCCGGCCAAACTTTTCCGCAAACGCCGCAGCGAGCTTTCTCGATTTCCGATTTTTGACAATCTCGCCGACTCGATTCGCCAATCGTTCTTCATGACGGTGCAATCCAAGTGCTTCAATTGCTTTCGCTGCACGATGTTCGGGACCTTCTTCCACGAGTTTCAGCAGATATTCCGTCGCTTCTTCGAGCCGCAAAAGGCCGATGCTCAAAAGCACCGTGGCTTCCAAGTCGCCCGTTGCCGTACGCAATGCCTCACAAAGAATGGGAAATGCCGTCGAAAGCCGAGATTCACCAAGCGCCAATGCCGCAGCCTCTTCCCCATCTTCGAGCGCTTTCGCGACCACCGTTAAATACCGCTTGGTATCAAAAGAAAGAAGCGTTCGATAAAGCGCCTCGAGAACATCGGGTTTGTCTTCGCCAGCCAAAAGACGAACGTGCAAAATGCCCGCACACGTGCGATCACCGGTGACAGCCAAAGCTTCCGCGGCAGCAATTCGAACTTCTGGCAATTCGTCGAAAAGCATGGGAGCGATAACCAAAATCGCATCGGCAAAGTCAATCCGAACGAGCGCATGCGCGCAGAGTCCGCGCACACTGCCCGCCGTATCTTCCGGTGGACCAAACGAATGCTCCATTTGCACATACCGCAACCCCTCCAAATAAAGATCCGGCACGTGCGCCTCGAACGTGACGAGCGTATCGAGCACGCAACGTTTGGCAATGCAGCCGCGATCGGCGATTTCTTTGGACAGGAGTTTTCGACACGCTTGAACGAGATCCGGTTCGAGCTGCCGGAGTTCCATGGTTTTGGCTAGTTTTGCCGCTTCGCCCACGAAAAATGCATCTTTTTCGGCCAGAAACAATTTCAATTCATGAACGGCTCGAGCCTCGGGCCCGTCCGCCAACGCCCGCAATCGAGCCAGCTTGTCGTCAAATTTGTTTTTCTTGGCCACCATCGTCCGTCTTCGTAGCGTGGATTCTCATTCCCTGCAAGAACGACCGCCGCGCCAACGTTCACGCTGTACGTGCACCATCCGCCAATGCTTCATCGAGCGCTTTTCGGGCATAACGGGACACGACGATCACTGCCCCAACTGTCAAAACGAGGCCGCATGCCGCTGTCACCCACGCCATGGGTCCACGCGCCGACGATTCTCCTGCCACGAGTTGCGCGGCGCTTTCGAATTGCGAACCCAAATAAACGTGAACCACGGTCGCGGGGAAATAGCCAAAAAAAGAACCTATCGCAAATTCCCGCACCTTGATGGACGTTGCCGACAAGGCATATGTGATCAGATTCTGCGGCAAGGCCACGGCCAGACGCATGAGCAATGCTACCTTGAAGCCGTCTTTTTGCACCGCTCGATTCACAGCTTTCCAAAAATGGGCCTCTGCCGTACGAGCCGCAACCCATTTTCGCGCCAAAGCCCTGGCCATGACGAGAATCAACGTCGCCGATAACGTGACGGCCGGCCATGCCAAAACAAATCCCCACACGAATCCATAGGCGTATCCGGCGAGCCCCGACATGAGCCACGTCGGCGCAGTCAATGACAATGCAAATACCTCGATCGCCAAAAATAGGCCAATGCCCGGAAGCGGCGTTTCTCGCATGAATGCCACAAGATCCACGAGCGCTTTGCGAACCGCGGGAACACGCATCACGAGAAGCGGAAATAAAAGTACAAGCCCCAGCAAAAGCAGGCGCTTGATACGTTTCTCATATTTCGTCCAAAACGTCATGAATAACTCGAAATCGCTTGCTCTACCGCAACGCCTAGGGCGGGAACAGTGGAAC
>JBGAOI010000020.1:10254-31118 GCA_044221885.1 Polyangium sp. (in: bacteria)
TAGAATTTATCGGCCCTGGAAAAAAAGACCAATTCCCGTCATCCTTTCGTGAAAGGGCGGATTTTCATGTCGTCCCCTACCCTCGAAAAACTCCTGGGACACTTCGATCGTCGCGAACAGCGGACACTTCCGCCCATCGTCCACCGCGATACGACCGCCGAAAAAGTTGCCGTACGTGAAAAAGTGCGCGCGGCCCTCGAAGCATTGGAGTCACGAGGCCTGCTTGAACAGCGTGATTCGACCGGAAAAACCCTCATGGAGTCGTTGCTCACGCTCGCCGAGGAGACGTTGTGGGATCCTTTTACCCGTGAGCCCGGACGTACGCGCATCTTCAGCGAGCTCGTCTTCAATGTATTCGACCCCAAACGCATCAATCAGGGACTCAAAGCGACCTGTGCAGCTGCATGCATCGAAGGTTATTTGGCGGAGCGTGACCCCGCGGAATATGCGCGCCTCGTTGCCGGTCTCGTGACGCGAGAAGGACTCGTGACCATGAAAAGCGGCGCGGTACTCATGTGCGACGAAGACGTGCTCGCACCCCACGAACGAGAACAACGTCGCAATGCGGTCAGCCGCGTTTTTCAAGCGGCATGCATGGAGTTTGCCTATCCAAACATGAACTACGACAACGTCATCGACGGCCATTTCGACGGTGACGAGAATGTCGGTTCGGGTCTCGAGATCAATGCATTCGAAACCAAAGATATGGTCGACATCAAACAACACGGCGTAGCGATCATCGATCAAGCGGCAAGGCAAAATGAACAAGTGTTTGTCACACTAGAACTCCCGTCCATGCCCAACCCCGTTCCCAACGGACAGCCGCCCGTACTGCACAACACGCCCCACAAAGTTCGAGCGCTGTGTGTCGACTGGACAAACCACGTCGTGCACTATGACGACCCGATGGATCCCGATCGTCGATGGTTCGACGGTGCCGACGTGACGATCCACGACACGTTTGGGCATTGCAGCATGCCCATCGACGACTTCTCAAAACTGATGACGGAGATGAGTTACAGGCCGGAGTTTTTCATCCGCGAAGGCGAACGCGATCAACAAGCGCCAGCGCAACCGCGTACCGAGTGAAACCACAAGCCGCCTTGCGCTTCACATTCGTCGCGCTCGAACTTGATCGTGCAGCAACGTTCGGCATCACCGCCACACACTTGCTTGACAGGTCCGCTACGCAAACAGCAGATCGCTTGATCTTCGTCGAGCGGCACGTCGACCTTGGGTTTTTCCGGAGCAGACGGCAGCGAGGGCGACGGAAGACTGGGAGCCTGAACCTGCGGGATTTCCGGCGGCTGCGGGACCTGCGGTAGCTCGAACTTCGGCGCTGGGGGAATCGTCGGCAAGGCGGGGACGCCGAGCAACTGACAGCCAAGCGGACCACCGGCGAAAACGATCGCTGCAAACGGTACGCAAAGAGCAACGAATTGGCGTAGCGGCTTCACGATTTCCTTCGGTCGCCAAGGGACGAACCTCGAGCGACAGTTCCTGGATCACGTGTCGCATGAACGCGCGCGCATGGCAAGATATCGGACGAACATCCACGTCGGCTGCACCCACGCAGCGTTCAGCAATAGCCATCGTGACCGCAACCCACAGCGCCCCCGTCCCCCGTCCTCGGTCCCTCGCTCCGCGTGAACATGGTGCCTACGGACAACTCGGTGTGCCCCTCGTTGTGGGACTCGCGCTGACTACCCCGAAGCTCGCTTCCATCGGACTGGCCATCGGTGCGGTCGCCACGTTTTTGGCCCATGAACCTCTGCTCATCCTTCTTGGGCAACGTGGCGCCAAAGCCCGCAATCAAGATGGCGAGCGTGCCTCAAAACGCCTGCGCATCCTGAGCTCGATCGCCATCCTCTGCGGTGGGCTGGGTATCGTTGGTGCTCCAACGATTGCGCAACTCGGAGCGATCCCACCCATGCTTCTCGGTTGTGTCGTGGCTGGGTTTGTCTGGCGGCACGAGGAGAAGACGACGCTTGGTGAAGTGATCGCGGCCATGGCTTTGTCAGGCGCGGCTTTTCCAGTCGCACTCGCGTCGGGCGTCGATTTTTTTCGCGCGACCCAAGTCTGGTTGGTCTGGACAATTTCGTTTGGGATCGCAACGGTATCGGTACGCGCGGTGATCGCGCGAGCGAAAGACGAAGGTCCGCAACCGGTGATGTTGGCGTACGTCGTGACGCTTGGATCACTTGTTTCGAGCCTGGGTTTGGCGCTTGTCGATCAGCTTCCGTTTGCGGTGACGCTGGCGCTTCTACCTTTTGAACTGTTGGGGCTTGGTGTGCTCATCGCGGATGTGCACACGAGGCACTTGCGTCGCGTAGGCTGGGGGTTGGTCGCGGCAAGTTTGTTGACGGGTGCGTTTGTCGTGACGATGTTTCGTTAACGATCAGTTGCTCGCGCAGTTGTTGTTTTGCGTGGCGCAATTCGCTTGCACGCACGTCGAACAGTCCGCCGTTGCGGCCATGCCCTGACAAATGTTGCCGCCGCACTCGTTGATGCACGCATCGGTGCACACGCACGTCTTGAGATCGTTGAAGTCTTGTTGACCTGCCGTGGAGCAGAAGGGTTGTGCGGGAGCAACGAGACCCGTCGTGTTCACCGCCGTGTTGCAGGTGATGCACGGTCCGCCGCTGCTGCTACTGCTGCTCATGCCACCGTCTACTTCGGACGCAGTGCCGTCGACACCATCGCAGTTTTGATCGACGCCATCGCCAACCGAGTCGGGCGCTCCAGGATGAATCGTCGGATCACCGTCGTTGCAGTCGCCGGAGAAATCTCCGAAGCCGTCACCGTCCGTGTCGTAGTCGCCTTCAGGCGCGCCGTAACAAGCCATCAGCGTGATGGCAACAACGCCGCCCGTCGCGGCCGCCGCAACACCCTTCACGAGCGCCCCGAACTTCGAGTTTGTTTTGACGTCCAACGATTCCACACCGCAGTGTGGACACGCAGCAACGTTCGCTGGGACGAACCCTTCGCAATGAGAGCAAGTAAGAAGCATGCCAAGGTCCTTTTTGACGCGGGCAGATTTCAGAAACGCCCGAATTGCATTAGGCTAATCCAATGGCGCTTCGTCGTGTACCCATCGTCGCGGGCGAATTTTATCCGGCGTACGTCGTCTGGGAAATAACGCTCCGTTGCGACCAGCCTTGTGCCCATTGTGGTTCACGCGCCGGAGGTCCTCGAACGGACGAGTTATCAACGACGGAAGCTCTACGTGTCGTCGATCAACTCGCGGCCATGGGCACACGCGAAGTCGTGCTGATTGGTGGTGAAGCGTATTTACACGACGGGTTTCTCGACATCACACGAGCGCTGCACAAAGCGGGCATCCGTGCGTCCATGACAACCGGTGGTCGTGGCGTCGACGCGGATCTGGCTCAGGCCATGAAAAACGCTGGAATGCATACTGTTTCCGTCAGCGTGGATGGACTCGAAAAAACGCATGATTTGATTCGTCGCGCAAAATCGAGTTTTCAAAGTGCAACCCAGGCGCTTCGCCATTTACGCGCTGCGGGAATCAACATTGCAGCGAATACGCATATCAACCGCGTCAATCGCGACGACCTAGAAGCGTTGTACGAACGATTGAAGTCGTTGGGCATTCGCGCGTGGCAAGTCCAAATCACCGCCGCATTGGGACGGGCCGCCGATCGTCCGGCCATGCTTCTGCAACCCTACGATTTGCTCGAAGTGGTTCCCCGCATTGCGGAAATAAAGAAACGTGCCTATCGGGATGGTATCGTGGTTTTACCAGGTAACAATCTCGGATATTTCGGACCCGAAGAAGCTCTCCTGCGGTCACTCAAAGAAGGTGGACGGGATCATTTCGTGGGTTGTCAAGCCGGTCAACGCGTTCTGGGCATCGAATCCGACGGCGCCGTCAAAGGGTGTCCGTCCCTCCAAACGTATGCCTATGTGGGCGGCAATCTTCGAGACAAACCATTGGCCGAAGTTTGGAACAATGCGCCAGAGATGACCTTTACGCGCACTCGAACCGTCGACGATTTATGGGGATTTTGCCACACGTGTCCATTTGCTTCGGTTTGCATGGGTGGATGTACGTTCACGGCCCATTCGCTCTTTGGCAAACCCGGCAACAATCCGTATTGCCATTTTCGCGCCCGTACCTTGGCCGCTCAAAACAAACGTGAACGGCTTGTCCCGACAACCGCTGCCGAGGGTAAACCATTTGATCATGGACGGTTCGAGATCATTGAAGAACCCTTGGATGCCCCCGAACCCACGCTGGAAACGCGCCCAGAAAAACTCGTGCAATTGACGCGGGTTCCAAAAGACAACCGATTGGCGGAATGACGAAGGCATCGTCTCGAAAAACGCCCCTTGCCCTCGAACTGCAGGTCGTGCAGACTAGAACCATGGACGAACAACTCGACCAAGTTGAACGGAATCCAGACACTTTTGGTGTTTCCGCATGTGAACAAGGGACTGGTGACTCGGCACTTGCGCGTGAACATGATCCGGTCCGGGCTGCGCTCGAAGCCGCTCCTTGGGTTCCTCTCACGGCCTCAGAAGAAGCTGCGCTGGAAGAGATCGAAAAAAACGTCGTGCGCTGGATTCCGGCCGGCGAATTCGTTGCTGCTTTTGATCCTTCTGCTGCCACAACCGAGTGAGTGAATGTGGACGGTCGAGTTTGCCGACGCGTGCACCACACAGGTGCGCAACATGCATCGGCGAGTCGCAAGCGCGATTTGTGCGGGCGTGATCCAGTTTAGCCAGAACGGTCAGGGACGTATCGAATGGTCGGGACGAGATCGTATTCGATTGAGTACGCGGGGTGCGATCGCCGATATCCGAGTCGATCGCGAACAACGTCGGCTCATGGTGATTCGTCTTTTAGCTGTTTCCTAAACACTCGAGACAACGACCAGCGACCATAGCGAAACCGTCTCACGGCATCGGCGGAGGCACCAGCGGCCGAGCCGTCCGCAACTCGTCCTCGATAAACTTCTCAATGGTCGCTCGCACCGACTTGCCCGCATCCGCATCCCCCAAATCCGCCGCAATGTGATCATGCAACATCGCGAGTTCGGCACGACGAACATACGAAGGGTCGATCCGCAACGCCGCTATCCAAGACAAACCAAGGACGGCATCTCGCGTCTTTCGATCCACCGTGTGCTTTTTCGACAGGACCACCTTGCTCACGACACTCACCGCGGTCATCGCCGCTGTTCGATGGTTCATCGGCAACGTCAATTTCGCAGCGGCAACCGCCAGAAGATCACTCGTCATGCGATCTCCTTCGAGCACGTAACGAATTGCATCGACCGCGGGTAGTCCAAACGCGCGCGCAGCATCCATCCGCTGGCGAGCCTCCCCATGGGCGGCGGTGATTTCCTCCGCGGGCAAACCCGTCTTTTTCCCGATCAAAAGCACCGCTTGTTCTTCTCGTGGATCCGTTCCTTCGAGCATCGCCGCGACAAACGCTCCACGCAGAACCGCTCGGGCCACCTTCGGGGACAAACCTTCGGGGACTTCGAGCGCCGCTGGGACCATCGGCTCTTCCGCGATCAGTGTTTTTTGATCAGCTTCGGGAAGCCCAAGTGACGCGACGAAACAACCGCGCTGCGCCCGGGCCTCGGGATGAAATTCTCCCGTCGCAGCAAGAACCGACGCCAGTGCACGCGCGGCAAACCCGCCCAACGTCTGCACGCGCGCCACATCCTTTTCGCTGGGCTTGCTCGTGAACAGAGAACGAACACCGCGTGCGCCATGTTCGAGCGACACGCCTTCATCAATCACATCCGACATCGCGAGCCATCGCGGAGGCGCAAGCGGCGCAACAGCAGCGGACATTTTGAGCAACCAACCATCCCACGATCCAAGGTGCTCAGGTGCAGCACCTCGCGCAACCGCTTGAAGTATCGACGATCGCCGCTTCGCAAAGTCACGAAGCAAATCGTCATCGAGACGCGCCGTGGATGCGACGAGGAAAAACGCATCGTCGCACAGGTTGAGGTGGGTATTCGCAAGGCATTCGTTCGGTGAGCTGGCCACAGACGACTTCTACCAAAAGCTCACGCAAGACAGAAGCGTCGCGACAACCACGCATCAACGTTGTTTCGAACGCAGTGCCCAACGCAATCCTTCATCGAGCGTCGAAAATGTGCGTGTTCCAGGAAAAACTTCACCGATGTGTACGAGCACGCGCGCAACTTCGCCTCGCACACCAACGATGATCGTTTCAGCACCAAGCAATGACACCGCCCGAATGATGGATCCGAGCACACCTGCCGCGTGTTCATCCACGACACTCAAGCCCGTCACGTCGATGAGGACACTCTGGCTTTGATGTCGACCCACAGCTTCGAGCAGCTCAGTTCGCGCATGCTCGGCTCGTTCCGACGTAATTTCACCAATGAGTGGAACGAGCAAAATGCCATTCCATATGCGCAAAATCGGCAACGAAAGGGCGATGAGTCTTTGACGCAAGAGGTCCACTTCAGCCGTCGCTTGCTCGAGTTCTCCGCGCTTCTGAGCGAGCTCGACTTCGATTTCATCGCGACGGGTTGTGATGGTTTGGACGAGCTTTCCGCCGTAAACATCGGAGATCTCAAAGATAGCCTCGTAATAGATCTCATCGACGAGAGCGAAAAAAGTGAGTTTGTCTCGGGCGCGGACAGGTTTTTCCTCGAAAACATGCGCCAATCCTCGCTTGAACGAAAGAAATCCTCGCAGAACGGTCGAGACGCGAAATTCGAGCGAAGCCCGAATACTCGTCACATAGTCGATGAACGCACGTAGCGGCCGTCGATCCCCGTCGGCGATGACGGCGCGATTTGCATCGAGAACCCGCTCGACAAGCCGTCGGGTTTCTTCACGAGGCCGCTTGCCTTGAAGATCAACCGCTGCCGTTATGACCCAATCTGTTGCTCGATCAATGATCTCGTCGCGATGACGATCCACAATATCGAGCAACTTCGTCGCAGCACGAGCGTGTGGTTTTTCTTGACCACACGCACGACGCCGCCTTATCCCCGCAATCAGCCGCCCCCGGATACGAGGCGATCGGCTCACGTGCCGAGTGCCGCCAAAAAGGCTTCGAGCACAGCAGCCGTCTCGCGCGGTCGCTCGACTTGCACGTAGTGCCCAGGTCCAGGAAGGTACGCGAAGCGTGACCCTGCGACTTTGCTTATGACTTCCGCCTTCAAGAACGCCGGCGGAAGAAATGGATCGTCCGTTCCAAGACAAACCAATGGCGCTTTGATGTTGATGAGCGCGTCGCTGAATCCACCCGCCGTCCAAGCCTCGAAACCGTGTTTGACGGCGGTGGGAGATGTCCCCATGGCAATCCCGATGAGCCACTCCATCGCCCCATCGGGCAAGTCTTTGCAGGCCATCGAAAGGATTGTCTTGGTTGAATCACGATTTCCACCCGATGTGGAGAAAAGCCCGACAGCTTCTGGCGGCAGTTGCATTCCGCAGGCTGGCACGGGACACAAAAGCACCGCTCCGGCCACACGACTGGCGTGATTTGCCGCGAGCCATTGCACGATTTGACCACCCATGCTGTGCCCAACGAGGACAAACGATTCTGCTTTTTCAGCATCGGCGACGGCGAGAACGTCGCCAGCGTAATGGGCAATCGAATGTGTTTCGGATGCTTCGGGTTTATCGGAATCACCCGCGCCACGCAGATCCAGCACGAGCAGAGTCAAACCGTTCAGATTGAGCTGCTCCAGCAAACGGTCGTACACTTGCCCAGACATCGTCCAGCCGTGCACGAATACGACAACACGCGAGCCGTCACCGTGCTTGCGATAGGCGATCTTCGTTCCATCCTTTGCCGTTGCGAATTGCATGAGAAATTCCCTCCTTGCACGAGACGATTTCATTGTCTCATCGACGAATCAAGTCCTTGTTCATCGTTCATGGCTGCAATTACGCCATTTTCAGAAAACGCGGTTGAGCCCATTGAGCGCGGCTACGCGATACGCTTCGGCCATGGTCGGATAGTTGAACGTCGTATTGACGAAGTAGAGGAGCGTATTGGCCTGGCCTTTTTGGGACATGATGGCTTGTCCGATGTGTATGATTTCGCTGGCATTGTCGCCGAAACAATGCACACCGAGCAGTTCGAGCGTTTGGCGATGAAATAGGATTTTCAGCATCCCAACGGTTCGGCCCGTGATTTGTGCTCGGGCCAGGGATTTGAATTGCGCATGGCCGACTTCGTATGGAATACCGGCATTGGTCAATTCGCGTTCGGTTTTGCCAATAGACGAAATTTCGGGCGATGTGTAGATGCCATTGGGGATATCTGCAACCAGGCCAAATTCGAGCCTTCCTTCAACGATGTGCGTCGCAGCAAACCGACCTTGATCATATGCGGCACTGGCAAGCGCGGGAAAACCCACGACATCGCCGACGGCATAAATATGCGGCACGGCCGTTTGATACCCTTCATTGACGCGAATATTCCCGCGCGAATCGATGGCGATGCCCAAGCCTTCGAGACCCAAATCATTGGAATTACCTGCGCGTCCGTTGGCCCAAAGAAGCACGTCGGCTTTGATTTTCTTGCCACTCTTCAAATGGAGCACGACACCGTCGTCGAGTCCTTCGACACGTTCGTATTCTTCATTATGGCGAATCAAGCAACCGAGATCACGGAGGTGATATGCCAACGCATCGACGATTTCGTCGTCCAAAAACGACAACAGTCGGTCGCGCGTATTGACCAAATTCAGCTTGACTCCGAGCATTCGGAACATGCTGGCATATTCACACCCAATCACACCGGCGCCGTAAACAATCATCGCTTGTGGCGTATCGGTCATTTTCAAAATGCGATCGGAATCGTAAATGCGGGGATGATCGAAATCGACATCGGGTGGGTGGTACGGGCGCGATCCGACAGCAACGACGAAATGAGGCGCCGTGAGAACATCCGTCGCGCCTTTGGGTTGACTCACTTCAATCGTATGCGCATCGATAAACCGTGCGTGTCCTTCGACGACTTCCACGTCGTTTCGCTCGTAAAACGTTTGTCGCATGCCGGTTTGTCGCCCAATGACGCTCGCCGCTGTCCGACACAAATCGCCGAATGAAGGCTGCGCAGACGCGACGCCACGAAGTCCAGGAGCATCCCGCATCTCGACGAGACGTTGAATTGCGTGCCGCAGAGCCTTCGAAGGAATGGTGGCAGTATGCGTGCAAGCTCCGCCCACATCGGCACGTTCATCGACGACGCAAACGCGCTTGCCTTCTTTTGCGCATTTCATCGCGGCCCCCTCGCCTCCGGGGCCGGTACCAATCACGATGACATCGAACGGTCGAGCATTCATGGGGGCGCATCTTACGCGCCTTGGAACATCGAAGCAACGCCTGAAACACACATTTTCCGCGCCTGCAATCCAACGTCCCCCCACCGATCGATACGAACGAATCGTCGTGTAATGGGTGAACCAATTTACTCGAAATCCGGACGACCACGTTTGCGTAGCGTCGTTCGTCTCGGCCGCGGACCCTTCACGCGGCCCACATGACCCACCCCAACCGTCATTCGAGTTCGTCACTCCGATCATCCACTCGGACGAACAGTTTCTTTGCGCCAAACGTTTTCTGCCCTTGACAAACAAGCGAGCGTGGCTAAACGCAGCACCTTCAACATGAAAGCGGCTCACGCGACAAACTTTCCGGCCCGTGGAGAACCGACACGACGTTTGTCGAGTTTTTGTGCTGGCCTGAGCCTGTATCGCCGTGGTAGTGTGGAGGGCAATGGAATCGAGGCACGACGTACTTCCCAGAACAGGCGATTCGCTCGGGCTTACGAGCTTTGGGCCGACGTCACCTGCATCCACGGAGCAACCCAGGCGTCGAGCGCAAGCGGAGTTCCCGCCGCTCGACGAACACCTTGTCGTGCCGGAGATCACGCGCGACGAAGTGGTCAAGGGGCGTAAGGTCGTCGCCATGGCGGGAGATCCCGAGCACGCCGACGCTCAAGCAGGGCTCACGTTCCTGCTCCGAGCGCACGTGCAGCCAGGGCGCATCGTGTCCACCGAACTGCTTACGCGAGTATCCAAAGGTTCGGACTTCGCAACGGACGTTTGCATTCGGAAGGAAGGTATCGACCCGACCACGGGCAAACGATATCTGGAAGAGGTTTCATTCGAGATTGTCAATGAACAACGGCTGAGCCTTATCACCGACAAAGCGGATGAATTGGCGCGACGCGGTGTACGACGCATCTTTGCGATATTCGTTAAGAAAAGCACCATCGGTGAATGGTCCAAGAAGCAGCGCAAGTTTGTCATACTCAATCCTAAAACGCTTCTCGAGGACCCTGTTTTCGTACGACCCATCGTTTTCAGTTCATTGATCGACGGAGCATTGACAGACCAGGAAGTTGCGCGGGCGTTGGTCGCCAAGAACAACCCCGTCATTGTCGAACTTCGTCAACAGAGCGAAGCGAAGGGCCGAAAGCAAGGCATCGATGAAGGCCGAAAACAAGGTATCGATGAAGGCCGAAAACAAGGTATCGATGAAGGCAAACTACGTGAGCGCCGGGAAACGCTCGTGGAGCTCTTGGCAGAAAAGTTCGGGCCGGTCGCTCCGCGCTGGAAAAAACGCATCGATGCGGCAGATTTCGAAGAATTGCGCAATCTTTTGCGCCGGCTGGTGTCGAGCAATTCGATATCTAGCGTATTCGCGAAAAGATAGTCCGCTGGCAGTCTTATTAAATCCGCGAAGATCACGGCAGATATCAAAGCGCTACAATCGGATCACATTCCAGCCCGAGCAGTTCGGAACGCACTTCACCCACAAGAAAAATCGATCCCGTCACGAGTACCAAATCACCCGCGTCCGCCCACGCAAGCCCACCTGTAATGGCTTCACGCGGTTCAGTGACCGTTTTTCCGGAAAATCGACTTGCCATTTCTTCAATGGGTGCAGCCGCGCGACCTTTTGGCGCGGCATAAATGCGCCGTTCGGCCAAAGGTCCCACCTCGTCGAGCATCGCCATCCACGATTTATCGGCCAACGCGCCAAATACGAGCACCACGCGATCGGGGGACCATCCCTGCGCCTTCACGTACGCAACCAAGGCTTCTGCCCCGTGGGGATTATGCGCACAATCGAGCAAAACCGTCTTTCCGTCGCGTTCGATTCGCTCGAGCCGCCCAGGCCATTTCGCCTCCGATAACCCCTTGGGTATGGCCGAAATAATCTGCGGAAATCGGACACTTGCCCGAATGCTCAGTCCTACCGCCACTGCCGCATTGGCTACTTGATGCGCTCCCGGCAATGCCAATTTCGAGACGATTGGGGGACCCGCTGGAGTCAAGAATTCAACTTCGTCACCTCGTGACGTCACCTGAATCCGCCCGTCAGCGCCATTTTGCTGAACGGTCCAGACCGGCTCGGCCCCCACATCTTCGGCCACTTCCAGGATCGCTGCCAATGCTTCCGAGCCCAGCGGCCCCAAAATCACCGGCACCTCCATTCTGAAGATGCCAGCTTTTTCCCGCGCAATCGCCGCCAATGTCGACCCCAAGATCGCCATATGATCAAACGCAATGGAGGTAATCGCAGTCGCCAGCGGTTTTGGGACAACGTTTGTCGCATCCAAACGTCCACCCAGACCAACTTCCAAGACGCCAATATCGACATCGATCAAATCAAAAACAACAAATGCGGCCAACGTCAAGATTTCAAAAAATGTTGCGTTTTCCGGCGCGACGCGCATCACTCGTTCGAGCGCCTCCGCAAATATGTCATCGTCGACAGATTGCCCGTCGATACGTATTCGTTCGGCCAAGCGACACAAATGCGGCGACGTATAAAGTCCCGTGCGTAATCCGGCAGCTTGGAAAATCGCCGCCACCATCGCGCTCGTCGAGCCCTTCCCATTCGTTCCAGCAATATGGACAAACGGAATTCGCCGATGCGGATCATTCAGTTTGGCCAAAGCGTCGATCATGCGATCGAGACCAAGTACCATGCCAAACCGTGCCCTTCGTGGCAGCGATTCGAGGAACGGGAGCAATCGCGGTGAAGTCATCGCCGCGGAGATGAAGTGCGTGCGGTAGGAATTTTGTCGCGCCGACGTTGCTCGCCGTGACGCAAATGTTCAAGCAACAGGCCAATGGATTGCTTCATTTCCAAACGAGAAACAATGAGGTCGATCATGCCGTGTTCGAGCAAAAACTCGGAACGTTGAAATCCCGGCGGCAGGGTTTGTCGAATCGTATTCTCAATGACGCGCGGTCCGGCAAAACCAATCAGCGCTTTGGGTTCGGCAATGTTTACATCACCCAAAAAGGCGAAACTCGCCGCGACGCCACCCGTGGTCGGATGCAGCAGAACCGAAAAAAATGGCAACTTGCGTTGACGAAATCGTTCGAGCGCCGAAACGCTTTTCGCCATTTGCATGAGCGACAAGATGCCTTCTTGCATACGGGCACCACCAGATGCCGAAAGCAAAATGACCGGCAATGCTTCGTCGGTGGCTCGTTCGAAAAGCCGCGTGATTTTTTCCCCGACCACCGAACCCATGCTTCCACCCATAAAGGCGAAAACAAACGCGCCGTACGCAATGGGCCGGCCATTCAATTGCGCGCGACCAATTTCAATCGCTTCGCGAGCCCCAGTTTTCTTTTGCGCCGCAGAAACACGCTCCTTGTAGGAGCGACCATCGCTGAAATGCAAAGGATCACCCGGTTCGAGGTGTTCGTCCCATCGTTCGAGTTCCCCGCCATCGCAAAGCAATTCTCGAAAACCCGCCGCAGAAAGTTTGTGGTGATGGCCGCAGGACGGACAAACCTCGAAATTATTCGCCAATTCGTCCGCAGTGAGCGTTTCAGCACATCCTTCGCAACGCCGAAATACACCCGCACCAATCGTGCGTTTTTCGGATGCGTTGGGCGGCGTTTTTTCCGGCCAACTCATTGTCAGGCACCAATGCCGATTTCTTTGATGTCGTGCGGAATGAGCAACGACGGCTCGGTTTTTCCTTGCACGTCACGCGCTGTGACACCGGGCGCCAGTTCGCGCAAAACAAGACCTTCCGGCATGACGTCAATGACCGCCAAGTCCGTAATGATACGATGTACGACACGGCGTCCCGTCAAAGGCAAAGCGCATTCTTTCAAGATTTTCGGCGCTCCGTTTTTCGCAGCATGATCCATGATCACCACGACGCGTCGAGCCGACGCGACGAGATCCATGGCGCCACCCATGCCTTTGACCATTTTCCCGGGAACCATCCAATTGGCCAGATCCCCTTTTTCGGAAACCTCGAGCGCCCCGAGAATGGCCAAATCAATATGACCTCCCCGAATCATCTCGAAACTCTCGGCACTGGAAAACGTAGCCGCCCCAGAAACCATCGTTACCGTTTCTTTGCCCGCATTGATGAGATCGGCATCTTCCGATCCCTCGACAGGCCACGGCCCAATCCCGAGCAAACCATTTTCACTCTGCAACACGACATTCATGCCGTTGGGAATGTAGTTCGCCACGAGCGTCGGCATGCCAATGCCAAGATTGACGTAAAATCCGTCTCGAAGCTCGGCCGCCGCACGGCGGGCAATTTGCTCTCGCGAAAGGCCCATGATGTCTCCTTATGCCGAAGCTCCGGCCGGTTTTTGCACCGTCCGACGTTCGATACGCTTTTCGTACTTGTCGCCCTGAATCAACCGTTGCACGTAAATGCCCGGCGTGTGAATCGTGTCCGGATCGAGTGTCCCGGTTTCGACGATCTCTTCGACCTCGGCAATCGTGATTTTCGCCGCTGCCGCCATCATCGGATTGAAATTCCGCGCTGTACGACGATAAATCAAATTGCCACTACGATCCGCTTTCCAAGCTTTCACAATGGCAAAATCCCCACGAATGGCCGGTTCGAGCACGTAATCGCGCCCGTCGAACGTGCGAACTTCTTTCTTTTCCGAATACTTTTTGACCGTTCCATCCGCATTGTACAGAACGGGCAAACCACCTTCGCTGATGGCCGTATGCGCCCCGGTTGGCGTGTAAAACGCCGGAATCCCCGCCCCGCCAGCTCGAATTCGTTCCGCAAGCGTTCCTTGCGGCGTCAGTTCCACTTCGAGCTCCCCCGTAAGGTACTGACGTTCGAACTCTTTGTTCTCACCAACGTACGAGGAGATCATCTTTCGGATTTGCTTGTTTCTAAGCAAAATCCCGAGACCGAAGTCGTCGACGCCGCAGTTGTTCGACACGACCACGAGGTTTTTCGTGCCGAGTTCCCGCAGAGCCGCGATACAATTTTCGGGGATGCCGCATAGGCCAAATCCACCCGCGAGGAGAATCGTCGCGCCGTCGGATATGTCCCGACATGCATCCAGTGCGCTCTGGTAGACCTTGTTCATACGGGCCGAGTGCTACCAGAGCCGCGCACGAGTTGCCAGGGCGATCGAAGAAATGATCGATCGCGAAATTTGGCCCACCCAGGATCAGGCACCTATATCCCACAAGGTGCGAAGCCCGTTTCGATTCATTGCCCTCACCCTCACGTTGACGCTCCTCAGCTTGCCCCTGAAAACAGCGAACGCGGCGCCCCCTGCTGCGGCAGCCCGAGCGAGCGTCTCGAAACATGCGCCTCCAACTCGACGCGCCAAAACGGATACGTCCTCGATCACTCGCCCCGGACGAACCACGACGCCGGTGGTATTGACGAAAGCTCCTGAGCCTCCGCCACGCTCAGAATCCGTTGGACCCCCCAATGAAGGACGCCTCGAAGGCGGCATTCGCCTAGATCTTTCCAAGCCGTACATGCGTGGTGCTCCGATGCACCCTTCGGTCGATACGCGCTGGGGTTTGCCCGCGCTCGTCAATGCGATTGACCATGCGGCCAAAACCGTTGCAAAAAAGCACCCGGGTTCGATGCTCAATGTGGGCGATTTGTCGCGTCGTCATGGGGGCGAGTTGCCTCGACATCATTCCCACGAGAGTGGCCGAGATGCCGATCTCGGCTTCTACATTGTCGATGCCCACGGAAAACCTTTGTCTCGACCAACCTTCACGAAGATCGATGACAAACTGGCCGCGCCCGATGTTGCCGGCGCGCGGTTCGATGTCGCAAAAAATTGGCTATTTTTGCAGAATTTGCTGCTCGATCGCGATGCTCGTGTCAGCCACGTGTTCGTCGCTGATCCGATCAAGCAAGCACTTCTCGCCCACGCGCGATCGCGCGGTGTTGCGCATGCGCTTTATGTGCGCGCAGCGCTCGTGATGATGCAACCAACGGGCGGATTGCCGCACGACGATCACTTTCACATCCGCATTTCGTGCCCAGCATCGATGCGGAAAACTTGCGTCGAGTACGCGAAAAATGCACCAAGCAAAGCGCGTCTTGGGAAGAAGGGCAAACAACGGGTTGCGATGCAAACGCCGCCCCGACGCAAGATGACAAACCCCAAGGACGCCAAACCCAATCCGTCCTCAACGACGCCGCGGCAACGCACCGCGAGTTCGTCCAACCGACCAGCCGGCATTTTCCTATCGCGAGAAGCGAAGGCGGATGGAGAGCCCATGCCTGGTGTTCCCGCCTCTTTGTGGGCTCTTGCCGATGCCGCTTTGGTAAAAGGCAACGAAGCTGCCCCCCGACATGAAGCCCAAGAAGAAGCGGAAAGCGACAACGTCGACGTCAAAGAAGCGCTCGACGAAGGTGGCGAAACGCGTATCACGCGCTAGCCGCATATTTGGCCTGCATCTCTGAAAGCCAAGCGCGCGCCGAAGGTTCGTCCTGGAAATACCGATGGACGATCTTTGACGATGAAAGCACAGATACAGCACGAACAATCAAATCCAAAAAGACCGCATATTCGCGAGGCATCCCTACGTACGCAATCCAATGCGGGGGCAGCTTTTTGGGTCGATCCTTGAGTTCTTGCCGCGACGCATACGACGGCGGTTCCGCCACCTGCACATCAACCAAGACAAACAAGCGTCCCCGTTCGAGCAATCGATCGTCGTGCAGTCGCGCAATCGCCTTCATCTCGCCGGGCACAAGAGCCCCGCGGATACGAATGATCAGCAATTCATCGTTCTCAAACGAGACGACATGCTGACCAAGACTTGGTTGTTCCACTCGCCACTCTCCTGCGCTCAAATTCTACGCTACCTTGAGAGAACATGAAGAAGGTTCGCACAGAATGCATCGACTACGAGCGTCCTCACCCAAGCAGGCCGCGACGTAATCGTTGTGCACGATCCGCATTGATGTGGGTCATCGCCACCTTCGTCTCCGGGTGCGATGAAGAGCTGCCCAAAACGGCATGCGACAACGACATTTCGGGAACGGCAGCGCGAGTCGAGTTTGTCATTCACAACGCAGGTACGACCATGCGCCACTACGCCACGAAATGCGATTCGCCCTTTCGAGTGCTCTCGCCGCAATTTGGTTACGCCCCGGCAAACCCGAATGTCCTGATGTGTAATACCACGCCAAGCTCGTGTGACTCGACATGCATGGACGTTGGCCTCATGCCGTTTGCCCCTGATTCATCGGAATCCTTTACGTGGGACGGCGTGGTGTACATGGCGCTGAATGCAGCGGACAATGCATGTCCGGCGGCAAACGCCGGCGGCAACTGTTTTTCCAATTGTGTGCGTAAACAAGACGGCGATGTGGGCGAATACAAATTGACCGTGCGCGTGTACGAAGAAGACCTGACCCTCACGGAATACAAAACGACATTTCAATATCCGGAACAAACCAAAGTCGTCGTGGATGTGCCGTGAAGATCCGTCATTGGTTCGGCCTGATCTGGGAACTGCCGCAAACGCTGCTCGGTGGCGCTTATTTCGTCGTCCACCAAGCCACGAATCAGATTGTTGTCGTCGAACGCAAGGAAAACCGATGGCTCGTCGAAATCAAAGGCGATGGCGCAGTGAGCCTGGGGTATTTCGTTTTTCACTCCCAACGTGACAATGCATTCGTTCCTGTCGGTTCAGAAAACCGGAATCACGAATGGGGTCATTCGATTCAATCGCGAAGGTTTGGCCCGCTGTATCTCGTCGTCGTCGGTGTACCTTCCGTCATGCGCGTGCTTTATGCCTTGATTTATCGAATTTTTGCCAAGAAGCGCTGGCCACATTATTATGACGGCTGGCCCGAAAATGCTGCCGATAGATTGGGCAAGGTCGATCGAACCCTTCGTCCTCCACCGTGATTGTCTAATTTACGATCGCAAAGAACGATACATACGCACATCCAGTCTGGTTGGCGCGACCAACTCGAGCCAGCCACACTCCGGCAACGGCAAATCCAAAGTACAAACCCAAATAGGTCGATTCTGAGCCAATTTTTCGACCATGACCAAGAACTTCGAAAGTCGTTCGCCGCCGAACGGGCAGTACAAGAAAAACACTGTTCCCTGCGCAACTTGATCTGCCAATTCCAAGACATCACCAGCGACAAACGACAGGTTTGACAAACCCATTCGATCCGCCATAGCTCTCGCAGCTTCCACGTGTGCCGATTGCACTTCGATGCCAATGCAGTGCACACCCGTGAGCAAAAACGTCAGAGCTGCCGCTCGCCCGACCCCCGAACCAATGTCGACAAACACGTCGTTCGCCCGCATGGGCACATGGTCAGCGAGAAATAGCAATGCTTCGACTGCGCTCGGAAGATACGGGACGCACCCTCTGGGCAATTCCGGACCATCGGGCAATAGTTCGTCCAAACCAAACACTACGTCGACCCACGCATCACGGTCAATGAAGGGAACGTCAAGTAAAGCCGAGCGAAATTCATTCGGCGTAATGGCCCGCGCAACAATGGCTTCGCGAACACGTTCGGCCGATCGCAAAAGCTGCTCGTCCACGGCTCAAGCAAACAGGGCCATAAGGTCTTCGCGGGTGATGCTCGTGGCGCGACCGGCTTCCCCAAGTGCCGCATCCGCGACCGCGCGCTTCTTTTCTTGAAGCAGCAAAATGCGCTCTTCCACCGTGTCTTTCGCCACGACGCGATACACGAAAACTGGTTTGTCTTGCCCAATGCGATGCGTTCGGTCCGCCGCTTGATCTTCGACAGCAGGGTTCCACCAAGGATCGAGCAAAAAGACGTGGTCCGCGGCCGTCAAATTCAAACCTACGCCGCCAGCTTTGAGCGACAAGAGCATGACCGATGGCCCGCCATCCGATTGAAATTCGTTCACCACCGAACCGCGATCGACCGTGGAACCATCGAGTCGATTAAACGTAATGCCTGCCGATTTCAGATGCGGCTCGACCAAATCCAAGAGCGACGTCCATTGCGAAAATACGAGCGACTTATGCCCGTCAGCAGCTGCATCGGATAACGCTTCGACCAAAGCTTCGATTTTGGACGACGACGCCGCTGTTTGTCCTGGCACGAGACCTGGATGGCAACACGCTTGACGCATACGCAGCAATGCTTCGAGCGCCAAAATGACGTTGCCTCCTTCGGTCAAACGCTTCACAACCTCCGGCAACGTCGCCGCTCGCACCGTGTCGTACACGGCGCGCTCGCTTTCATCGAGCTCCACCATGAGTACCCGTTCGGTGCGCGGCGGAAGCTCCGGCGCGACCTCCCGCTTCATGCGGCGCAAAACGAAGGGGCGGATTTTTTCACGCAATCGTCTCGAAACCTCCAAATCACCCGCCTCGACGGGCAATGCATATCGCTCCCGAAAATCACCACGCCCTCCAAGCAAGCCGCGGTTGGCAAAATGCATCTGACTCCAAAGTTCGTCGAGACGATTTTCCACGGGCGTGCCGCTCAAGGAAAGTTTGAATTTACCGCGCAATGTAAATGCTGCTCGGGTCACTTGACTGTCGGGGTTTTTGATGGCTTGGGCTTCGTCGAGAACAATGGAATCCCATTCGATATTCGACAAGATATCCACGTCCATGCGCAGCATGGAATAGCTGGTCAATGTGACGTCGACGGTTTCATCGAGCGTTCGTTTGGGACCATGGTACATCGCGGTCTTTAGATTCGGCCGGAATTTGCGAATTTCGGCTTCCCAGTTAAAGAGCACGGTTTTGGGACAAATGACGAGCGTGCGACCGCGAATGGCACACAACGCTTGCAGGGTTTTTCCAAGACCCATGTCATCGGCGAGGATGCAACCAAGGCCGGTATTGCGGACGAACGACAACCAATCGACCCCGCGCACTTGATAATGCCGCAACGTTGCCTGCAAATCGTCGGGAAGTGGCGCTTCGGGTATTCCGTCGAATCCATCGAGCAAAGGCAAAAGTTGCGATAATCCCGGTGGTTTGGGCGCATCGAGTTCCTCGCACAATCGGGCGAGCGTCGGGAGCAAGGCCGGCGGAATCGATTGATCGTCCGTTTCGGCGCGTGCCGCCAACAAATCAGCAACGCGATCCCCATATTTGTCCAGAAAATCCGACGGCAAAGGCGCGTACCCGCCACCTTCGAGCGGCACGATATCGAGGCCGTCTTTCCATGCGCGAATGACTGCGTCCCCGGTAGCTCGGCGCGGAACGCCATCATCACCCGCTTCCAGTTTGCATTCGAATGTAACGTTGAACGAATTGCCTTGAATGTCGAATTTTGCCTTCAGCTTGCGATGGCCAAACATTTCCTCGAATGTCTCGCCATCTTCACCGGCCTGAAAGTCCTTGAGCTTTTGCACGAATCGCAGCGCCGCCTCGCCATCGAAATGGACGCGCCGGCCAAACACCATGTTGAGCTCGTTCCGCAATTTGTCCGCCAAACGCCGCTCTTCCACTTCATTACGCACGGGCACGGGTCCCTGCACATGCACGAGCACTTTTCCATCGACACGCGCCTCAATGGGCCGACCATATACAAGCCGCGGAAGAACTGACAACGCGTGTTTGTCTTGGAACAATTCCATGTCGATGTACGGGGGCGTCTTTTTACCAACTCCAGGCAATCGTTTCGTGACGATCGACAAACGCGTTTTTTCTTCGAGTTCGGGAAGAATTTGAATAACGAACTGACCGAGTTGTTCTTTAGCCACGTGTTTTTCGAGGGGCAAACGTTCCCATTGTTCGCCGGGAAGGGACATATCCCCCAGCGGTCGTAGGACGTCACCACATCGCGCAATACCGCGAGCAATCACTGCATCGACGGATGGATCCTTGTCCACTCGCACGTGAACGCTGCTGTCTTTGCCATCTTGCACGACGGTGCTCGGACGAACGGCTTCTTTGGACGTGCGAATGGTTTTGCCTTCAAAGTAAACGCATTTCGATGTTTCCAAAAGGCCCAAGACTTCGCGAATACGCGCAACCGGAACGACGTTGCCTTTCCACGTGGTCATCATGCGATCGAGCGTCAAGTCTTCGTGCGACGGAAGAAACGGCAATTCACCTTTGGTGACTCGCGTCGTCAAGGTACCTTTGAATGCTTCACGTCGGTCATCCGGAAAAACGATCACACGTTCCAGAAATAGGGTGCCCGCTTTGCGACTAAAAAGATATCCAAGTTTCGCGAGAGGTTCGGACGCTACGTCGGAGGTATTCTTTTCTGATTCTGCTTTTGCCGGCTTTGCAGCTTTTTTCTTTTTCGTACCGTCACCGGTGGCACTCTGCGCCGCAAATATGGCCGCCGCCGCGACATGTTGACAAGGATCGAACTTGCCGCCGCAATCGCACCCCCATTCACCATCTTTGACGAAAAGTACCACCGTTGGAGCCACAACGGAGCCGGGAGACCGGACACGCAGCGTGATTTCCGCAGGCGACGATTCTTCGACAATCACCGCCCCATCACGGGCGAGATTGACCCCTTGCGTATAAAGGCCCGGCGGGCAAGCTTTACGGACAGCTTCGAGCAGCGAATTCATCAGGCCACTTCGCTAGCACGAACCATCGAAGTTGTCTTGTACAGAGCGATAACAATT
>JBGAOI010000210.1:0-10322 GCA_044221885.1 Polyangium sp. (in: bacteria)
CTTGTTATTTTGTACCGGCATTACTCGGGAAGCTTCGTCGATTTTGAAAGAACAAGACGACAAGAGCCGCGCGCACAGCCAAGAGATGACGGACAACTTGCACTACATCAAGAATATCGGCTTCGAGTCGAAACGAACGCTCGAACTCGGAGATCTCGATGCCTACGGAAGGCTGCTCGACGAACATTGGCAATGGAAGAAAAAACGTTCGTCCAAAATGACCAATTCGGATATCGACCGCTGGTATGACCTCGGTCGCGCCAATGGTGCCATTGGCGGAAAACTCATTGGAGCGGGCGGAGGCGGGTTTTTGATGTTTTACACGCCCGACCCGACGCCCGTACGTCGAGCCATGGAAGCCGAAGGGCTTATGGAGCTGCATTACGACTTCGACTATTTTGGCACGACGCTGCTCTGAGGAAGGACGATACACGTGACCACCAAGTTTTTCATCACGGGCGGCGCCGGGTTCATTGGCTCGCACCTCGTCGAACGTTTGTTGAACACGACAGACGCGACGATCACGGTATTCGACAATTTTCTGACCGGCACCGAAAAACACTTGGAAAAAGTCCGCGACAATCCGCGTTTGACGGTCATTCGTGGGGACATTCGCGAGCCCGAGTTGCTCACTCAATCGATCGCAGGCCACGACGTCGTGTACCATTTCGCATCAAATGCGGACATTGCGCAGGCCGTCGTGAATCCGGACATCGATTTCGACAATGGCACGCTGCTTTGTCGCAATGTGCTCGAGGCCATGCGCAAAACCGGTGTACGGCGAATTCGTTTTACTTCGGGTAGCGGCGTTTATGGAGATATTCCTCCGACGCCGATTCCGGAAGATTGGCCCACGATGATTCCCGTTTCGACGTATGGCGCGGGAAAACTCGCCGCGGAAGCCCTGATCAGCGCCTACTGTTTCATGTTCGACTTCGAAGGCACCGTCTTTCGATTCGCCAATGTCGTTGGACCGCGCCAAACCCATGGCGTAGGTTACGATTTCGTGCGTAAACTCCGCGCAAATCCCCAAAAACTGCTCATCCTGGGCGACGGTTCGCAAAGCAAACCGTACATTCACGTCTACGATGTGCTCGATGCGTTTGCCCTTCTAGAACGCGAACGTCGCAGCCCTTATGAATACTTCAACGTCGGCACGACGGATCATATTACAGTCCGCGAAATTGCAGATATCGTCGTACGTGAAATGGGTTTGTCGAATGTTACTTACGATTTCACGGGTGGTGCGCGTGGCTGGAAAGGTGACGTGCCGGTCTATCGCTTGAATACGTCGAAAATTCGGGCTCGAGGCTGGGCAAGCCAGTATTCTTCCGAAGGAGCCGTCACGGACGCCATTCGCTCCATGATTCGAGAAACTGCTTGAAGGGGTTTGGGATTATGCGCTTCGCTTGTTTGTCTTTCCTAGGTTTGGCGCTTTTCGCAGGATGCGGCTCGGAAGTCACCACAGCTTCTACGGCAACGTCTTCGTCATCAGGATCTTCCTCGTCGTCTTCGTCGTCTACCGCGGCTTCTTCATCGAGTGGCAATGGCGGATTCGGCGGCTCTGGCGGAAACGGCGCTGGAGGCATGGTCTCGTCACCGCTGCCGGATTGCACGACAGACGCCGAATGTACGCTCGTGAATGATTGTTGTCGGTGCGAAGGTTTGTCCAAAGGTGAATCTGCTCCAGATTGTCCAAACATGGAGTGTTTTGCACTCACTTGCGAATCGATAGGCATGGCTCAACCGACAGCCGTTTGTCGTGCCGGACATTGCGTCGTCGATGCGGATTGCAATCAGGCGCATGCCATCTGCAAGTCTCTGCCCCCCGTATGTCCGCCCGGAAAAACCCCGATCGTCGTCAATGGGTGCTGGGGCGGTTGTATCGCAGTGGCCGAATGTCGCGAGGTAGGACCTTGCATGCAATGTCTCGCCGGCCAAGCGTGCGTCAATACAAACACGATGATGCTGCCAGGCAACCATTGCGTCGATCCCCCCACTTCATGCAACGGGCAAATTTCCTGCGAATGCATGGGACAAAACGTCTGTGGCTTCGCTACCGCCTGCGTTCAGACAGCACCAACGGAACTGAAGTGCATGGACATCACGACCAAGTGACGAATCCTCAAACGTGTGCTACGTGAGCCAACGAATGCGCGCTCGTTCGTTTTTCTTGGGGCTCGGCTTGTTGGCTCTGACCGCGGTTTGTCCGCGTCCGGCTGAAGCGATCGTTGTAGAACGTATCGTCGCCGTCGTGGGAGATGATCCGATCTTGCTGTCGGAGCTGCGATCTCGCGCTCGACCTTTCTTGATCCAGATTCAGCAACGCGTTCGTCCGGGCGCAGAACAAGCCGCCGCCGAATCCGAAGTCTTCAAGGACATGCTGTCCAAGATGATCGACGAGCGGCTCGAGGCCCAAGCGGCCGTACGCGCCGGTGTGTCCGTGACAAACGAGGAGATCGACAACGCTCTGCGCAACATCGCCGCGAGCACGCGCATGTCGGTGCCCGAGTTGGTCAAGGCCGCAAAAACGCGCTCGGGTATGGCGGAACAAGATTACCGCGACGAGATTCGCCGGCAGATCCTCGAAGGAAAAATGCTGCAACTACGCGTTCGAGGACGCGTTCGCATCACGGAAGAAGATGTGAAAGCGATGTACGAACGGACGGTTCGCGAAGAGCGAAAGCAGAGCGAATATCATCCGTCGTGGATTGTCCTGCAGATCGTTCCTGGAGCGAGCGCCGCGGTCATCGAAGATCGCAAAAAACTCGCGGCGGAAATTGTTTCGCGAGCGCGTGAAGGCGAAGACTTTGCAATGTTGGCGCAAGCGTATTCGGATGAAACGAGTACGCGGGATCAAGGCGGAGACTTGGGCATTCGCACACCGCAAGGTTCACAAGCGGCGCGCACAGGTCAGCTTCCGGTACTGGCGCCCGAATTTGAAAGCGCAGTGATGACGCTCGAGCCGCGTCAGATTTCCGATCCCATCACGGTGGACCGCGGCATCGTGATCTTCAAGTTGCAAACGCGTCGCCCGTCGCGTTTCAAAGGCTACGAAGAGCACAAGGACGAGATGGTGGGGATGCTGCAGACGGAGATTTTGGAGAAGGCGAAGCGCAAGTGGCTCGAGGAGCTCAATCGGCGCACGCGTGTGGAGCAGCGGTTGTAGAGACGAACGTCACGGCTTCGCGGGGGCAGGTGCAGGAGCCGGCTCGGGGGCTTTGGGAGCCTCTTTTTGCGTGTTTTTCTGCTGGCCTTGGGCGGCTTCCGCTTTCTCCGCCTTTTTCGCTTCCGCTTCGCGCTTTTCCATTTCCTCTTCTTGGCCGAGCAATTCGATCAATTTCTTTTCGTCGTCATCGCCGCCTTTGCCAAGCTTGTCCACGTCAAACGTGAGCATCGGCATGGCCCCGCCACCATTCATGACGGGCAATCGACCATTCCATCGTTCGAGCGCGCGATACTGCAAAACGCTCGGCGTCACCGAATACTTCAAAATCAGGTTGGACCGAGCTTCTGCTTTTGCCGTGATGAGCTTCGAATCCGCTTCGCCCTTGGCGCGAGCTCGAGCCGACGCAGCCTGACCTTCCGCTTGCGTAATGGCTTGTTCGGCTTCTGCTTTTACCTGACGAACTCGATTTTCGGCTTGAATGGCGTTTTGTGTTGCTTCCATGGCGCGATTGATGGCGCTCGCTACGTTCTCGGGCAAACGCAAGGCCCCATTGATCGTCAATTGATCAATGACGAACCCGTCCTTGCCAAGCTGATCGGCCATTCGCTTTTGCACGTCTTGCACGAGCTTCGATTTGCCCGATCCATAGATTTCCTGCACGGGCATCTGCGACGCGACAATGTTGAACCCTTCGCGCATGGTATTGCGGACATATCCATTGGCGAGTTCCATCAGGTCCGATTTGCGGAAACGCAAATACAAATGCGGAGCCATCGAAGGCTCGATATGGAACGACAAACCAATGTCCGCATTGATGTTCACGCCTTCCTGCGAAGAAAACGTGATCGAATCATCCTTGGGGCTGCCTTCGTGAGGGTCCTTCGTCCAAACGATGTTCTGGACGCTCGTGGGAAACAGAATGAGCTGTTCCGTGAGCGGGTTGTACATCACCCATCCAGTCACAACGGGGATGTCATCAACGCCGCGTGAACTGCCAGCGAGTTTCACGCGAATGCCGACATGTCCCGCATCAACGCGAATCAGACACGACGACAGCGCAATGGCCGAAAAGATCAGCACGACCGCGGCGATGATGAGACGCCGCACGAAATTGCCTGGAGGAGGATTCGAAAAAGGACGGGCAGTTGTCGCCATGGATTGCGACTATCACATTCAAGGCGCGTGCGCTCGATCAACACGCGCAATCGTAGGACCTCAAACGGTCACGAATCGACGACGGGCAACCGCAGCAAGGGCGAGCATGCTCAAACCTACGAGAACCAAGATGTTTTCCCGGCCGCCTGGGCCTTTGACCGGCGGAAGCGCTCCCGGAGGAACGATCGCGCCGCTTTGATCGCCACATACGACTTCGATATTTTTCGCAAGGCCGGCAATTCGCAAGTTGTCAACGCTCGTGGTTTCTCCCGACGGCTCAATCGTCAAATCCTTCGCCAGCGCCGCGCGGGGAAGGTTCGCCTCGATGCGCGTGATCCAAACATCATTGGGGTGCAAACCATTCATCGCGATCGCCACATCATCGAGCGGTTCGTCAAGACCTAACCCGCACACGAGCGATCGGGCGTCGATGTCATTGGGCCCCACCGCAAGACACGACGGATCGTCAAAAGGTTTGCCCAAAGGACATGGATTCGAAACCATCTTGGTGCTCGCCGAAATGTCGGAGAGCACCGGAATACACTCATCGCTTGCTAACTGCCCGCGATCGAGGCCTTGACGCACATACGCCGTCGCGATCGTGGTCGACAGATTGCCTCCACTTGGAGAACTGTACACGCGCGTGCCGCCCATGAAATTGGGCAAACCCTGAAGTTGTCCAAGCAGCGCACCTTGAAACGCAAAGGACGTGAGCCACGTCGAACCGCCGTTCGCTTCGAGCACCGTCTTGCGGAGTTCGCTGTAGTTCGACGAGCTGTCTTTGAAGTCCCACGCAATCAGGTTTGTCGGAACGATCTCGTTGGCGAAATCCTTTGCACTCAAACGACCTTCGCTGAGCAGGAACAAGGTGAGCGCAACGTTGGCTCCTGAGCCAACCGCGACCATTCGCAGGGGAAGCGTGGGGTTTGCGCCTTCTTGCACGACGCGCACGGGGCGCATGGCGGCGACATCTTTGTTGGGCAAAAGCTTCAAGGCGATGAAGTCGAAACCTTCGGCGACATACGCATCGACAACGGGCTGTGTCGTCGGATCGATTGCAAAACCGTTGTCCGTGAGCCACGTGTTGAGGGCTCCAGGCGTCTTCGTGTTGAGCGTAACTGTACTGTACGGACCAACCGTACCTCGAGAAACGACCATCACCGAGGGTCCACCAGCAGAGCCGTTTCCTTCGTCAAACGCGCGACCTGACAACGTGGCGCCGTCCGACATGCCACACCCAAAACTCGAGCTGCTGCCGTTGTTGCAGTTGAGGGTGGGCTGGAAGATTTGGGTGTTTGTCGCGGCGTCGAGCGTGTCGAACCATGCGTCCGAGGAAACCTGAATGACGGCACCTGGTTTGACAGGAAGAACCCACGCGAAACTTTCGGGAGCTCCCGAGTATTCGATTTGATCCCAAAGGACCGTTTGTTTTGGCGAGAGAGAAAGGGCCATGCGATGACCCGTCACGACGGTGCTTTCGCCGGGGGGCACGAGGCACGCGCCACACGCGGCAACATCGTGCGTCTCTCCAAACGTAGCCAAACCTGCGGCAAAAAGCACGGGAAGTAGAAAACGAGGTCGCATGAAGGTCTCCTTTCGAGAATCTGATGAAAGCTTATCGTGGGCAGCCACTGGCAAGAGTGATGCCGAAGCGAGATGCGGGCCAAGGCGCCACTTGGCTCGGCCAAAGTGTGCCAATCGAGGCAAGGACGTCCGAGTTGGCTTCAGGGCGTCGTGCGCGCCACGTCGATGCGACATTGCACCGGCAGCGACAAGCCAACTTGTTCGATGGAGATCGGCGTTTGCGAGATGGCTTGGGGAGGATCGCAATTCACCAGGTTGAGCGGCGCTTTTTCGGATTCCGCGGCTTTGGCAAACGTTCGCGTCCGTTCCACCCAACGCTTCACGAGTTCGGCACGAAAGGCTTCGGGGTTTTTCACCTTCACTTCAGGTGCACCGAACGCACTGTCGAGTTGCGGTTGATCTTCGGGAGCTGGAGGTACGAGCGGTTTGGGATCGCTGGCCGTCTGCACGAGGGACGACAAAAGGCGCGCGCGTGTCCAGTAATTCGCAGCTTCAGCCAGAGGAACTTCGACGCTGCCGTCGACGGTCACGACAAACTTCGGAGGTTCGTCACTCTTGGCTTTGCCCGAATGCATGGGCGAGATGCTCACGCCGAGCATCGTCGTCGTGGCTTGACCATTGGTTGCCGCGCCAAACCGTTCTTGCACTGCTCGTGCTGCGTTCTCGAGCATGGCGAGGGAAGCTTTCGCGTCTGGGCCATCGAGGCGCAGGACAAACGACACACAAACGAGATCCGGACGCACGATGAGATCACCGCGAGTGTCATGGTGCGGAATCGAAGGGCTGCTTGGGCCTGAAAACGAAGGCGATGAAGGAGCCGAGTAAGACGAACTCGATAGCAACGACGGGGTCGACGGCTCCTGGTATCCACCGCCGCAGGCTGCCGTAACGAGAACCAGTGCCATCAGAAAAACGGATCGCGGCTGCATCATGGCGCGAGTCTACGAGCAAAATGACGCGACGTACTGGCACAATTGCGATCTCCATGCTCTAACGTGCGGCGTTTCGAGGCCTCGTCGTGTCTGTCCAACCCCAACATTTCCAAGAACTCTTCGCGTCCCAACCCGTCATCCTCGCGCCGATGGAGGATGTTTCGGATGCGGTTTTTCGTGCCTTGTGTCGCGAGCTCGGTGCGGAGTTATGCGTCACCGAGTTTGTCAATGTGGAAGGGCTCTTGCGCGGGTGTCGCAACGCCAAACGCAAGCTGACACTTGCTCCCGAGGATCAACCGACAGCGATTCAGATTTACGGTTCGGATCCCGAGCGTTTGGCGGAAGCCGCAGAAGTTGCCGAAGCTGCGGGACCCGCGTTCATCGATATCAATTGCGGGTGTTGGGTTCCGAAAATCGCGAGTCGAGGTGCTGGAGCGGGTTGGTTGCGTAATCCGTCCGCGATGGTGGCGATGGCCGAAATGGTCGTCAAACGCGTCCAAATGCCGGTTACGGTGAAAACGCGCATTGGTTGGGGACCGGAATCGGAGATGCCGATTATCGACTTGGCGCGGCGTCTCGAAGATGCGGGTGTTGCGGCATTGACGATTCATTGCCGCACGGCAAACATGGGTCATTCCGGAGCGGCTGATTGGCAATGGGCGCGGCGAGCGCGGGAAATGGTAAAAATTCCCGTGATCGTCAATGGTGATATCAAATGCGCCCAGGACGCTCGACGGGCTTTGGATGAAACAGGTTGTGCTGGCGTGATGGTGGGTCGTCGCGCGATTGAGCATCCGTGGATTTTTCGCGAATGCAATGCATTGTTGCGCGAAGGGCGGGAAATCGATCCGCCTACGGCAGAAGAACGTATTGGTTTGTGCAAGGAACATCTCGTGCGGAATGCAAAACAACGCGGAGAACTCGCGGGCGTGCGCGTGACGCGACGGCATTTGGCGGGGTATCTGCACGGATTGCATGGCGCGGCCGCGTTACGTCGAATACTCAATTCGTGCGATTCGCTCGACGGATGTTTGTCCATCCTGGACGAAGCGTTGAATCGCCGCGCGGCATAATCACGTTTCGTTGAATCAGGTTTTTCCTGACGACAATCACCCAAGTTTCCCGATGGTCGGCGCTCGTCCGATATGGCCAACTCCGTCTTCGGGCCAAGGGGGAAAAAACGTATGGGCGACACGCAGGAATTTCGGTTCAGACGCGACAAACTGCGCCATCCAATCAAAGAAGCGCCGATGCGCATTCTGATTGCCGACGAAGATCCAACCCGACGGAGCCTCATGGCAACGCTCATTGGAGATAACCTCGCGCCGGCGATGATCATCGAGGCATCCGACGTTCCGGGCGCATTGGACGCACTTTTGACGCGGCATCCCGATTTCGTCTTTGCCGACTTGTGTTTGCCTGGACATACCCAAGGTGGGCTGCGTTTGATCTTGGACGCGGCGTCGCTTGGTGTTCCGGCCGTCGTGACGAGCGGACCGATTGCGCGATCGCTCGAATTGCGTTTGGCAGAACTGAACATTGGCTGGGTGCCCAAAGGCGCTTCCGAACGGGCGTTGTTCAACGTAATCGAGCGCGCTTTGTCGGCACGTCGCCATATCCGACACGAATCATGGCCGCCGAAAGCAGAGTCGTTCCGAACCCGCATGCCCACGGCATAAATCCGCAATGGCGTCGGCCCCTTTGAACCATGCGGGCTTCGCCCCTAACCGCCCATCGCGAGGAAAACGTGCGCACTGCTGTCGAGACGGTTTCGTATCAGCTCGAAGAAAGCCTCGCATCCGAAGGACTCGATGACGATCTCGTCCGTCAATTGGCACGGTTGCTCGAGATTGATCCCGAGCGACGGCAAGTGCGAGACAAGACAAACGAGGTCGTGAACCGCCGCAAACGCAAGCATTTGTTGGTAGCGCGCTTGTGTTTCGAGGCAGGTTTGTCGGATCAGGCCGAAACAGAAACGCGCAAAGTCTTGGAATTGGCGGCGGATGACGAATCAGCGTTGATGTTGCTAGCGGCAATTCACCACCAACGGGGCGAACTTGGCGCCTGCATTCGTTTGCATTCCGAAGTCGCCCAGAAAAACCCGGTAGAACCTTCGGCGCTTGCGGAATTGGGACGAATTTTCGAATCGAGTTTACGGCCGGAACCGCCGACCGTTCGACCGGCAACGGTCAACATGGAACCGATATCGACGCCGCCGGGCATGGCCGACTTGGAGCATGCGTTTCGGTTGAGTTTTTCCGGGAACTTGCAACAAGCTTTGCGCGTGGTCGATCGCGTGGCTACTCGGGCCCGTACGGAAACGCGAGCCTTGTACAAACTGGCCACTCTGGAACGAGCTTTCTTGCAGGAGCAAGCGCACGACTTGCGGGGCGCGATTGTCACTCTGGAACGACTTGCGGACGAACCTGGACTCGCAAGTGATGTCGAACGGCTCTTGTGTTTGTCGATGTTGTACGAACGTGAAGGAACGGTGGAACGAATTCGCCGAGCATTACGCGCTGTGCGGCACGCGTATTTGGTGACGCGAAGACCAACGTTGTTGCGACGCATCTCGAGGCTCCTCGGCAAACTCGGACACGAGCAGCTCGCCGAGGCCTTCGAGGCTCGGTATGACCAATTGTTCCAGCGACGATTGCACGCTCTCACGCTTCGCGAAGTCGCGAGCGCATTGCCGCATGTGTACATTCCGCCCGAAGGTTTGTCGCGTCTTCCGTTCGACCTGGCAGAAATCCGGGAAGTGGCTCAGCGCCATCGGGATCGTCGGCGGCTCGATCATTGCCGACGTGCAGCGATTTTGGCGGTATGGGCGCGCGACGATATTCGCGCCAACGATCTCTTCGAACAGCTCGAAACACATGATGCGCTGAAGCCTGTGGATGCGTTGTATTTTGCGGATGTCCTGGATCGATTGGAACACCAAACGCGAGCGTCGGCATTCCGACAGAAAGCGATCAGTAGCCTTGACAAACTCGATGCCACGGCGCTCTCGAGGCTTTGCCGGAATGCTCGGGGCGTGGGCGAAGACGTTCGGGTTTGCCTTGGGACGGGTGCCAAATACGCCGAGGCGCAACGGGTTTTGGAACATCGACACCAAGTTTGTCCAGACGACACAGGCGTGTTATGGGCGCTGGCGCATCTTGCCGGAGCCGTTGGGGACAAAGAGATGGCGGCGGCTCGTGAGAAACATGCAGAAGCGACCACAAAACGCTTGGCAAGTCCGCATCACGTCGTCTTGGCGGCGGCGACATTTCGGCGTGGTGGCGACGTGCGGGGCATTCTGCACGAGCTTTGGGTGGACAGTCGACGTGTGAAAAAAGGTCACGGAGGGCTGGACGCCGACGATGTATTGGGATCTGTTGCTGTGGATTTGCGGATGCGATCGGTGGCGATTTTTCATGCCGTGCGTTCGTTTGTCCGGGCACGGTACCCGCACCGCGTTGTCGAAGACTTGGACGATCGGC
>JBGAOI010000211.1:0-10296 GCA_044221885.1 Polyangium sp. (in: bacteria)
AGATGGTCCTCCGCTCCGGCGCGCTCCCGGCGCCGATCACCCCGAGCAACGAGTCCCTGATCGGACCGACGCTTGGTGAAGACGCGATCGCGAAGGGCGGCATCGGCGCGATCGTCGGCTCCGGCCTCGTTCTCCTCTTCATGGTCATCTACTACCGAAAGTCAGGCGTGGTCGCGGACTTCGCGGTTCTCCTGAACCTCATCATCCAGGCGGCGATCCTCGCGTCCTTCAGCGGCACGATGACCCTCCCTGGCATCGCGGGCCTCGCGCTCACAATCGGTATGGCGGTCGACGCGAACGTGCTCATCAACGAGCGCATCCGCGAAGAGCTGCGCCAGGGGAAGAGCCCCAGGCAAGCGGTCGACGTCGGCTACGACAAGGCGTTCAGCGCCATCCTCGACGGTCACGTCACGACGCTCATCTCCTGACTCATTCTCGCTACATACGGTTCAGGCCCCATCAAAGGCTTCGCCGTGACGCTCATCGTTGGCATCGCCGTCAGTTTGTTTACTGGCGTCGTGTGCACGCGGCTCATGTTCGATTGGGCCGTTCGTGGTCGCAGGGTCAAGAAGCTTTACCTCGGCTGAGACGCAGAACATGGAATTCATCAAGCCTGGTCGACAGTTCGACTTCATGAGTAAGCGGTGGCTCTTCATCGGAGTCAGCGCGTTCCTTCTGCTTCTGTCGGCGTTGTCTTTCATCAAGCCCGGACCGCAACTTGGTACGGACTTCAAAGGCGGCACCGAACTCGAGGTCGCGTTCAAGACCAACGTTGAAGCTGGGGATATTCGCGGTGCCGTTGAAGCGCTGGGTTTTTCCGGTGCAGACGTCATTCGCGTCAAGGATGCGGGCAGCCAAAGTGCCAATCGCTTCCTCATTCGCGTTCAAGAAGTCACGGTTTTGACTGACCAACAGAAACAGATCATCCAAGACAAACTTTGCCATCTGGGCGAAGGCGTTGCGGCACCAGCTGACTTCGACACGCGCTGTCCCCAAAACGTTCGCGCGAGCGAGATCAAGTTCAGCCCCGGCGGTGACAAGATCTCGATGCGTTACGAGGTTGAACCGGACCTTGCCGCCATCAAGGCACAGTTCGCATCCGTTTCAGGACTCGAACTTCGCGAAGGACAGAACAACCCGATCATCGTCAGCGCTCGTGACCACAAGGTCGAAGCGCAACTCAAGTCGCGCGGTGATCAATTGCTGGGCGGACTTCGCAACAAACTCGGAGCCGACAAGGTTCCCGATCGTGCACTTCGCACGGAGTGGATCGGTCCCAAAGCGGGAGCTCAGCTCCGCGATGCAGCCATCACGAGCGTCGTGATTTCGATCGTGTTCATCATGGCGTACATCGCATTCCGCTTCGACTTGCGGTTTGCCCCGGGAGGCATCATCGCCCTCGTCCACGACGTCGGCATTGCGCTTGGCGCGATGATCTTCACGCATCGCGAAATCACGCTCTCCACGGTCGCCGCTCTTCTCACGATCGTCGGTTACTCGATCAACGACACCGTCATCGTTTACGACCGCATTCGTGAAAACCTGACGAAGCACCGGAACATGACGTTCCCCGCCATCATCAACCTTTCGGTTTCCGAAATGCTCGGACGCACGATCATCACCTCCGGCGTCACGAGTTTGTCGATGTTGGCCTTCCTCATCTGGGGCACGGGCGTCATCAAAGACTTCGCGTTTGCCCTCCTCGTTGGCATCGTCGTCGGCACTTACTCGTCGATCTATGTCGCTGCACCCATCACCGAATGGATCGATCGCCGATTCTTCGGTTCTCAAACGGCAGCGCCGCGCAAAAAGGTCAACCGTACCAAGGCTGTCAAGCGCGCCGACGCTGTGGTTTGACCCGCCATCATCTCGATACGACAACCCCGCGACGGACCAACCTCGCGGGGTTTCGTTTTTCTTGGCACCCCATTTCAGCAGCGATCCATCGTGTCTTTCCGTAGACAACGCTCGCGCCCCGCGCTACGCGTTGGGTCTTCGCATGATCGATCCCGCGTGGAAACAGGCCGTTGAGCCCGATGTGGCCCACCTCGTTATTCCACCGTCGTCGACCGTCACGGTCTCCGACGAACCCATTCTCCGTGATCCCGGTCAAGCGTCGCCAGAAGCCCTCGAACTGTCCCGAGCCCTGGGTTTGTCGATCACCGTGTCCGACGCGCTTTTCCGCTCCGGCTATCGCGCCAACGACGCGACGAAGACGTTTCTGGATCCCCGTTTGTCGCATCTAACCCCACCGGATCGGATGGCCGATCGCGACGTGAGTGCTGAGCGAAGTGCGTACGCGGTTCGTCACAACGAACACGTGGCGGTGTTCGGTGACTACGATTGTGATGGCATCACGTCATGCGCCATCGTGACGGAAGTGTTGCGGACGCTTGGTGGACGCGTGACGCCTCTGCTCGCGACGAGGCGTGACGGTCGATATGGTCTCTGCGCGCCGGCTCTCTCGCGCGTGAAAGCGACGGGCGCAAAACTGCTCATCACGTGTGATTGCGGATCGAGTGATCACGAGCGACTCGCCGACGCTCGTGCAGCGGGCATGGACGTGATCGTCATCGATCATCACCTTGTCCCGGACGAACCTTTGCCTGCCCTCGCGTTTCTCAATCCACATCGACCGGAATGCGGGTTTCCGTTCAAGCATCTTGCCTCGTGTGGCTTGGCGTTGTCGCTTGGAGCGGCGGTGCGTAGGGCGCTCGGAGCTGAGCTGGACATGCGAACGTGGCTTGATCTCGTGGCGATCGGGACCATTGCGGATGTCGCGCCTCTCGTAGGTGACAATCGCGCACTTGTGCGTGCGGGCCTTGCTGCTCTTTCGCTGGGTTTGCGGCCTGGTTTGCGAGCGCTTGCCGACTTTGGAAAACTCGATCTCGTGCATGGCGTCACTGCGGACGATGTCGCGTTCCGTATTGCTCCGCGACTGAACGCGCCTGGGCGACTCGCAGATCCTGATCTTGCGTTGGCGTTGCTCCTCGAACGAGATGCTACGAGCGCAAACGGAATTGCGGCGCATCTCGAGCAGCTCACCCTGCAACGTCGTTCGATTCAGGAAGAGATGATCGTTCAAGCCGAGCAGGAGATCGAACGCAGTGGTTGGGCATCCGAGCCGGCGATCGTGTTGGCCCGTGAAGGATGGCACGTAGGCATCGTTGGCATCGTCGCTGGACGTATTGCCTCGAAGTACGGCAAGCCCACCATCGTCGTTGCACTCGATGGAACGACCGGGCGCGGATCCGTACGCGGACCTATGGGTTTTCCTCTGTACGATGCACTCAACCGAAGTCGCCGCGAACTGGTGGGATTTGGTGGGCATCAAGCGGCAGCCGGCGTTGAAGTTCGTGCCGATCGCGTTTCGGCCCTTCGTGATCTTTTCTCCGAAGTTTGCGCCGACATGGGCGGACCGTTGGGGATCCAAGCAACGGATGTCGAAGCGGACGTTCGTCTTGACGATCGCGACGAACCGTCTGTGGTGGCGCGAGATCTCGAGCGCCTCGAACCATGCGGACAAGGCAATCGAGCGCCACGCGTGTTGGTGCGCAACGCGCCTGTTCGCACATCGCGCGCGATCAAGGGGCACTTGAAGCTGGAAGTGACGTTGGCGCGACACGTCATCGGAGCGTTTGGATTCGAGCTTGGTGACTTGGCGAGCGGACTGGGTGGAGGTCGAGTCGACATCGTGGGTCGACTTCGGCGCGATACATTTCGTGGTGGAAGTGCTGTTGAGCTGCGCATCGATCGCGTCGCGCGAGCACGTTCGATGGTAGGGTGAGTCGTGAGCGAGCCGATCATCCGGTTTCAAAACGTAAAGAAGGCGTTTGGCGAAAAAGTCGTTTATCGCGCCCTTTCTCTCGATGTTTTTCCTGGCGAAACCCTGACGGTCATCGGTGGTTCAGGTGTCGGCAAGAGCGTCATGCTCAAGCTGCTCATTCGTTTGCTCGAAGCGGACGCAGGTTCGATCACTTTCCATGGTGACGAGATCACCTCGTTGAAGGAGTCGAAGGCGCGATTCTTGCGACGACGCATCGCGATGTTGTTTCAAGGTGCAGCGCTTTTTGATTCGATCTCGGTGGGTGGGAACGTCGCGTATGGCCTCCACGAGCACTATCGCGACGAGATGACCGAGGCGCAGATTGCAGAGCGAGTTGATTGGGCGTTGTCGCTCGTAGGCTTGCCGGGCATTGAAGCCATGCGACCGTCGGATCTTTCGGGTGGCATGAAAAAACGTGTCGGTTTGGCGCGAGCCATCGCGGTGCAGCCAGAAGTGCTGCTTTACGATGAACCGACGACGGGTCTCGATCCCATCAACACCGAGCGGATCAACCACCTCATCCGGGGGCTCAAGAAAGCGCTTACGGTGACCAGCATCGTCGTTACGCACGACATGAAGAGTGCGTTTTCGATCTCGGATCGCATGGCGATGGTGCAAGCAGGCGAGATCATCCTGCAGGGAACGCCGCAGGAATTCGAACGATCCAACGACCCGCGTGTGGAGAACTTCATCCGTGGCATTGCGCCGGTGAATGAAGACGTCGAGACGCTGTTGCGTGCGTGACGCGCAACGTTTCTTCGCGCATGATGGGGGCGCAGATGAACAGGTCCCGCGACATCAAAGTTGGTCTCTTCGTACTTGCCGGGCTGCTCTTCTCAGCGCTCGTCATTTTCCTGATTGGCGATGAGCGTCGGTTCTTCAGTTCGTCGATTCGCATCAACACCACGTTCTCGGATGTGCAAGGTCTCAAGGCTGGCGCACCGATACGCATGGGGGGCATCGACGTCGGAACCGTAACGAAGGTTGGCTACAAGAAAGGCTCGATCGACAACACCATCTACGTCGAGCTCGACATCGTCAAAGACGAAGCGGCTCGTATTCGCAAGGACAGCATCGCGCGCGTGGCCGCCAAAGGCTTGCTCGGCGACAAGATGGTCGAGATCACCAAGGGTTCGTCCGCTGAAACCGTACCTCCCGGCGGCACCATTCGCGGCGAAGAACCAACGGACCTCATGGGCATTGCGCAAGGCATGACCTCGAAGGCCAGCGATGCACTAGGAAACATCTCCAAAGTTAGCGAATCACTTGCAGACGAACGGTTGCATCAAGACATCCGTGGCAGCGCAGCTTCGATGAACAAACTCCTCAGCGACGTGACCAACGGCGAGGGGTATCCGCGCAAGTTCCTCACGGACAAACAAGAGGCTGAACGCATTTCGAGCACCCTGAAGAATCTTGATCGCGCGAGTGCTGAACTTGCGCTCACGCTTGCTGAGGTGCGGGGTGTCGTGACGCGCGTGAAGGCGGGTCCGGGGTTTGCCCACGACATGATTTACGGCAACGGACCAGAAAAAGAGATCGCGCAGTTTGGCGCGGCGGCTGGGGAAGTTGCTACGACACTGAAGGGAATTCGCGAAAGCGATAGCTTCGTTCACGATGCGCTCTACGGTGGCAAAGGCAACGGCACAGAAGCGCTCGCCAACGTGACGGCGATGACGGCAGACCTCCGCGCGATCGTCTCGGATATGCGCAAAGGGAAGGGGACCGTTGGGGCGTTGCTGGTTGACCCGTCGATCTACGAAGACGTCAAAACGATGGTCGGCAATGTGAGTCGCAACGACATCCTTCGCGCCCTCGTTCGCTACTCGATTCGCCAAGACGAGAAGAAGCCGACGGTGGAAGTGACGCCGCCAAAAGATTCTTCACCGCCGAAAGATTCCACGCCGCCGAAAGATTCTACGCCTTCAAAGCAATGATCAAACGCTGCGCCCCTTTTTGGGACGCGGACATGAAGCAGCAAGGCGTGCGACAGCTTCGCGGATCTCTCGTTCATTCAACGAAGCAAAGCACACGCGCAGGTGCGGGCGCGATCGTCCATCAAAGGCGTATCGGCGACCGGCGTGCACGCTGAGTTTTCGTTCGGCAGCGCGTTCAACCCATTCATCAACATCCACATCGTCGGCAACACGCAACCACATCGCGATTCCACCTGAAGGAACGGTGAAGTCGAGCGTGCCACCAAGATGCTTGCTCAGCGAGCTGGCCATGAGATCGCGTCGCTCTTGGTAGATGCGGCGCATACGTCGAGCATGCCGTTGCACTTCACCATCTTCGAGAAGCTCCGCGATTGCTCGTTCCACAGCGTGATCTCCTTGTCGATCAATGAACGTGCGTAGGGTCGCGAGTCGTTCCAGCAAGGGCGGTGGGGCTACGACAAACCCAATGCGAATGCCTGGTGCAAGAATCTTCGACAACGTACCGATGTACACGACGACGCCCGCCCGATCGGTGCTCGCGAGGGGCAACACGGGGCGTCCGTCGTAATGAAACTCGTGATCGTAGTCGTCTTCGATGATGGCGAAGCGGTGCGTCCGGGCCAACTCCAAGAGGCGCAATCGACGCGGTGACGAGAGCAACACGGTCGACGGATATTGATGATGCGGCGTCAGATACAACGCGCGGATGACTTCCTTGGACAGCATCTGTTCGAGCGCATCTAAGGACAAACCATCTTCGTCAACCGGCAAGGGAACGAGGCGTGCTCCTGTTTGTCGCATCGCTTCCCAGGCTGGTCGGTAGCCGAGAGACTCGACGGCGACGACATCGCCTGGTGACAGCAGCGCACGGGCGGTGACATCGAGCGCCATCTGACTTCCGCGCGTCACGAGCACTTCATCCGCGGTGGCCACCACACCTCGTACAGAGCCAAGCATCGCGGCCAGTGCTTCGCGTAAACGTACATCGCCGCGCGAATCACCATAGTCGAACAAGTGTTTGTCGGAAGCCTGGGCTGCACGTCGATACGCGCGAGCAATGATCTCCGTCGGCAGCAAACGCACATCGGGTTTGCCTGCGGAGAGCAAGAGCATGCCCGACTCATCGAAACGTACGGGGGAGCTCGATGCACCACGTGAGGGCAGATCAAAACCAAGCTTTTGAGACGCAACGGATCGCGATTTGTGAGCCGAACGTTGGGCAGGCATTTCGGGCATCGATGCCGAGACAAACGTACCTCGAGCCTGCTCTGTTTCGATCCAGCCCTCGGCTGTGAGTTCGCGGTACGCCGCAAGCACGGTGTTTCGATGCACGCTGAGCGACGTCGCGAGTGTTCTGCTGCTGGGCAGGATCGCGCCCGGTTTGAGTCGTCCGCGGCGAATGTCGTTCATCACGGCACGCGCGATCTTCAGGAACAGGGGCGTCTCGGAATCGTCATCCACTTCGATCTCGATGGGAAATGAACGCATCCAACTGGTCTATCAGATTTTTTGATTCTGGCTCTTTTCCACATACCAGTTCAACCCCACAACAAGGCCCATGCGTAAGGAAATTTTTCGCATGGACAAGGCGAGCGCTCTGGCGCTACTCGCCGCAGCAAACACCGTGCACATCGCGTCCTCGACGGAAGATGGCGAGCCTGTTTTACGCGTCGTACACGGCGTCGTCGTCGACGGATGGCTCCTCTTTCATGGCGCACCCGCTGGCGAAAAGATGGACGTCATCGGTCGACGTGCGGTCGTGAGCGCCGAAGAAATGATCGCATCGATCCCTAGCTACTTTGTCGATCCGGAACGCGCATGTCCGGCGACGACGTTTTACCGGAGCGTACAACTGCACGGCACCATCACGCGCATCGATGACGCACCCGTGAAGGCGGAGATGCTTGCGCAACTGATGAAGAAGTACCAACCCGAAGGAGGGCACGTTCCGATCTCGTCAGAGCATCCGCTCTACCGGAAAGCGATCGAGGGAATCCTCGTCCTGGGCGTCCGTTGCGATGACATCGATGGCAAAGCCAAACTCGGACAAAACCGTACGCCCGCTGAGGTCACGCGCATCGCTGAACTCTTGTGGAAGCGAGGTTTGTCCGGGGATGCTCGAGCTGTGGAACTCGTCTTGAGTGCCAATCCCAAAGTGCCTCGTCCGACGTTTCTCCAGGGGCCTGAAGGCGTGCAGCTCTTCTGTTCGTTGGGCGAGCGCGATGCGGATGAAGCAACGGCGTTGTTGCGTCCGACGTACTGGCAAGAAGCCACGAGACCGGAAACGATTCGTCAGAGTCTGCTCGGTTCAACGGCGTGGGTCGGTGCTCGTGACGAACATGGAAAACTCGTGGCGATTGCACGAGCGATGAGCGACGGGGCGAAGCTCGCTTGGCTGTACGATGTGATTGTCTCGGACGAACGGCATCGGCGTGGCTTGGGCACGGCAGTCGTACGACTCTTGCTCGACCATCCTGCTGTTCGGGGTGTTGATCGCGTTTTGCTACACACGCGAGATGCCCAAGGATTTTACGAACGTTTTGGATTTCGAACACGCGCGGTCTCCACGGACTCGCGGTTGTCCGAGATGATCTTCGTGCGGACGAACGCGGCAGTTCGAGTTTGATTGACCAACGTGCTTGCATCGCTGGGCCGTTGAACGTACTCAAATTGACGCGCGAGAACCTGCAACATTGCCGTTGGTAGCCGGTGCTCGACCGGGCCGATTGGGTGGCGACATGCCTCGAAATTTCGCAGATCGTCTCTCCACCGTAGCTCCGAGCGCGACACTTGCCGTGGCCGCGGAAGCTGCTCGCATACGCAGTCAAGGGCACAAGGTTTTTCCGTTCAGCGTGGGCGAACCGGATTTCGAAACGCCTCGCTTCATTCGTGAAGCGGCCGCTGTCGCGATCGCAGCGGGCGCATCGCACTACACGCCTGTGTCCGGCACGATTGCGTTGCGACAAGCCATTTGTGCAGCAACGGAACGCGACCGCGGATACTCGGTTTCGCCTGACCAAGTCACCGTCTCATGCGGAGCCAAACATGTGCTCTTCAACTTGGCGCTCGCTCTCTACGATCCCGGTGATGAAGTCATCATTCCGGCTCCTTATTGGGTCAGCTACCCCGAGCAAGCGAGGATTGTCGGGGCAAACCCTGTGATTCTTCAGACGCGTGAAGAAGATGGTTTCCGTTTGGATGCCGCGACCCTCGAACGGGCGATCACGTCGCGAACGAAGGCGCTCATTTTGTGTAGTCCTTCCAATCCGACCGGCTCTGCTTACACGAAAGAACAACTCGAACCGTTGCTCGATGTCGTGCGTCGCCATGACCTGTGGCTCATCGTCGACGAGATCTACAGCGAGCTCGTTTACGACGGGTTTCACTACGTTTCTGTTCCCGCGCTCGCCCCGGACTTACGAGATCGTACGATTGTCGTTTGTGGTGTCAGCAAGACATACGCGATGACCGGTTGGCGAATTGGTTGGAGCATCGCGCCTTCTGCGTTGGCCAGGGTGCTCGATGTCGTGCAGGGGCAAAGCACGTCCAACGCGACGGCAGTGTCGCAAGCGGCAGCAGCAGCAGCGCTCGTTGGTCCTCGCGATGAAGTGCATGCCATGCGCGAGACGTTCGAGCGTCGCAGGAACCTCATGGTGGAGGGCTTGCGAAGCATTCCGGGTGTGTCGTGTCGCATGCCCGAGGGCGCGTTTTACGCTTTCGCTGATGTTCGCGGTCTCTATGGCGTTCCGTTCCGCGGAGGCTCGGCGCAAAGCGATCTCGATGTGGCGTTGTGGCTCATGAACGATGCTCATGTGGCATCGGTTGCCGGCACGCCGTTTGGCGCACCTGGTTATCTGCGTTTTTCCTACGCCTGTTCAGAAGACGACATCAGCGCCGGAATTGAAGCGATTCAGCGCGCACGTCGTGCCGTCGGTTGAGTCGAGACAAACCCCACGCAAAACACTTGTCGAGTCTCGCGGGCTGCGGTAGTGATGCTCCTGCGATTCGACGGGACGCATTGTGACTCGTTGAATCTCCGCAGCAGCGGGCGCATAACTCAGCGGTAGAGTGCATCCTTCACACGGATGAAGTCACAGGTTCAAATCCTGTTGCGCCCACCAGATCAACACTGTCGAGATTTACGGACGAACCCTTCGCAAGATGACGCGAGGGGTTTTTCGTTTTGTCGTGGTCTCGTCGCGCGTGCACGTGTGCATGCGTCATCAACGCGCGCACAGGCACGATATCGCGAATGTACGCGTACTTGTGCGGTGAAAGTTTGTCGGGGGGAATGTGCAGGTGGGAAGAGGACGTCCGCGCGGCCCTGTGCTCGTGGGAGCGAGGGCCACGCGGTGGTTGCGATCACTCGTAATCGTCGCTCTTCGGCGGCGCTTTCGGAGCGGGCGCAGGGGCAGGAGCTGGTGCCGGAGCGGCCTTGTCTGCGGGTTTGGTGTCCGCAGGCGGCGGTGCGGGAGCTGGGGCCGGAGCTGGCGCTGGGGCGGCCTTGTCCACAGGTTTGTCCACGGGTTTGTC
>JBGAOI010000212.1:0-10294 GCA_044221885.1 Polyangium sp. (in: bacteria)
TACAATCCATGGCATCCGTGCCCATTGCGCACGTTCCGTCGCCAATACCCGGCTCATTACAAACGCCGTCATTGGCGGTGGCGCAAACAAGCGACTTGCAATCAGCGGTGTCCGAGCCTGCGGTACATGTTCCGTCACCGACTCCGGGTTCATTGCAAACGCCGTCGTTGCTCGTTGCACAAGCCGGTGGAGGTCGCATGCATGAATTCAGGTCGGTTTCTTCATTAAAACATGCAGATTCATCGAAATCCCCGTCCGTGCATGCGCCGTCGAGATTGAGGCATGAGAGGTATGTTTCGTAGGGGTCTTTGCAATCGGCCGCTTTGGCTTCGTCGCCAAGATTGATGATATCGTCGAGGCAAGTGGTGCTCTCGGTCGGCGTGCATTTGTTGCAAGCGCACTTTGCCGAGCAGTATTTGTCTTGCGGCGTATTCGGAACGTCGGCTCCGCAGGCGGCAAACGTCATGCCCGCGAAGAAAAGCAACATTACGCTTTGGATCATGCGCTCGTAAACCATAGGGGCTCCGCGAAACGAATGTGATTGCGCAGGAATGCGCGAAGGACCAAGAAGCCGCTCCCGCATGAATGCGCGAGCTGTAAGCAACGATATCACGCGCGGGAATGCTCGTCTAGCGCGACGCCGGGGCATTCGTATCGCACGTGTGGCAATACCTGATCATTGCGTGGCTCGCGTTTGAGCGTGCAGTGGAACGTCTGCCGCTTGGATTCCGTATTTGGGGCAAAGATCTAGGATCTGGGCGCGTTATTGCGAGCGCGTGGGCGTGTGCGCCAAAGTCAGGGGCGTGCGCACATGGGGTCGAGTTTGGCGCGGAAATACGATCAGGGATGGGTCTTGATCCATTGGTTCATATAAACGGCGCTCTTGTCCCAACCATCTCGGAGCTGTTTTTCCGAGCTACTTTCAATGAGCCCTCCGACGCCGAAGATTTTTGCCTCGACAACGATGTCCGCAGAGCGCCGAACTTTCGAATCACCAATTGCGGTAATCCGTAGCGTACCTTCATTCCGCAATTTATCAGCTTGCGTGCTGGGGATCATTTTCCATGTCCAGATTTGCGTCCCTCTGTCGAATTTGCCTTCCTCGGTGTAGCGGAAATTGGATCCGAGCAACTTCGCCACGGGACCAGGAACGTCCATTTTGGGTGTTCCCGTTACTTTACGTACGATGTTCGTGTCGGTCTCTTTCTGGTCGACAATCGTGAACTCTGGAAATCCAAGGTGCTCTTTGTAGAGCTTCATATTGAAGTCCTTATCGAAGAACACCTTCCAGAAGGTTTCGACGTTGCAGTTGATTTCATGCGTGACCGTGAACTTTCCCATCGTGCGCTCCTCACGAACCCCGACTTCGTGGGGCTCGGCGCCGAGACCTTAGCAGCAAAAAAAGTGTTTTCCAATCCGTCGCCACATGCTTTGCGACAACGCGCTTCGATGCGAGACCTTGCGTTTCGGGGGCAAATCGGTGACAATGTTTCGAGGCTCCCTTGTTACGCACACTTCTTACCTCCGCCGCATCCACCGTTGATTCCGCCATTGGTTCGGCCGTGTTGTTGCGCCGTCCGCGTTTGCGTGGAGGTGATCCCGAGGCGTTGGGGCATGACGAACGAGTGGCGCGTTTGTCCGAGTTGCAAGAAGTGTATGATCGCCCCGAACATTACGCGAACGATTCGGGGTTCTTCCCGGAACAGCGCCAGATTTCGCCGAAGGTCGCGCCTGTGCGCACGATTTACGGACCAGGCCCCGGCAAAGTCGTGGATATCACGTGGCCGAGTGAATTCGAGATTGTTTGCGAATCGATCCGGGAAAAGTACCTCGCGCACCCCAAAAATTCGCGCGGTGCTGCTCGACTGTTTCTACATGAGAATCCTTCGCGTCCGGTGGTGATTCTCATTCACGGGTATCTTTGCGGTCAATATCCCCTGGAAGAACGTATATGGCCTGTGCAATGGTTGTTCGAACGGGGACTCGATGTGGCACTCTTTGTATTGCCATTTCATGCGGTACGAACGGACGAACAGTCGCCCAAATTTCCTGGCGGGGATCCTCGCATTACAAATGAAGGGTTTCGCCAGGCCATTCATGACTTGCGCACGCTAGCGGCTTATTTGCGCGGACGGGGCGCGCAATCGATTGGCGTCATGGGCATGAGTTTGGGCGGGTATACGACGAGCCTGCTCGCGACACTCGACGAAACGCTGGCGTTTGCGATTCCAATCATTCCCTTGGCATCGATTGCGGATATTGCAAAAAGTGCCGGGCGATTCGTCGGTTCAGAGCGAGAACAAGCCCAACAATACGAGAGCCTCGAGGCGGTTCATCGGGCGGTGAGTCCTTTTGCGCGAAATCCCAAAATTGACGGCGATCGAGTGCTCATTTTGGCGGCGGCTGGAGACAAAATCACCCCTGTCGATCATGCGCGGCGTTTGTCGGACCATTTTGGTGCTCCGCTCGAAACGTTTCACGGCGGCCACATCCTGCAATTTGGTCGCGCCGATGCATTTCGATCCGTTGGCCGATTGCTCGGGCGCCTGGGCCTCTTTGTCACGCGCTGACTTTGTATCGCTTCCGTTGTGACATCGCTCGTGACATGATCGCGGCGGCGTACAAGCACGTGCGCCACATATTTCGAAGATCGTGTACGATTGTGCGTCACACGTTTCGTGATGTGGTACCTACTGCCGCCCTGCGTGATGACCAGGACGTTTTCGAATGTCATGGCGCCTCGCAGTGTATTCAGGAGATCTGTATGCCGAAAGTACAAGCGCCCCCGCCGATTGGTGAACTGCAACTCATTCTCACGCCGCACGAGATTCAACTGATTCGGCAAGGATATCAAGCCGATCCTGCGTGGCTTGCGAACTACCCTCAAGCGACGTACGGAGCAATGTATCCAGACGGGGCAAATGCGTTCGACAGCTTCGTGCAATCTCTCTATGTGCACGGCCCAAGCTCACATCCAAAGCCACCCACGACAGGCATCAATGGTGCGGATCGTGAACGGAGCATCATTGCGATTTTGGCGTCGCAAGGCAATGCGCAATTCCTCGCAATCCATTTCTATTGGGGTCTGGCCGAGGGCTTGAGCGTCAACGACATGTGCCGAGTCATTCTAATGGCGGGCGGCTACAGCGGGTATTCATATTATACAAATGGCCTCAGCGTTCTCGCCAAAACCCTCAAAGCGCTCAAGTCATCGGTTGATGACGGGCTCCCGTTGACGCCGCAAGAAGCCCTCGCGGCAATTCAAGTCGCCTTTTCCTGAGCATCCCCGGCGGCTGTTCGAGCTGCCTGCAAATCAATTCCCCCGCAATCTTCACACGCGCGCATTTCCGCTGTATACCGCGCATGACAGCGCGGGCAAACCATTTCACCTTCAATGTCCCCCGTTGCGACCGGAATGGCGGCAAGTTCGTCCGGACGATAACCAAGAGCTTGTATCATGCCGGCCATTCGTGTGGCTACTGCATTGCGGTAGAACGCTTCTGTGGCTTGGACCTCAGCCTCTTCGACGGGACTCGTAGGATGCATCGGATGCCGCGCATCGCGCATGAGGTACGACAAAAAGCGGCGTGCGCGTTCTTTTGGAACCATGGCGGCGACGGCCGTTCCTGGGTGCACGTCGTGCAGCAATCGTTTGGCCAGAAGATCAAGGGCCCGCATCGCGCTAATGGGCACGATTGCCAACATGAAAGCATAACCCCAGCGAGCGAGTCGTTCACGCGGGAAGTATCGGCGATGCAAACGGACCCACGAAATCGTTGTGATCCACATGGACGTGTACATCACGGCGAGGGCAAGAATCCATATTCGTTCGAATCCGTAACGCAAGGCAAGTGCCGGGATGACGACCAAAGTGATCAGCCACAAGATGAAGCTCGAAGTGCGTAGCCCCGACGTATTTTCGTAAAAGGAGGCGAGTCGCGTTTTGGTTGCAGTTACATCGAATCGTTTGCCCAGGAAATCATCAATCGCTCGAGTACGGTCATTTTCGGGTAGAATTCGCAACGATTGTACAATCTCAGCGATCTGCTCGGCGAGACCAGGGGAGACGACTTCCGTGATGAACTCATTGTTGATCGAAATGGAACGACCGTCTGCGGCAATGGAGCGGATGGTGTCGAATCGAAAGAAATGGCCGGGGTGTGCGGCCCGTTCTTCGAGCTCCATCGATTCGGCGACCCAAAACAGAATGCCTTGCGGGGACATGGACACGGGCCATTGCGGTACAATGAAGACCGTGGCCTCGGACAGAAACGGAAAGCCCAATACCGCGCCCCCTCGGGCATTGCCAATCGTTCGATGGGGAAGTCGCGTCAAGGCCCATGTCGCCGAGCGTGCGACCAAAGCAATGCTGCCGCGTGGCACCCAGGCCGCTCCTTCGAGCAGATAAAGCACCACGAGGACGAGATAAAGCGTTTCGCTGTCGGTCATTCCCGTGGGCGTTCAGCTATCGCTCGATTCGGAATCGACGTCCGTTTTCTTACGCCCGAAAAGCTTGGAGAAAAGGGCGCCCACGCCGGCAACAATCAATGCTCCAATCTTGAAGATGCCCTTGCCGAGTTTCGCCAAAATACCTGTTTTGGCAGCCACGGCGACGGCTCCACCCGTCATGAGACCAATCAGCCCGATTTCGGCAACTTTGTCCCCGGGCTTGAATTCCGAATATCGTTGACCGTCTTTGAAGGAAAAACCCTCCAGCAACTTGCGCGTGCTTGGAAGCATTTGTGCATAATTTTCGGGTCCGACCACGAGCCCTGCCTCCATGACGCCGCCTCGACCCAAAAGTCGAATGTCGTGATTGATGCTTTCATCCCGTGTTTTGTCATTACGCAATTTGGTGGCCCATTCCAAATTGTGCGTCGTCGGTTCGTACCGCGGTGACGACGCCCAACCAACGACCGAGACTGAATCCCACCCACGTTGGCGCCGAATCTTATTCGCTTCTTCCGTGCCTTCACGCAGCGATTTCAAAATGGCATCCGCGTCGATTTCGTCTTTTTCGTCGTCCTTGACGTAACCAATTTCAGAAAAATCAAAAATGACGAACCAGCTATGGTCTTCCGCTACGACCATGCCCAATTCATCCCCGTTGGTCGGATTGTGGTTCAGTTCGAGGTATTTGCGGGTGCCAACTCCGTCCGCGAACATCGCTCCAGCCGGAACATTGATTGTAGCGTGCTTGAGATCCCCAGTCGTGGGGCCATGTTTCCAATCGATGCTATCGATCTGTCGCAGCTTTTCGAGCACTTCGGGTGGAATATCAACCGGCATTTCCGGATCGGCCATCGCCGAACCAAGCGGGGCTGCGGCCGATGCATTCGGGGCCGGTTGGCCTTGCGCCGGCAACGCAGGTGTCAGGGATGCCGCGACAAACAACGCGGTAACCGCCGAAATGCGACGAAACGTGTTGGAAATCGACATGGGTCGGCATGTCAGCCCAATCAACGCCCCGTGTCAAGCACCCTTTGCAAAAATTTCGCAGTGTATCCAGGTTCAAGCGGGACGGATTGGTTGGATCGTTCCGGCCAAACGGATATTATCCGCCCTTGACCATTTTCTCGAGCCGTCCGAGCGCTCGGGTAATGGATTCTTCCGAGGGACCGAATGAAAATCGCACGTGATGGCGAAAACGAGAAAGACGATGCGCGCGACGTTTGCCTGGATTAACGTCGAAAAACTCGCCGGGAACCACGATGACGCGATGTTCGAGTGCGGCCCGGAAAAACGAATGGCCATCGTTCATGCCTGCAGGGAGATCCGCGACCGAGCCGAACACATAAAATGTGCCTTCAGGCGCGACGTCGACAACCACGCCAATTCGCTTGAGCCCTTCCAGCATCAAGTCGCGTTTGCGTGAGAATGTCTTTTGAATGGCGGCCTTTTCGGCTCGCACATGCTCCAAATCCAAGAGCGACACGGCCGCTCGTTGCATGGGTTTCGATCCACCACCATCGAGGAAACTGCCCGCGCTGGCCACGGCGTCGATAACTTCTTTTGGTCCAACGGTCCACGTCACGCGCCAGCCCGGATAACGCCAATTCTTGGTCAAACCATCCAAAATGACCACCGGATCCTGATCGACGTCTTCGACATAACGCGCCGCACTTTCCATCGGCGCGGGACCACCCACGCCATAAATGTAGTGCGAATAGAATTCATCGAAAAGCATCGTGCAGTCGAGCTCTCGAGCGGTCCTCACCCACGCCGCGAGTTCTTCTCCACGCACGTGTTTACCCGTCGGATTGCACGGGTTCGACATCAGAATCGCCCCAAGACCTCGACCTTGGATTTCACGCCGCAAATTCCCCACGGAAAAGGCATAACCGTGTTCGCTTTCGAGCAAAATGGGAATGGGCGAAAACAGCCGGAAGACATCGAGCAATTCTTCGTAAGCGGTATAATCCGGCAAAAAATGCCCCAAATTGATCTGACCCAGCGCCGCGGCAGCTCGGGTCAGGGCAGCTCGTCCACCACCGGAAACGGAGACGTTTTCCGCACTGTATTTCGACGGCATTCCTCGGCGGTATTCGCGATTGTAGAAATCAGCAATCGCTTCACGAAGCTCCCACAATCCGGCAACGGGTGCATATTCTTGATCGTCGCCAGCAATCGTCACCGCTTCGCAACGAGCTGGTGCTCCAGGCAATGCTCCCGTTTCGGGCTGACCTTGACCAAGATTGCACCACGCATCCGGACCAGGCTCGGTTCCTGAGCGATATCCGTATTTTGCGGCTTCGCCCATCACGTAAATGACGCCCGTTCGCGGCACCTTCCGAAATGCGCCCAGCGCCTTTTCTTCGGTCGGACCGCGCGCCGGTACGCTCGACGCCGTTCCTTGATGGGCGTCTGTCATCGCCGAGTCCGAAGGAATGGCGTTTCCAACATTTTCAGGAGAATTCTGCATGTCCGTACGATTCAAGTGGCGTCAGCGGTTGGTGACGTCTTGTTCCCTTGGCTCTTGTTGAACCATTGGGTGAGTTTTTCAATGTCGCCTTTGGGGATGAAGGCGAAAAACACTCCATAGAGAAACACGAGCGACACCAGCGTCAGGGCGTTGTATTTGTCGTCGTTGTAGTACGTGCTACGGAAAATGAATTGCGTGAGGAGCGCCAAACCAAAAATGGGGGCCTCCAAATCGCGACGCACTTTCGTGAGGGGCGCGAGCAAAATCATGAAGGAGTAGTAGTAACACGTGAGCTGGGCGAGCAGAATCATCCAGATTTGCCCGAGGCATTGAGCAACCCAAAGCGATTTCAGTCGCCGATGGATGTAGACACTCAGCGCCAAGGTAAACGCAATCAACGCATAACCAATGGCCCGGAACCTCTTGTACCGGTCATTGCGCATTTGCTTCCAGATCTCGAATGGATCTTTCAACGTATTGTTACGCGTGAACTTCATGCGTCCGCTGGCTTTGCTGGCGGCGTCGTCGTTATGGACGGCCTTGATGAAAGCCTGCGCCTTGTCTTCGCTTATTTGGCCCGATTGCTGCAATTTCTCCGCATTGGATTCCAAGAAGTCTGCAACCTGCGCAATCGCTTGCCGGGGCAGATCGTGCGCAATGAGCACGCGCAAACCCGTGTGGTTCGTGAGCGGCGTTTGATCATGAACTTCGAGCGTGTGTTTGTAGAAGTCCATATACGACTTGGGCCCCGAAACCGCAATGGACAGCGGAATGAGCACCGCGGCAGCGGCGGTGCCACCCATGAGCATTTGGATTTGCTCACCCGTCATCTTGTGCTTGCGATAAATGGCCCAACCGACGACCACCAAAAGCCCAACGACGGGAAGGCCCGGGAAAATGCGCAAGAGCCCCGCGTACACGAGCGCCGCGCCCGCGAGTTTGGGATATTGTTTGCGCAGCAGACAAACCGAAGCGACGAGGAAGAAAAGCCAGTCCTGTCGCAAGAATGCGCCGAACGTCCAATACGACGTTGCCGTGTGTTCGCAGCCGTAGAAGATGGCGCCGACAGCGAAAACTCGCCATCCAAACGCCCACCACAACATCGCAAACATACCGAGCGTGTAGAACAAATCGAGCGACGCCAAAAATTGGCAATAGGCAACTGTCGCCGGGTGCAGTTCCGAGAAAAACCGCCCCATGATGGTCCACACGGGTGGCGGATTGTACCCGTGGTCCTTGAGCATGTCGTCCCAATAACCCTTGCCAGAAACGACCCGGAAAAACTTGACGTCTTCTTTGAAAGCTTCCCAGCGCGCTGCCGGAAACGTTGCTTTGCATTCCTCGGGATGATCGAGGAATTGCATTGCCGGCTTCAGCAAATTATCTCCGCCGAGATTGCGGATTTTACGGTCCGGATGACGCGCCTCTTTGGACAGATCGACCTTGTAAGAACGGCCATCGTCCTCCGTGTAGGAAATCGTTCCCAATTCGTCCGTGGCAATGAGTGCGCATTTGTAGAGCCCATCATACCCCATTTCTTTGAAGTATTTGGCTCCCATGTAATAGTGAAATTGATCCCAACGATGGAAAAACTTGGGATATGGGGAATGAAACCCATTGAAGTACGCTACGATTGCGGCGACACCAAGCGTCACGCCAACGAACTTTTTCCAGCGTTCGCCAATCGGCTTTTTCTGAATATCGCGAAATCGTTCGTAAAAGACGCACCCAGTGGCCGTGAGCGCAATGGCGATCTTCACGACGTCCACAGCGATCTCGTGATTGTCGACACGACCAACCCCGATTCCAACGAGAGCAATCGTTGCAATCGCGGCGAGGTATCGGAACCAGACCTGCTTGCGTCCATGCAGCGTCTGATCGATGAACCAGAGCAGATAGACGTAAACGAAGCACGCTGGGAAAAACACCAAGATCTGCGCGAGGGAGTACTTCATTCGATTCGCTGCGGCTGTGCGACCTTGCTCGATGACGTACGTGGCTCGTCGTCGAGTGTGGGTCGAACGTCTGCGCGCACCTTAGGCGGACATCAGGCGATTGCCTAGTCCTAGTTCATCAGGCGCCTGAGATTTGAGTCCTCGTGGCGGGACGGATCACGCTTGTGTGGACAGTCCGATATTTGTCCGGTGCGGTGGCGTCGAATCCCGGCAAAATGAGCCAAATTTCCCCGTGTTCGCTCGCGTGGGTCGTGTATCTTCTGGCCGTGTTCACGGATAGGAAATCGCCTTGGTCCTCTTCGCTCGAGATCTGCAAAGAGGATCAGCTTGGATTCGTGCTTGAAGTCGACGGGGCAGCCGCTCCAATGCTCTGTCAGCTCGTGAGTGGGTTTCGTGAGGCGATTGCGGCTGCGCATGATCCGCGTTTACCCATGCCATCACGTCTCGTCATCGTTCGTCCCGACGTCACGACGTTCGCGTGGCTTGCTGCGTGGTCCGAGGACGACGTGCAGGTGCGCAGGACCCTCACGATTCGTCGTCGAGCCGATGGCGCAGCGGTCGTTGCTGTTGCAACGATTGCTGCATTCGGGCGCGGAACACCGACCATGTTGGTTGTTGAATCGACCACGGTGCCCACGCAGAAACGTCGCATCGTGCGCAGCGGTGTGCACCCCAAGTCGTTCCTCGCGGCGATTTGCGCGCATCACAAACGATCGTTGCAGCAACCATCAGCGAACGACGTTCGCCCGGCCGCGTCCGAGGTTTTCTCGCCTGATCCCTCCAACGTCGACGTCGATTGAGAATCTTGGTCACTGGCGGAGTGCGCCTTGCGCGACCGTATTCGCATGATACTTTGAGCTGGCACCGGAGGGGTGAAAACCCGGGGTTGGTCCTGTCGGAGAGCACTTCGACGCTGGTGTGAATGACATCGGAGCTTCGCAAGACGCATTCGATGCCCCCACACGAACACCCCCTTTCGCCGATCGGTCGTACGATTTGGCACGGGGTGCCGGCACGCCGGAGGAGGAATGGTCACCATGCAAGATTTCTGTGGCACTAACCCGGAGGTTTCGAGCAGTTGACCGAGAGGCCCCCGGGTTTGGGCCGAGCGGGTCGGAGGAAGTTTCCTCCGGCCCGTTTTTCTTTTGTTGAACATGCGCCACCATCGTCGCGATGTTGTTCTCGCGTGCTTCTGTTCGGTTCTGTTTGGCCTTTGTTTTCTTGCCCCTCGCTGGGTGCCTTGACAAACCTTACGATCCAGATGGTCCTGGAGAGTTCATCGGTGTCTTCGCGGTAGATGCGAAGCAAGATGCGAATACGTGCGGCGCTGGCGCGCTCGATGCTCCTCCGGCATGGACCTTCGATGTGCGTTTGTCCCGGGAGATCGGCATTCTTTATTGGAACAACGGAGCGGAAT
>JBGAOI010000213.1:0-10292 GCA_044221885.1 Polyangium sp. (in: bacteria)
AGGCCAAAAATGGCCATGAAATTGCCTTGCCTTTCAAGCTCGAGCCTATTGTCGGCGCAGTCTCCGTCAACGTCGAAGGCGCGCCAAACACCTCCGTTCATGTCGATGACGAGACGGCGCCGCCCGTATGCAATGCTCCCTGCACCTTCAAGGCGCCTCCAGGCATGCATATCCTGCATTTCGTGTCCGATGGCTATACTGCTGTGCCACGCCAAATCAACGTCGTCGCGAAGGAGACCGTAAAAGTCACAGCGCTCATGAGGCCACTCACCGGATCGCTCGTCGTGCAAGCCGACGAGCGCGATGCAGTGGTCGAAATTGACGGCAAATCAGCCGGTTTTACGCCTGCAGTCATTCAGAATGTGGCCGTGGGCAAACGCAAAGTTCGGGTCACGTTGCGCGGGTACTCCCCGGTCGAGCGCGAGGTAATTGTCAAGCCAAACCAGCAGACCGAGCTCTTGGATTTGAAGCTGTTGGCCCTGCGTCAAGTCACCGCCACGTCCCGCTTCGTGGAAGATATCGAGGACGCGCCGTCGTCGGTCACGATCATCAATCGTCAGGAGCTGCGCGCTTTCGGATACCCGACGATCGCCGAGGCACTTCGCGGGACGCGGGGCATCGCGCTTTCCTACGATCGTGTGTACTGGTCGGCGGCCATTCGTGGTCTTGGCGATCCACGCGATTACAACAACCGCCTTTTGGTTTTACAGGACGGTACGGTCATGAACGACAACATCCTCGCGGCGTCGTTCATTGGCAACGATGCTCGTGCCGACCTCGATGATGTGCAGCGTATCGAGGTCGTACGCGGTCCCGGCTCGCTCGTCTATGGTACGGGGGCATTGAGCGGCGTGGTGAATTTGGTTCCCCGAGGCAAAGACGAAGAAACGAGTGCCCACGTCAGTGCAGGAACGTACGAGAATGGCACGCTTCGCGCTCGTGCTGGGCTTTACTTGAACTTCAACAAGGCGAAGACGGCGGGCATGTGGGCGAGCGTGTCGGGGGCACGGTCGGACGGCTTCGACCTCAACATCGAACCTCGTCGAGCCCCTGGAACGCAGGAAACGGCCCAACAGGTCGATTCTTTTCGATCGATAGGTACCGCAGGCCGTGTCTGGTATGGTCCCATTACGGCGCAATGGTTTTTTCATTCGCGTTCCCAGCATGCTCCCACCGGCCCGTATTCGATGCGTTTCAACGACGCACGTGCGCTTTATGAAGACCAACGCTTCATGACCGAGGTTCGGGCGGAGCCAAAGATCTCGAAGTTCTTGTCGATCATGGCCCGCGCATACGCGCATCATTATGCCTACCACGGTCATTATGTTTACGAGGCGCCGCCGGTAGAAGGTATCGATGAGGATTACGCGGGAACATGGTTTGGCGGCGAGGCCCGCGCGATTGTCACGCCAAACAAGACTTTGCGCGTGACTGTTGGAGCCGAGGTTCAAGACAATCCGCAAGCAGACATGATTGGGTGTGGGAACTACGCGGCCAATGATGACCAGTGTCCGCCCATTGCCAACGACCAAAATGGCAACATCGTTGGCGACAGCTATCTCGACGTCAAACAGAGCTACGTGACCGGTGCCGTATACGGTTTGACCGACTGGGGAATCAAGAAGTGGCTCCGCATCTCGGCCGGCATACGGGGCGATTTTTCTTCTTTGCTCGAGCCCCAACTCGTCGCCCGTGGGGCGATCATCCTAAAACCTTGGATGGGAGGCGTCATCAAGCTCATGGGAGGCAATGCATTCCGCAGGCCGAGTATCTTCGAGCGTTTGTATTGGGACGGCGGGGCATCGTTCATCCAGGCCGAAGATCCCAAGGGCTCGCAGGATCCCCCGTATGTCCGGGGAGGTCTTCAAGCCGAGACGATCATCAATGGCGAGCTCGAAATATCGCAGCGTTTTCGCGAAAATTGGACCGCGCTTGTCTCGGGGCACATCAGCCACATGGATAACATCATCACGTCGTTCGAAATCGATTCCACGACGGGTGTCCCGACGCCGGGCACGGGTTTCGTGCAATTCCGAAATAGTCGTTCTCCCGCAGTGAATCCCGGCGTGGATGTGGAGTTGCGGCGCGACTGGCGCCAAGGTTGGATGCTCAGTATGTTTTATGGTTTTCAGCGGCCGCAATTCTCTGGTTTGACCGCAGACGATCCGTTTGTCGTGGCATATCCGAATTTACTGAACAATCCACGCCTCAAAAATGCGCCGGAACATCTCGCAGGCCTACGCGGCGTCATGCCGATTGTCCCGGAATTGGCGTCGATTGGCCTTCGCGTGACGTTGGAAGGCGCGCGTCGCGTGACCTACGCGGATAATCCCACGACCGAAACCAATGAGTCTGCCGAACTCACGAAGCCGAGTTTCGTCGCCGATCTGACTGTATCCGGCAACGTGAAGAGATTCGGCGTCGGATATGTCTTTGGCGTTTACAACGTCGCCAATCAACGCTACGACTTGCCGATCACCGAAACGTATTATTCGCGTCTCAGTCCTCAAAATGGTCGCACGTTCTTGGCCAATATCAACGTCACCTATCCTTGACGGTCATCCCAATTCGATGACGCATCGACGGATGGGTATCCACTCCGTCATCACCGCTCGAGCTTGATTTCCAACGTGCCCGTCGGTCGTGACGATTGCGTCGGCATCTGCACCGGTGCAGGCGATGTGCGCTGTTTCGTCCTCAGACTATGCTTTGCGGCCATGGCCGAGGCCGATGTATCGGGCGGGGCCACCGAGCTGGCTACCGGTTGTGGCTCCGGGGTCGTCGACCGCGCTTTTTCCAGCTCCTTGTCGCCCTCTTTCACCATCGCGCCCGGTGAATCCGATTCACGCGACAAAGCGGGCGGGCGCTCGTCGGGCATGACCTCTTGCGCAGAGCCTACAGGATGTGCTCGTGTTTGAATTTTTCTGCCAAACTCGAGATAACCGAACACAAAGACGCTCAGCACTGCCGTCAAAAGGAATCCGAGTGCCCATCGCCGAGCGCCTGACGCCAATCCCTGCGCGGATGCATTCTCGCCAGCAAGCAACGGAGGAGCCAGCGAATTCGTTTCGGTCGACATCTCGTCCATCAGCGACGAGCGCTCGGCCGACGGTAATGGTTTGTCGCTAGCAACGCGAACCGTCCCGTCGATGACCTTTTGCGCCAGCGCAGACGCAGCAACGGAACCAACAGCCGTTTCAAGAAACAATGGTTGCGCTGCGACAAACACATCCTCCGAGGCTGCTCCACGCTTCATGCACAACATCACGGCTTTGGCATCATGAGGCCAATGATCGGCAAGCAAACGTCTGGCAAGCCCGGGGCGATCAATTCGTATCAGCCGCAACGAGTCTCGTTCCAATTCAACGTGTGGTCGAAGGCACGCAGGAATCGCTTCGACTGGCGCGTTCGTCAGTATCCACGTCCCCAATGCACCGTCGTCCACAAGCGACGGAGAGCGCGCGACACACGCACGAGCAAAGTGAACGATATGCGGAACGATGTCTTGCGCCCCCGCGCAGGGAAGATGATCCGTACCCGACAAGAGCACGTGCTCTGCGCCGGCGATCGCTTCGACAAACGGGAAGCTTTGCGTCGGAGCACAGAATCGATCGTCTTGCCTTTGTAGAACGAGCGTTGGACAGGTGATGAACGGCAATACGGGCGTGATGTCCGTACTCTCGATCACGGCAATGCGCGAACGAGCGATCTTGGGGCTCGCCGTCACGCGCTCCCACGACGCGATCCACTTGGATATTCGGGGATCGGCGCCGAAACTTGGAGCACATAACATCCCATTTTTGTCGGTGCCCCAGCCTTCGGCACGAGCCGACAAACGTCCGCGAGCATCGCTGTCGGCGTAACTCGGAGCGCCTCCATAAACCACCAGGCCGGCAACGCGTTCGGGCCGCACCGCTGCATAAAACGCGGCAAGAGGTGCTCCCGTGTCGAACGCGAGCAAGACGGCACGCGTCATTCCGGCAGCATCGAGCACCGCATCAAGGTGGTCGATCTCGTCATCCGTCGAAGGCAGCGCAGCGCCAGGGACTCGATCCGATGCACCAAGACCGGCGTGATCGAACAGGACGATTTGCGCCGCCTCGGTCAGCGCTCGTAAAAACGCGGCCCCTTCGGGCTCATGTGCCCACGCATCGAAACGCGACAAGAGGCCTGGCACCACCAGCACGTTCGGACCTTGCGCGGTGCCGCTGCATTGAAATGCGATGTTGCCGTGATCGGTCTCCGCGTATGAAACTTGAGAGCTGCGTGAAATGGCGTGACGTCGCGCTCGAAGCAGGCGTTCGAGTTCTTCGACCACCTGCGCTGCGCTTTGCGGTCGTTCGGACGGCTCGAGCTGCATGCACCGGCGAACGATGGCTTCGACCTCTGGATCGGCGACGAGGTTGTCCTGAAAGAAGTTGCCATTCATCAAGGCCGCCATCGTGGCGGACATTTGCGGCTTCATGAATGGGTGTTTGCCCGTAACGAGCTCGTGCAGCACGATGCCGAACGCAAAGATGTCGGCCCGAAAATCGAGAGGTTCACCGAGCAGTTGTTCAGGCGCCATGTAGGCAACGGTTCCGACGATGTTTTCGTTTTGATGCACCCCGGTGCGTTTTTGATGAGCGACGCCGAAATCGAGCAGTTTGGCCGTGCCGTCTTTCGTGAGAAAAACATTCTCCGGTTTGACGTCGAGATGAACCATCCCTGCATCGTGTGCCGCCGACAAACCTCGCAATACGTCGCAGGCCCATGACAAAGCATCGACGAGCGAGGGGAGAGCGCGATCGATCCGGGCGCGTAAGGTTTCGCCGCGCAAAAGCTCCATGACGATGTACGCGCAGCCTTGATGAACGCCGACTTCGTACACCGTCACGACGTTCGGGTGATTCAACGCGGCCAGCGCGCGGGCTTCACGAAGCAGGCCATCTGAATCGGCATCGAGCGACTCGAATGCGAGCTTGATCGCGACATCGCGCTGGAGTCGTTCATCACGGGCACGATGGATGTAGCCCATGCCTCCGCTGCCGAGATGCTCGAGTACGCGGTAGTGGCCAATGACATCCCCCGCAGTAAGGACGTGAGAAGCTGGTGCTGGAGCGGGGGGTACAGAGGACGGTCGGTGGTCTAGATCCAGCCGTTGCAGGCGCTTCGAGATGCTACCGTCTTTCGCCGGTGCAGGCAGGGATTGGGTCGGAGCGATCGCGGGATCGGTGCCATTCTGCGCTATTGCAATCGCGGAAGGCGCCTTCGAACTATCTGGCTGCCGCGCACCGTCTTCTTGCGACACGGCGCGCAAGTTATCAGAACGGCGCTCGCACTGCAATCCCCGTTCATGCGCATGCAACCCTGATGCATGAAGCGAACGTCGCGCAGCCCTCGTGCGACGAACTCAGCCCATGGTGATCGCAGACCTGTTCGAGCAACCGACATCGGGTTCCTCAAACCTTGAAACGAGCAGGTAAGCGCGGCATCCATGAACGACGAATTCACTGGTCGACAGAAACCCACGGAGCGTCGCATCCATTGCGGTCTTGGTACACGACTTCGGCGCGAGCTGATTTCAACATTGGCTTGCAATTTGGCCTTGGATGATCGAAGTAGCGAGGGTGGCGACTGTCCTCAGGTGCCTAGACCTGGGCCGTCACACGTTTGTGACGCTGGCACCGACACAGTCACGCAACTCGCCACGTTTGTCCAAATTAGTGACCTCGTCGAACCCAGTATTCAATTTATTCGGATTTGAGGAAGCGTTGACACGAGGGGCCCGAAGGCGTCGAGATCGTTGATTATCACTGATGGTTTCAACGGAGGTTCAGTTTCATGCGTCATCAAATGCGTCCGATTCATCCTGGAGAAATACTGCGTGAGGAATTCGCCCGGCCGCTTGGATTGAGTGGCAATGTTCTCGTACGAGCATTGGTATCCGTTCGGTCCTCCCCATGATTCCGCTTGTCGCCCTTCGTCGCCAATCTTCGCCGCCGGAGGTTTTTCATGGCGCAGCAGACCAAGCATCCATCGACCCAAGCGATCCGCAAATGGAGGAAGCTCGTCACCGAATGGCGTGACAGCGGTTTGACCGCACGCGAATTCTGTGAAACGAAAGGGCTCAAGAGTTACAAAACGCTCCACGTTTGGAGCAGCAAACTCAATAAGATCGACGGAGTGGCCGAAGCTGGTACCGAGATTGTCCGGCCAAAGTTTTTGCCACTCGAAATCGTCGACAGCGCAAAAGACGATGTGGTCGAGTCCGCAACCATCGACGTTGTGCTTGCCGGCGGCGATATGGTGAGCATTCCGTGCGGCTGCGATATGCAACAAGTCGCCCAAGTTGTGGCGATTTTACGCAAGGAGTGGCAATGATTCCCGCACGTACCGCGATTTTCGTCGCCACCGAGCGCTTCGACTTGCGCCGGTCATTCGATGGCCTCGCGGGAATCGTCAAAGAAGTCCTACGCCAAGACCCACTCTCGGGTGCCTTGTTCATGTTTTTCAACAAGGCCGCCGATAAAATGAAAATCGTTTGGTGGGACAAAAACGGCTACTGCATGCTGTACAAACGCCTCGAGCGCGGGACGTTCCGCATTCCGCTACCCGTCGAGCCCGGTGCGCAAAGCGTCATCATCGAAGCCACCGAAATGGCCAAGATTCTCGAAGGAATCGCCCTTCCCCCGGGCAAACGGCGCGTGCGCGTCGTCAGTTCCTAGAAAAACGTTTCCAGGTAAAACTTTCCCTTGACAAACGGGCGTGACGCCATTATGGTGCGCGCCCGTGACGTTTGCCGAATTGGAAAAACGATTCGTCCAGCAGGAAAAGCAGCTTGAGCACGTAACGCACGAGCGCGACGAATATCGCAAGCTCTACGAGCTGGCGCAAATCGAGCTCGAGCGGACGCGTCGCCACCTCTTCGGCCAAAAAGCCGAGCGAGTCGACCCGGCGCAAACGCAGCTTGCGCTCGACGCCGTTGTGCAGACGATTCGAGATTCCGCCGGCACTGGCGAGCCTGCATCATCCCTGCCAAACCAATCTGATACGAATGGTTCGCAAGGCGACGGTGCTCCTCCGCCTGCAAATCCGCCGAAAGCCAATGAGCGTAAACACACGCCTCACGGTAGGCAAAAGCTTCCCGAGCATTTGCCCATTGAGGAAATTGTGATCATGCCGCCCGAAGTTTCTGGCGAATTGGCCGAATCGCTCGTGCGCATTGGCGAAGACGTCAGTGAAACGCTCGAATGGCGGGCCGCGACAATGGTGCGTTTGCGCATTGTGCGGCCGAAATTCGCATTCAAAGGCGAGCCCGAGCGAGGCGTTATTTCGGCGCCGGCACCGGAAGCGCCGCTTCGGCGTTCGATGGGTGGTCCGGGGCTCATTGCGTACGTGTTGATGAGCAAATACGGCGACCATTTGCCATTGCATCGACAAGAAAAAATCTATGGTCGCAATGGTGTTTCGCTCGCGAGGTCGACAATGTGCAATTGGGTCGACGAGTCGACGAGCTTGCTCAAATACATCGTCGAAGCAATGGCGAAAGACGCTCGAAATGCCCATTGCATTGCAATTGACGCAACTGGGGTGCTCGTGCAGGCCAAAGAAAGGTGCCGGCGTGGGTATTTCTGGGTGATGGTTGCGGACCGCGATCACGTGCTTTTCCGATTTACACCGCGACACGTGCAAGATGGGCCAAAAGAGTTTTTGCGCGGATACAAAGGCTACGTGCTCGCCGATGCAAGCAGCGTGTACGAGCGGCTTTACGAAGAGGAAGACGTTACGGAAGTCGGCTGTTGGGCGCATAGCCGCCGTCGTTTTTATGAGGCATTGTCCTCCGACAAAGAGCGGGCGCTCGCGGGGATTGGTTTTATTGGACAACTCTACGAGATTGACAACGATATCAAGAAAAGGGATTTGGCGCCGAGTGCACGTACGGAAGAGCGGCGAAAGCGGGCCGAGCCGATCCTCGAGACATTTCGTATTTGGCTCGAAGTCGAGAAGCTCTCGGCATTGCCCAAGAGTCCCATTGGCAAAGCCATTGCCTACACGCTCAATCATTGGGTCCCGCTCACTCGGTTTGTTGAGGATGGCCGATTGCGGCTCGACAACAACCGGACCGAGCTGGAGCTCAGGCGTGAGGCAGTTGGCAGGAAAAACTGGTTGTTCTGTGGCAGTGAGGACGGGGCCGAGTGGAATGCCATTGCCGTCTCGCTCATTGCTTCCTGCGAGCTGCACGGAATCGAGCCTTGGGCTTATTTGCGCGACGTTTTGATTCTCTTGCCCGATTGGCCTCGCGACCGGGCCCTCGAATTGGCCCCCAAGTTCTGGCAGCAAACGCTCGAGAATTCCGACGCTCGGAAGCGGCTCGACGACAGCATTTGGAGCCGTGTGCACCGCCCGCTTCGGGTTTGATGCTCGTTTGCGAATTGGTTTTACGGGTGCACTGGGTTGCACGGATTCTGCGGGGGACGAGCTGGGGGTTTTACGAGTGCGCCGGACTTTCGGCGTTGGCGGGACAGAATTGTCGACGTTGTCGGTGACGACCGTGGATGGGTTGGTCTTGACGGCACGGCGTCGGCAAACTTTTGCGGCGGTGTCGTTTGGCGCGGTGCTTGACGTCGCGCGCCGAGGCAAACTCAAGGCGTCCGTGGGGCGGGGCTGTAGCGGCTTTCGCGGTCGGTTTGTCGAGGGCTGCTGAGGTTTGGACTCGGCTGTCGTGGTTCGTCGCGGCATCGTGGGCGAACTTTAAGCCGCGGCGATGGAGCGGGCCAGAATGGTGCTGGCAGGACGGATACTGAGGATCGGTCGCGCACCCAAAAGCGAAATGGCATCGACCAGGCGTCGTAAAAAAAGCAAATTCGATGTTTCGACCGACACCACGCCGGTGATATCGACAATAACCTGCTCAATCCCGCGATTCGCGACGATTTCGAGCAACCGGGACGTGATCTCCTGTGCCCGCTTCTCGTCGATGTGACCAATCAACGGCAACGCAAGGGTCTGAGCCCCAACGTCGAGAAAAGGTGTCGACAAGGCCAGAATCTCTTGCCGTTGTTCTTCCATTTTGGCGAATTGCTCTCGAGCCACCCGCTCGACCGCCAGACGCTCCGTGACATCGAGGTGCTGGATGAGCAACCCCAGATCGCCCGTCACCGGATCTCGAATACTATGCGCACGGAGGCTATGTATTCGCTTGCCATGCAGCGTTTGCACTTCGACTTCCCGTTCGACCAATTCGTTGGAAAGGGCGTCTTTGAGGATGGCATTGGCTACATCCACGTCGCCAAGCCAATCGAGCCACGACGTCGTGTCTCCAAAATCGCAAATGGATTCGGCGCTTTGAGCCAGGATTCGCCCCTGGGCATCCACAAACAACACCGGAGTCTTGGACAAACGCACCATGGTCAACGCGCGCAAAACGGACGGCGAGGCTTCGGCATCGATTTTGACGGCCTGATTCAACATCGCTACACGCCCGTCCGGCATGACAATCGCTTGCAGGTGCAAATTCGTAACCATCGGCTTTCCCTTCGGATAAAATGTCCATTCCTCGACGACGATTTCACCGGCGCATATTCGTCGGATTGTATGTTGCATCCGAATGACTATGCTCGCGGGAATTCGACCCGATAAGTTACGTTGGGTCAGTTCAGCCAAACTCTCCGCTTGCCAAAATACCAGTCCCGCATGATTCGCCCAAATGATATTCAACGTGTCGATATCTATCACCCAGACGGGTATGGGTGATAACGAGAGCCCCTTTCTCGATTCATCAAACGTCTCGAATTCAGTGGACACGCCTTCTGCTCCTCGAAATCAGATTCAATGTTGCGCGCAATAGAACCACACTCGTGTAACGTGGTGACGCGATAACCGCAAGTTTTTTGCCTCGTCTGGAATCGCCGAGGAGATGTCACGGAGCTGCTCTTCTTAACGCGGCGGTCGCTTCGAGATTTCGAGGCATTCGTCCCAGCCTGCGCAGAAAAAATCCCCAGTCCTCTTCCCAATCGGGTAAAGCGACCGCCATGGCGGAACCTGGCGGCCGCCACCTCGCCGCCACCTCATTGTACTCGCCTACGCCCCCGCCCACACCACAGATGCATCACCGGACCTCCGGGACGGCTGCGGCGCGCGCCCTCGGACGCGCCATCGGCAATTCCAGCCCCGTCCGTCCCCAAGCCTACGGGAATGGTTGGCCAGCGCAAGGCGCACTGCCTCCATCCTCCATTCTCAATAACCAAGGTTTTCGGGAAGCCTGTCGACCCTCCTCCCGCGCCACGTGATTTCAATATGTTAGCGTTCTC
>JBGAOI010000214.1:0-10039 GCA_044221885.1 Polyangium sp. (in: bacteria)
AAGTGCGCGACCCGTTTTGCCATGCGGCGATCGGCAACGGTTTTTGCGTTGATCGCGCAGATCGCGGCATCTGTCGTAACAAGTGTCGTGATGTTGGCGCCGTCGTCGGCTGCTGCTGAACCTGCATCGCGCAAGGTGCTCGCGGTCTATGTCGAGGGCAACTCTGCTGGTGAAGCGCGTGAGGACATCCTTTCCGTCCTGTCGGATCGCGTCACGGTTGCAGACAAAGGCGATACGACGACAGCGATGCGCAAGTTTGGCTTGTCGAAACCGATGGGTTCGGCGATGACCCAAGACAAGACGCGCAAAGGGTTGGTTCCGCGTCTGCGCAAAGCGGCGAAAGAAGTCGGGGCCGATGGAATCGTCGTTGGAATCGTCCAACGATTTTCCGGCAAGTGGCGGGTGTACGTTGTGTGGCTCAGCGCCGAAGGCGACGAAATTCTGATTGACGAACCTGTGTCTCGTGAAGGTTCGGAAGACGATCGGCGCAGCGCCCTGAAGAGCGCTCTTGCGGGCGTGCTCGATCAATTCGCCCCGAAGTCGTCATCGTCGTCGTCATCTTCGTCGGGGTCTGGGAATGACAAACCACCGCCGAATTCTGGAGGCGACAAGCCTGAAGAACCTGAAGATTCGAGTGACAAACCGGCGCGTGTTCGTCACGAGGTGAGTTCGTCGATCTTCTCCGTCGAAGCTGGCGTTGAAGGTGTTGGGCGCTTCTTCTCGTACTCCGATGGGATTTCCAGCAACTTGCGCCGTTACGACGCGTTTCCGGCGCCAGCGTTTTATGCGGCTGTCGAAGTGTATCCGGCGGCGTTTACGACGATTCCGTTTCTTCGCGACTTGGGTCTCATCGGGTCGTACTCGAGAATGTTTGGGCTCCAATCAAAGACGGCCGCCGGCACGCCGATCGATACTTTGTATCAGCGCTTCTCGGCGGGCTTGCGCGTGCGCATTCCGATCTCGCGTCCGTCGGGGCCGGTCTTCGGTGTGTCGGGACAATATTACGCGCACACGTTCAGCATCACGGAAACACCCGAGCTTGCGGGGCAAATTCCGAACGTCGACTACAGCGCGATCCGAGCGGGAGCCGATGGGCGTTTTCCCTTGGGACGAACGGCGATCTCGGTTGGGTTTGACTGGATCGAACCGTTGTCCTCGGGTCAAGTTTACGAGCGCTTCACCGGAGCCAAGGTGCATGGCGTCTCGGCCAAACTCGGGTTTGCCGCAAAGCTCGGTGGGGGATTCGAGCTGCGTTTGGCGGCCGAATATGCGCGGTTTTTCTCGGACTTCGATCCGGTTCTCGGCGATGCCTACGTTGCCGGTGGCGCGCTTGATCAATATCTCGGACTTCGGCTCTCCGGTGCTTACGTCGAATGAGGAAGACCATGCATCACGTGCGCTTGTTGCGATCTGCGATCGGACTCTTTGCGATCGCGTCCTGGATCGTCGTGGCCTCCGGTTGTCCCGGAACGCTCACGGAAGAAGAGAAAAAGATGTTTCAGGGCGGCGGCGGTTGTCCGGACGTACCTAGCTTGCTCGCGGCCAAGTGCGGGACGGCGGGGTGTCATGCTGCTGGCGGAACGCTCGACTTGGCGTCTTCTGGTGTCGAGACACGTCTCGTCGGCAAAGCCGGTTCGGCGGCATGCGCTGGCGCAACGTTGGCGGATCCGGCCAATCCCATGAACAGTTTGCTCTACCAAAAGATCAGCGATTCGCCGCCTTGCGGCACGAGGATGCCCATCGGCGGTACGTTGACGCAGGTCGAGGTCGACTGCATCGAGGAATGGATCGGCGGGCTTTGAGTCGGACGATGTCGGGGCGTGAAGTGACGCTTCGACAATCCTTCAACGAAAGCGATGTTCGTCCTGGCACATCAGTTGAGTGAAGGCATTTCCGGGCGGTAGATCAAGACAAACGGCTGCACGACAACCGAGGTGAACGTGAGGTTCGTCGTGACAGACCAGCGTGAAAGGTCTTCTGTCGAAGGCTTTTTGAGCTTGCCGGATTGAATCCACGCTTCGACGGATTTCGTATCGTTGGTCGCGAGAGCCATGCCAACATCGACGAGGTCCAGGTGTTCGTCGGCGATGATGATCGCGTCGCGTGCTGCGTGGGCTTTCAGATCGGTCCAGAACACTTCGCCTTTGGTTTCTGCGATTCGTTCCCGCATGGGCGGAGCGTACCGACAAGCCGACGGGGAAGGTAGGGTTTGCAGCGGTAGGTGTCTGTCCTGGGCACTTTGGTGCATCTTCTGAAAAATCACCATTTGTCCTGAAAATCGGCGGGTTTTCGGGACGAATGGCGTACGTGCCGAACCCAGAATGTGTGCGCCTCCCTTTTCACTTGGCGATCATCGTGTACCCTTCGCGCCGTGACCGGTAACGCATCAGCAAAAGCGGAACGGGCTGCACTCCGCAAGCTCAAGGCTGCGCGGCGCAAGACGCTTTGGCAGGACGCACGCAACGTTCCGAACCTTCTGACGTTTCTGCGGGTTCTCATGATTCCGGTCGTGCTGGTTCTGCTCGATCGTGGAAGTCCTCGGGACTGTTTTTGGGCTGCGGGCGTGTATGCACTCGCGGCTCTGACCGACATGCTCGATGGCTGGCTTGCGCGTCGTCAGGGTCTTGTGAGTGTGCTCGGTAAGTTTCTCGATCCGCTCGCGGACAAACTCATCGTGACGGCGACGCTCGTGTGGCTCGTACCCATGGGACGCATTCCGGCGTGGGCTGTGGTGGCGCTCATTTCGCGGGAGATCACGATCACGGCGTTGCGATCGATTGCGTCGACCGAAGGCGTGGTGATTGCCGCGGGTAATGACGGAAAAACGAAAACCGCACTGCAGATGATTGGCATCGCGTGCTTGCTCATCGGCTACCCGTACACGTTCTCGATTGGCATTTACGACTTTGGCCGAGTGGATCTCGTGCATGTAGGTCGACTTCTCGTATACACGTCGCTCGGATTTTCGATATGGAGTGCCGGGCAGTACATGAGTCTTTTCGTCGACGCGATCGACGCGAAAAACAACGCAACCACCCAGAACAAGGCGGAGCCTCCGGCGTGAACATTCTAGAGAGAAAAACCAAGATTTCGCGAGTAACGTTGGCGTTTGTCGGCGCGGTCCTGTGTGTGTTCGTGGCCAACGTGGTGGGGTGTTCGAATCAGGCGGAAGGCCAAGCGTGCAGCGTGGACAACCTCAACGAGGACTGTGAATCGGGCCTCGTGTGTGTTTCAAAGGCCGAACTCAACACGTTGGTCGACATCTGCTGCAAACCGAAAGACAGCACGAACCCAGCTTGTATCCCGGGCAATTTGGCCAGCAGTTCTTCGTCGAGCAGCAGTTCGAGCGGTGATGGCGGTGCGGGCGGCATGGGTGGCATGGGTGGTTCCGGCGGGGCCGGCGGTAAGGGTGGCATGGGTGGCATGGGTGGTGTTGGCGGCGGGACGTGATCGTTACGCCGACAAACTTCGAGCAACACGATTCGTTCCGTATGACGCCGTTTTCCCCGAGTGATCTTGCGTCTCTCGTTGGTGCGCCGGGTGTCGTGCGTGTCGCCGGGCGCGTGCTCGATGTGCGGGCGCCAGACATCGTTCTCGCCGACGCGTTTGTCCAGCTTGAACTTACGTTGGTCGAAGGTGACGTTGCCCCGGGCGATCACGTCGTTCTCGAAGCATCGTTCGTTCAAGGCAAACTCGTGCTCGGGCGCGTGCTGGAGCGGTTTCGTCCGGTCAAACCCAAGGTGTCACGCAGTGCGTCGGCGGAGGTTGCAGTTGGAGAAACCGAACGGCTCGTTTGGCGTGACGTGGGTCGGGCTCTTCAGGTGCGGGCGCGAGCGTTTGCGCTGGTGCGTTCGTTCTTCGATCGCCGCGGGTTTGTCGAAGTGGATACACCGTCCATGGTGCCTTGTCCGGGACTCGACTTGCATTTGGATGCGTACGGTGTCGCTGACAGTCCGCATTGGTTGATCACGTCGCCCGAATATCAAATGAAACGGTTGCTCGCGGGAGGAATACCTCGTTGTTATCAACTTGCGCGTTGTTATCGACGCGGCGAAGTGGGTGGCCGGCACAATCCAGAATTTTTGATGCTGGAATGGTATCGAGCGTTTGCCCCCGTCGATGTGGTCATGAACGACACCGAAGAACTCGTGCGGCACGTGATCACGCAATTGTCGGGAAAAACGTACGTCGAAGTGGAAGGCGTGCGCGTGGATCTCGAGCAGCCATTCGAGCGGCTGACGGTGGGCGAGGCGTTTGAACGGTACGCCGGCGTTTCTACGGACGAAGCGATTGGCTGGGCGAACGACGATGAAGACAGGTTTTTCCGGGTCTTGGTGGATGAAGTCGAACCTGCGTTGGCGATATTGGGTCGCCCTGTATTTCTGACGGACTATCCGGCGCCCTTTGCATCCTTGGCGCGTTTGTCGCCGAAGGATCCGCGTGTAGCGGAACGATTCGAGCTGTATGTTGGGAGCCTCGAAGTTTGTAATGGCTTTGGGGAATTGACGGACGCGGTCGAGCAGCGAGCGCGATTTTTGCGGGATCAGGAACATCGTCGTGTTCAGGGAAAAACGGTGTACCCATTGGACGAACGATTTCTGGCGGCGTTGGAAGAAGGTATGCCTCCGGCTGCAGGAAATGCATTGGGCGTCGATCGTTTGGTGGCGCTTGGTTTGTCGACAAAGACCATTGCGGACGTGACGAGTTTCCCGTTTGGATGGTTATGATGCCGAGCGTGCCGACGCGGGACGAATTGGTGGCGCTCGAAGAGAAGTACAGCCAATTGGAAGGATTGCGCCGCGGGAGGGAGCGGGGCGAAACGATTCCGGATAGATCGGTCTTCAAACGTTTGGCGGAGCGATTTCCTGGAGCCTTGCGGGAGCTCGATACGCTGCCGATGCACGTGATCGAAGAGCGGCGCAGGCAATTGGGACAAACGCTTGCCGGTGACGAAGTCGCGCCGTGGATGGCGTGGATAGCGGCGTATCATCGCCTCATGCGTGTGGCTTTGTGGATCAAGCTGCGGACGGCAAAAGCGCCGGACATCGGTGATGAACGCATGGCGTTTCTTTTGCGAAACATTACGAATGAATTTGGGTTTGGCTTGGAAGAATCATTCGTTCGTGATGTTGCAAAACCGCGGTCGGGGCGAATTCATGCCGTCGTGTTTGCGCGATTGGGGGAAATGTTCGGCGTGACCGAGGTGGAACTCCGAGCAGAGATTTTGGGGGCGAGGCGCCTGAAATCAGGTTAGACCGAGGGTTGCGGAAAAGCCGGCGAGAAGTCGCAAGGATGCGTTTCGCCCGGGCAAACCGGCCGCGTCGAGTGGTGTATTTTCCAGCGCTAAGAGCTTGGCCATTTTTTGGAGCTCGGCGCGTTGTAATGCGCGAACTTCTGCTTTCTCGTCCTCATTGAGTTTTGCGTCGACCCATTGGGCAATTCGCCAGGACAACGAGGCATGGCGCGTTTCGTCGCGAGCAATCACCTCCATTGCCCGTTGAATTTGCATATCCGTTGCATGTTTCGCTTGATACGTGGCAACGAGCGCTCCAAACGTTTCCCGAATGCAACCTTCGACGGCATTTTCCTTGACAAACTCGAAAAATGGCCTCATTTCGGTGATACGAATACGCGCGGCGAGGGGACGGCCACCGTTTTTCTTCGCGAGACGGCGAGTCATTCGGGCGTGTCGAACCTCGTCGTTTCGAGCGCGACGGGCGTCGCGGATGAGCGTGCGCGGAGCGCGATAGGTGCGGAGTTCATTTTCGAGCTGTGCGAAGGCGTGGACGGAGGCGGCTTCGAGGCGTGCGGCGTTGGCGAAGAAGCTGCCCACGGTACGTGATTGGCGAGACGAACTCGTGGTGATCAAACCGTTGGGACGCCTGCCAATGGCACAATTCGGATCGCCTTCTTCCACGACGGCCGTTTCTTGTACCGTGACTTCACCGGCTGTCGAGACATGTACCACGTGTTCGTCGCGGTGTGATCCGGCGCCACATGCAAAGCCGCTCGTGGTCAAGAGATTGAAACCGTCGTCGACTTTGGCGGAATTGAGTTCGTCGCAGATGACGTTATGGTCGGACAAAACGTTGCGGACGAGAAATACGGCATCGCGAGCATTTTCGACGGGGGCGACGAATTTTTGTAGGTCGGCAAGGGTCGTGATGGTTCCGACTTCGTCGGCGCGGGTGAAGACGAGAAACCGGTTTGCCGTGCCCAACTCGCCCATGGAGTGAGGCCAGCCGTCGGTGACCATGAGGGCGTTGAAGGTATCGGTGCAGGTATTGCTGGAGGCGGTGGCGCAAAGGATGCCTTGGCTGGCGAGGATGGTGGTTTTGGTGGGATCGCCGCCAAAGGGATCGGTTTGTCGGAGCTCCATGAAGTCGGTGGCTGTCGAGGGCGTGACACCGGCGAGATCATTGGCGCCTTCACAGGCGTTGGTGGTGAATTGCGCGCGATCGACGCCTGTGCAAGCAGGTACGGTGGCCGCGACGAGAATGGTTTGGAACAAGCGTTTTAAGGTTCGTGCGTGAAGCATATGCTCAGGATTGAGCAGCGACGGCGTAAACGCAAGCTGAATTTTCGACGTTTGTAATGAGGGGACATGAGGTGCGCGCGGTGCCGTCACGGTTATGCCGTGCCAAACCTCACGCGAAGTTCATCGAGGGGCATGATGTCCCCGACAAACGGCTCCGACATATTTACAAACTGCATCAGATTCGATTTAACGCCTGGTTTTTCGATAATCGGCCAAGACGGAGGAGGTTTGCGAAATGATCCGTCTTTGCGTTTCATGTGGGAACGATCGGAGGCGAAGGTGGCGATGAATTCGTGCGCGGCGACGACACGAAAGAGGGGTTGAAAGTGTTCGGGTAACGCAGGGTGAAAACTGTTCGCGACATAATCCGTAAGCGACACGGGCAGTCCCAAGGTGGTATCGACGTCCCAAATTTCAACGGGATCTAGCGCCAAGACGATAACGTGGTAATCCCAAACGATGGGTTTTCCGCGTCCCGCACGTTGGTTCCACATGGGCACGGCCCGTTCGTGATTGGAAACAAAAACGACATGGCGGGGGCGAGGGCCGAAGATCGCTTCCTGGCACAAATGCCAAGCGTTTTCTTCGCAATAATAGGGTTGCCGTTTTGGGGTGAACGAAGAAGCGTTGGAAAATGACGGCATGTGCACCAGGGCTCGAAGCTGTTCTTTGCCGTAGCATGAAGATGGGCGTTGTGCAGCCATTGAAATCGGTGACAATCGAGTCTTGACGTTTCTGTGTCTTCGCGCTTTTCTCTCGGAATGAAGAAAGTTGCAGGATGGCTCGTGCTGGGCGCTCTGGGGTGCGGCGGTGCTTCCGGTACGGGGGCGACACCGAGCGGCAACGTGCATGCGCCGAACCAGGTGCGCGAGGTCAACGTTTTTAACGGAGCCGGCGAGGTCAAGACGTGTGAGCCTCCGGAAAAGGAATGTGCGGCGCCGAAATCCGACCCGGACTTACGAGCGCGCTGTTCGCTGGCTGGTTTTCGCATGGTGCAATGCGGTTGCGAAATGTATTGCATGGGCAAACCGCAAGCGGCAGAAAAAATGCTGTATGATGCCGAGGGGCATGCAAAAGCTTGCGCCAAACCTCAAGATGACTGTTCTGCGCCTCCGGCGAGTGCGGCATTTCAAGATGCGTGCAATGACAAAGGATATCGTCTCGAGACGTGCGGATGTGAATGGCTTTGTTCGGGGAACCCAACCAAATAGCGATTACGGAGTAAGGTCATGGCGAGGATGGATGGGGTTTTGCCAGAACGTGCGGGCTGGTTTGCGCGGATTGGGTACTTTTTGGCGCGCCGGAAAGTGGGGCGCGTGCCTGAGCCCATGACGATTTACGCGCATAATCCGTGGGTTCTTTTTGCGTATGGAAATTTTGAATTGGGTCTCGAGCGCGCAAGTCGCGTCGACAAACGCCTCAAAGCGCTGGCCAGCATCAAAGCCGGTTCGTTGATTGGTTGCGCGTGGTGAATGGATATTGGATCTGCGGTCGGCAGATCTCTCGGAATCACCGAAGCGCAGTTGATGGCTTTGCCGGACTTCGAAACGAGCGACGAATTCGGTGCTGAGGAAAAATTGGTGTTGCGTTTGACCGTGGCCATGACGCGTACCCCGGCAGATGTCGACGAGGTGTTGTTCCAGGCTTTACGCAAGCAATTCGACGAAGCGCAATTGGTGGAGATTTGTGCCACGATTGCGTGGGAGAATTTTCGGGCGCGATTTAATCGTCCATTCAACCTTTCGGCGCAAGGATTCAGCGAAGGCGCATTTTGTGTCATTCCGGAACGGCCGAAACCGGAGGGGTCATGAACAAACGCTCGCGAAGGTTGGCGCAACAATCACGCGACAAACCTACTTCGATGGGTTGGTTGCTTCTATTTGCCGTGTCTGGTTGCTCGGCGTTTCTCGCGCCAGGGGTATCGACGTCCACGGATGAAGATGAAGACAATCGCCCGACGAGCAATGGTCGAATCGAGCGGGAACGGCAGCGTGCGGCGCAACAAGCGGCGCGCGAGGAAGAAAGACGTCAACGTGCGGCTGAAATTGAAATGCGCGAACGGGCCATTTGGGACGATGTGACCCGATTGCGAGATGAAATTATCAAGACGAACGACGTGGTTCAACTAGCCAAACCATTTGCCGAACGGGTCGTCGAAGCAAGCCGTACGGAGCGGGCGCGAAAGGGTACGGTTGAAATGGCCAGGTTGTACACAGATGCAGCCCATTACCTTGAAAAAGCGATCCTACAAAAGCCGTCGCTCGAATTGTTCGATGTGCTGGCCGGGTTGCCGCCAGGAGAAGATACGGACCCTTCGGTCGTGGCCGTATGTTCTCGCGTACGACCGCTTGTTCCCGCGGAAGAAGTTTCCGCTTTTGTGGGCACGTGTCTCGATAGTGCCGGTGGCGACGAAAAGAAACTGGTTTGGCCGAATTCACGAATGGAAGTTGCATTGCACTTGGAGGAAGAAAAAGTTCGGGCGCTCGAAGCAACCATTGTTGCCGAGAAAGCGCGAGCTGTGCAAGCCAAGGTGGATCGGTATGTTGCGGCAGCGGTATTCGCATCGGGGCGGTGTCGATTTGGCAATTGTCTGAAAGATGGCTGGACGAAGCGAATTGCCGATGGCGACGTCGACGTGAGCTGTTCATTTTCGAATTGTTTCAAAGATGGCTGGACGGCCCGATTTCCCGATGGATCCCAAGCGCAAACGCGTTGTTCCTTTTCGGACTGCGCGAAAGATGGCTGGACGACGACGTTTCCTGATGGATCGCAAGCGACGACGCGTTGTTCATTTTCGAATTGTTTGAAAGACGGTTGGTCGACGAACTTGCCCAATGGTGAGACGATTACCACGCGATGTTCGTTTTCGGATTGCTCGACGCAAGGTTGGGAAACGCAATTGCCGAGTGGACAGACGATTCACTGTCGGTGCAACTTTGGCAAGTGTCTTCAAGATGGGGCGACATGCGAATGAATCGAAAACGATCGTCTGAAATTTGACGAATTTCCGTTGTGCGGTGTGAGATCTGCCGTGTTCCATTTCGCCAAGCGCACTCACGTAGAATGAGCTTTGCAAAGGCGTATTGGTGTGTGACATTGGCGATGCGGAGACGGTTCATGCAGAGCGCGCTGAGATTTTCGTTGGCGGATTTGGTGCGATGTTCGTCGACGATGCGGGGGATTGGAGCGAGGGCCACAAGTATGGAGGAGGCGGCACAGGAGATCGTCTCGCACCTGTACCATGTGCTTGTTGCGACCGATGAGCAAGCGACGCGGGCATCGGCGCTGGTTCGGTTCTACACGACGCATCCGCTATCGAGATTGGACGCGCGGCGTCGGCAATTCATCGAAAAAAGGCATTCTGATTTGCCGGTGGCTACGCCCTGCTTGACGTTGCTCGGAACGCGTGGTGACGAGCCTGCATGGAATGACGTAATGCAATCGCAGGGGCATTTGGCGATTCCGCTACGTGATCGGGCATCGATTGCGGCATTGCCAATG
>JBGAOI010000214.1:10049-10278 GCA_044221885.1 Polyangium sp. (in: bacteria)
ACCGATTTTCGATGCTGAGCGTGCAGCCGTGATGGATGGTGTTCAGCGCACGTGCGAGGTATTCCACGTTTCGGAGGCAAAAGGTAGCCCCTACATTCCAGCGCAAGAGGAGTTTGTCGAAAAATATGGTATTCAATCCGTCGTGGGTTTTGGCGCAACGTTGCCAACTGGTGATTGGTTCGTCATTCTGTTGTTCTCGAAGGTGAAGATACTCGATGCCGTGATTGAC
>JBGAOI010000215.1:0-10260 GCA_044221885.1 Polyangium sp. (in: bacteria)
ACGGCCTGGCTTGTTCGACGGATCCAGCGGGCGACGCATGTGGAGCATTGCGGGGACGTGTCTCGGCGGAGGTTGTCAAGCAGGTGGAAATGCCGCTCGACGTCTATGATCGCCGAATGGCAACGTTCGCGCCGCAAATGGGGACGTTGGTTCCCTTGACGTTGTTGCGAATTCGGGGAAGTTCGCGATGAATGCCTGCTACGCCGATTCCATCCAATGGTCGGCACAACGGCTGGCGAATTCGGCCATCATCGTGCCTCCTTTGATTTGGTAGCGTCCCACCCAGCGTTTGTCCCGGATTTGTTTCAATTGTTCGAGAAATCGATCCACATCGGATTCGTCGTTGTACACTCCAAACGAAGCTCGCGCCGCGCCGCCCGGAATCTCACCGCTTTTATGAGCATGATGCAGGCGCAAGAGTTTGTCTACATAGATATGTGCGCAGAATCGACCGTTGCGCACGGCAATGCCTCCTTCTTCTGAAAACACCGCCGCCGTCATCAATTCCGAAACTCCTTCCACGTTAAACGAAATAACCCCCAGCCGTTTGTCAGGATCGGGCGCGCCGTAGATCGTAATGCCTCCCAAAGCCTGCATGCCCGAAATCGCCTTCTGAATCAATTTCACTTCGTGCCGGCGTATTTCGTCGAGTCCAATCGATCGCAAAAATGCCAGCGATTCCGTCAAACCCACAACTCCGGCGATATTTGGCGTTCCTCCGTGATGTTTGTCCGGGGCCGGAAGGTATTCGACGCTGTTTTCCGTGACCCGCACGGCATTTCCTCCGCCCGGCAAATACGGCGGCGCTTCGTCGAAGAGTTTGCGCGGACCATACAAAAATCCTGCGCCAAACGGCGCATACGCCTTGTGTCCCGCACCCGCCAAAAAGTCAATGTGTTCCGGATCGAAAAACCCACGCACGTCAATCGGGTGATGCGCCAAAAGCTGCGCCGCATCCACCAACACGAGCGCCCCATGCGCATGCGCCATACGCGTGAGCGCGCGTATGTCGGGCATGAGTCCCGTGACATTCGCCGCGCCTGTTACGGCCACCAATTTGACAGGTTCGGCCCGAAGCAGTTCCTCCAAATGATTCATATCCAAAAGACCGTCGCTACCAATGCGCACCCGACCAACCTCGCCACGACGGCGATGCGGCAATTCATTCGAATGATGCTCCATTTCCGTCGTCAGCACTCGACCGGGAAGCTGAGCCATCACGTGACTCGCCAGATCAATCGCTTGCGTTGTATTCGTGACGAAACAAATCGCTCCGTGCTCGAGTTCCGCGCCAATGAATTCGGCCACTTTTTCGTGCGCCTCTTCAAATCGCGCCGTCGCGCGTCGCGACAACAAATGCGTTCCACGGTGCACATTCGAATACTCGTGTTCCAAAAAATTCACATACTCAGCGATGACCGAGCGAGGAGCATGCGTGGTCGCCGCGTGATCCAAATACACGAGCGGCCGTTCTTCTCCACCAAGCACCGGGACCGTTCGCTCGACAATCGCAAATTCACCACGAATCGCAGGCCAATTGGCTGATGACATGGTTCCCCTCGACAATCTTCGGCAATCCTGCACGCTTCTCGTGCGCTTTCTCGAATCTCTGTATGCGCACGAAGACAGCTCTTTGGCTTGCTGTCAAGGACATTTTTGCACTTGACCGATGTTTCACACGTGCGCCACACGCAGCTCGTTCGTCCGCGTAAAATAGGTCACGCAGCTCGACGAACGATTCCCGCGCATCATGTTCAGAACGTATTCCAGCAATCGTCGTTGGTCCAAACGATCCTCGATTTCGTAGATAGATCGCGACAAACTTTCCTCGGCACCGTCGGCCAAAAGAAAGAGAGCACGTGTCCTGAGCTCATCCATGGCCGCATTGCGTTGACCTTCATCTCCCGCATCATCTGCGGCCAGCCAAAGGTTCACCCAGCCCCCGATACGCGAAGGATTGTCACGACAAGCTACTTGCAAATCGCGCAATGCTTCGCGCGTTTGTCCGGATCGACGTAACGCTTCACCCCGATACGCATAAAGCGTCGGACCTACGAATTGCGGCGCAACATCCACACTTCGCTGAAAACTTCTCATCGCCTCGTCGAATTGGCCATTCAACGTGTGCACCGCCCCCAGGCCAATATGAATCCATCGCGCTTGGGCATTGATCGCGAGACCTTGGGCAAAATCCCCGGCGGCTTCCTCAAATCGGCCAAGCCACAAAAGTACCTCGCCGCGATACGCGTACGGATGGTGCGAGCGCGGATATTCGCGAAGGATCGCGGCAAACGATTGCAATACCTCGTCTGCCGTCATGCTCGTCAGCAACCATTGCGTCGCCTTGGACACGTGACGACTCGAACGACGCAAGCGCAGCGGCAACAACTGATCGCTGCGTGGGTCCACGTACGTGGGTTGCGTAGAACGATTGCCACATGTCGCCCGAAGAAGTTCGTCTGGGCATAACATCGCCACAAGGCGTAGATCAAGGGATTGCGGCGACGCGAGTTCGCCTTCTTCCCATAGAAATCGATCGTGCAATCGATTCGCCAAGGCCAAGCGACCAGCGTCCGGCAGCTTCCACAAGAGAGCGCCGAGCTGGGATTGACAAACATTTGCGGCGCGTTGAAGCCACGTTTTCCGTGCAACGTCGCTCGGAAAGGACGTTTGTCCCGACCTCACCCAAGCCGTCATCTCTTCGATATTCCCCGAACCGTTCAATTGCCGTCCAATGGCGACGATTTCCAAATCAAAAAGGAAATTCTGCGCCTCGTTGCCCGTGTGTTTGGCGGCGATCAAGTCCTCGAGCGCGGCGCGCGCGTGACCAAGCCGGCGGCGAGCTTGTGCGCGTACTCCTCGAATTTCCGCATCTTTGGGGAAAGCTTCCACCGCCGCATCGAATGTTTCGAGATCCACCTGGGAAAACGAAGGTTGATCAAGACGAACCAAGGCTCGTACGACGCGTGCGTGATGGTCGTTCGGGGCGAGGGTAATCGCGCGTTCGGCGTGCGCTTCCGCGGTGCGGGTTTGCCCTCGATGCAGATGCACCCGAGCGAGGGCGACATGAGCTGACGATTCGTGAGGATCTCGTGCGAGCGCCTCGAGAAAACAATGTTCCGCGGCGGTCGTGTCCAATAATGAACGAAAAACCTTACCCGTTGCCACGAGCATGGAGGCCGATGTTCGTGGGTTGGTGAAGAGTTGCTCGGCCAAACCCAGTGCTTCGTCGGTTTGTCCGCTGGTGACAGCCAAAACAGCTCGCCGCAATAGAAGATTGAGGTTTGGTGTGACAGACGGATCGGACGCGTTGAACTGAGACAAACAGGCTATCGCTCGGGGCAGATCGCCCCATTGCTGCATGATATCGGCGGCTTCTTCAAGGATCGATGGAGCGAGCGGATTGGCCCGCAATGCCTGCGCCACATGATGCCGGCAGGCCATGATTCGACCTGCGCTTCGCGCCAGTTTGGCCCGCTCGATTTCCAGCGCCGCGACGTGTTTTGCCCCGGCTCGTGTCGCGATCTGTGATGCACGGTGGCCCCATTGTGACGAAAGTCGCAGATCACCCAAGCGATGCGCTAGGCGCATGTTCTCGATCGCCCGAGCCAGATCGACGCTGTGAGTTGCATCGAGCGAGCGCAGGGCCTGCCAATGTGCGCGGCGGTCATTCCAGGGAACGATGTGTTCGCGTTACCACGCCTGAGATCCTGTGTCGAGGCTCGTTGTTTGCCCACACAAGAACCGTTTTTCATGCGACACTCGCGGCGCAACCAGGCGCACGTAGTGCATTTCGGGAGATGATCGATGTTCGAGTGGAGCGAGCAGCACGTTCAGATTCGGCAGATGATTCGACGGTTTGTCGAGGCGGAGATTGTTCCGAAACGCGAGGAGCTCGAGTTTGGCGAGACGCCTCCGTACGAGATTCTGCGCAAGTTCATGGATACGTTTGGAGCGGGCGAAATGGCCAAGGCGCAGTTTTACGCCGAGCTCGAGCGGGAAAAACGTGGCGAGGCTCCGAAGCACCGAGGGCCTCGGGAAACTTTTTCGCAAAACGCGGCGGATTCCGCAGCCATGCGCATGATCCCCGTGATTGAAATTTCACGGCATAGTCTAGGTATGATCACCGCCCTTGGGGTAACCGTGGGTCTTACTGCGGGCGCGATTCAGAAAAAAGGCACCATCGCGCAAAAAGAAAAGTTTGTCCCGCCGCTCTTGACGCTCGAAAAAGTTGGCGCATGGGCCATCACCGAGCCCGGGTCGGGATCCGACGCGTTTGGCTCGATGCGTTCGACCGCCCGTCGCGACGGTGATGAATACGTGCTCAATGGCAACAAAACGTTCATCACGAACGGCCCGTATGCCGACACGATCGTGTTCATTTGCAAGCTCGATGAAGGCAATCCGCCCGAACAACGCAAGGTCCTGACGTTTATTCTCGATGCCGACATGAAAGGTTTGACGCGGTCGAAACCTCTGCGAAAAATGGGTCTGCATGCTTCTCCCACGGGCGAACTTTTTCTGGAAGACGTGCGCGTTCCGAAAGATCGTTTGCTTGGAGAAACCGAAGAACAACCCTCGCGTGAAGGCGCCAAAGACACGTTTGCCACGGAACGTACCGGCGTGGCACCCATGGCCCTCGGGATCGTCGAGCGGTGTTTGGAATTGTGTACGGAATACGCCAAGACGCGCGTTCAATTTGGACGCACCATTGGCGAATTTCAACTGATTCAGCTCAAGCTGGCCAAAATGGCGGTGGCCCGGACGAACATCCAGAACCTCGTTTTCCGGCAGATCGAACTTGCCGGCTGGGGTCGAGGGATGGACTTGGCCGAGGCATCCGCGTGCAAACTGTATTGTGCCCAAGCGGCCATGGATGTGGCGCTCGAAGCGGTGCAGCTTTTTGGCGGTAATGGCTACATGGCCGAATACAAAGTCGAGCAATTGTGTCGCGACGCCAAAGTGCTTCAGATCTACGGCGGAACGGACGAGATTCAAATCTCGCAAATTGCGCGTTCTTTGTTGCGCTGATCAGCCGACGATGGCGTGCAGCACTTCGCGCGTCGTGGCGAACATACGTTGATAATGTTCGACAATCGGACGCAAGCCCGCCATGTACAAGACCAACCCGCCCGGATGAATTTCTAGGTGTCCCTGAAATCCCCAGCTCGCAAGCAAATTGCGTAATCGTGGTGGGAACGCACGCGCCGCTTCTGACCCGGACGCGGCGAATGTCGTGACGTGTTGATCCCAAAGTGCGTCGCCAACCGTCACTTTGGGCGGCGGAGCGCTTTCGATAAAAGCCACGCGGGTGAGAAAATGTTCACCCACACGCATCGCGGCGCGATGCATGAGTCCCGGATGCGTTGCATAACCAAGAACCGTGCGCTCGAGCGGCTCGGAATCGATGTCGGCCGCATACCAAGGTTCGACGCAAACATATGGGCCATGCGGCGAAGTACGCGTAACACTGCGCAGATAGTGACCCGGCGGAGCAATCGTGTCGTAGGGTTCCCAATGGCGAAACCACGAATCGGCAGGAAAGGGGGCCCAGCCAAACCCACTGGCTCCCGCCCAAGCGCCAATTCGTTCCGCTTCGAAGGATTGTCGAGATGACGTCACGCGCGCGCAGCGTAGCGCCTTCGAGCGGGTGACGGTAGGAAAAACGTGAGCCGTCGGGCTGGTCTAAATTCTCTACAGGCACGGAAGTATCGATCCGTCACCACGAAACGGAGCGGTGTGTGGGCTGAGCGGAATCTTGGAATCGAACTTGTCCCAAACGTCCGAACAACTGCATGCTGGGGATCTCGACGGAAACGAGTGAGCAGGATCGAACTTCCGTGGAGAGGACAACGACACTTTGAGGACCAACGATTTGGTGTGGTCGTGTCGAGAGATGGAGGACTTCATGGGCAAAAGTTACATGGCTTATCGAAAGATGATCGTTTCGGCGGCAGTGGTTGTGCTTGGCGCAATCGGACTGGCGTCTGTGCCGATGGCTTGCGGCGGCGACCCTGTTACGGTGGGCCAAACGGGAGGGTCGGCTGGAGCCGGTGGAGCTGGCGGTGCGGGTGGAACGGGCGGTAGTGGTGGCGGTGTCTGCGACGCCCCGTTGGCGGCCTGTTCAGGGCTGTGCGTCGATACCCAGATCGATGGCAAGAATTGCGGATCTTGCGGCGTGAGTTGCGGCGACGGCACGTGCGTCGGTGGGGTTTGTCAATGTGGAAATATGGGACCGTGCAACCCGGGTGCGTCATGTGTCAATGGCAATTGCGTATGCGCGGCCGGACAGGTGACCTGCCAGTCCGGGTGTGCGGATCTTTCGAAGGATCCGAACAACTGCGGCATGTGTGAAAAAGCCTGTTTGACAGGACAAGCCTGTGTGTCCGGACAATGCGGCATGTGTCCCGCAAACACCGTGGCTTGCAACAACACGAATACGTGCGCGGATTTGTCGAACGATCCGAAGAATTGCGGCCAATGTGGCGTCAATTGTGGCGCCAACGGTATGTGCGTGTCCGGGCAATGCGCATGCGCGCAGGGGTCCGTGTTCTGTCAACAAGGCAACATCGGATGCGTGGATCTCTCGAAGGATCCGCAAAATTGCGGCATGTGCGGCAATGATTGTCCAGCCAACGCGACCTGCGTTTCGGGCGCTTGCGTTTGTCCGCAAGGTCAAGTCGCTTGCAACAATACGTGCGCAGATTTGTCCTCGGATCCCGCGCATTGTGGCAATTGCCAAACAAATTGCGATCCCGGTGAAACGTGCGTTTCGGGTCAGTGCCAATGCGCCCAGGGCAAGTCCGTATGCACGGGGCAAAATGGCCAGCAAGTCTGCGTCGATACGATGACGGATCCGCGATTCTGCGGCTCGTGCATGAATCCGTGTCCTTTTGGCTCGGCGTGTGTTGCAGGTCAATGCATGTGCAATGGCGGCACCGATTGCGGTGGCTTCTCGACTTGCGTCGATACGGGTTCCAATCCGAACAACTGCGGCATGTGCGGCACGCAATGTCAGAACGAGCAATTCTGTAACATGGGTCAATGCGTGTGCCGCCCGGGTCTCATGAATTGTCCCGGAGCAGGTTGCGTGGACCTCACCGCGGATAGGGAACATTGCGGCGCCTGCGGCATGGCGTGCAACAACAATTCCGTTTGCAACAACGGCCAATGCGTTGCCAATTGTCCAAACGGAACACAATCATGCAATGGTGCATGCTTGACGAACCAGGATCGGCAGAATGATCCGCTCAATTGCGGTCAGTGCGGGCAGACTTGCAATCAAGATCAGCTTTGCAACAATGGCCAATGCCGTGGATACGTCGCACCTCCTGGCTGCGATGCGTGCCCGTGCGCGCAATGCGGCGTGGGGACGACCTGCTGCACGTATCCGGGATCGAACTTCCCGATCTGCGTGAACGGAACCGTTTGTCCGCAATGAATATCGTTTGACGCGACGTACGTCCGCGTCATTCGGCAGGCCATGAAGCCCGCGCATCGGACCCAAGATGCCGGGTTTCATGGTTCGTCTGCAAGAATCAGAACAAATCCGACAGACAAACCTTCGCCAGGCCTGGTCAATTCGGGCCCACGCATTCATAACATTGGCGTTCTGTGGCTCGCCCTGCCCGCTACTTCGCATCGCGCGAGTCTGCGGCGCGCGGAGCTTCGAATTTCGCGCGTTCGTCACGTGAATCGGCTGGCAATCGAGCCATTCGATTCTGTGGCACGCCATCAACGAGGTATGTCATGAACCGACGGTTCCATTGGTTTATCCTGAGCATCGTGCCCGTACTGGTACTTGCTGGTTGCAGCGATGAGACGTTGGTTGTCGAGCAGGACGAACCCACTGCGGAAGTTGAAGAAAAAATCGAGGATTGTTCCGTTGTTTGGGACAAGGAATTGATGATCACCGACCTTGGCGTCATTGGCGACCCCCGAGCTCGAAACAACGGTCCGTGGTCCTTTGGTGGGATCATGAAAGCACTTGCCGGCACGCGCAACGAGCAGCAGTTTGTCAAGTCATTTGTTGAATCATGGCTGCAAGATCAAGTTGTGGACGGTGTTGTCATCAAGGCTCGGCCGCGGATGCAAGACGTCGTGTTGGCGCCTTGGAAAGCCCAGAGTACGACAGGAACATACGATTTGGCACGCGCTCCGTTCGACTTGCTCGCCATTGTTTATCGTGCCGATTTGCGTAAACAGGGAAATATTGGTGATGCTGCGGGCGAAGGGCGGTTCATTTTTGGCGTGCGGAATGGTGCCGGGCAAATGATGCCTTTTACCGTCATTGCTGAATTTCGCTTGCCCGCGAAAGGCAACAAAAATGCCCGTACGTGGGCTAACCAATGGCATGCGCTGGGAAAACTCGCTGTCGGCAGCGCCGCGTACAATCAAAAGTTGGAAGAAATTACCAATGATTTCACGCACCATCAAAACCATCCTGGAAATCAAGGCGGATATGGTAATGGACAGGGAAACGACGACGACGACGAAACGAATTTGAAGCAACTGCGCACCAACGAAATTGCCCTCGATTTTAATGCAGGTCATCCACCCATTTGGGAATTGCGCGAATTTCATATCGGCTCCGACGGCTTGTTTCACCCGGCACATCCCGCGCAGACGCCGACCAATGAAATGAACGGCACGAATGCGCTCGCGCAATACGTCCAGCAAAATGCGGCCAAGATTCAAACTGGGACGCACAAAGTGCCGACGATGTTCAAAGGCTCGCCGTTTGCCGGTGGAGGTATTGCCGTTCCGACCAATACGTTCAAGTGGAGCGTACCTGGCGTATCCACAGAACTTCAGGATAAATTTTCTTTACAAACTTGCAACGGATGCCATGCAGGAAATACCGGGACGAACTTCCTGCATGTCGGTCCTGCTTTTGGGGGGGCGGGGACGCGTTTGTCCGACTTTCTCGTGAGCGTTGAAATGCCCCGACGAACCTTGGAGTTGAAAAAAGCGCTCGGTTGTCAGTGAGGACGGGGGCGAAATTCGAGTGGATCAACTACGATTGAACCAACTCGTGAAACCGACGAACTAACCTCGGCGCCGGCGCGCGGCCAGCAGGCCAAGCATACCCACGATGCCCATCGCGGTGATCGGCGAGGGACCTTGCGTTTGGCGAGACAATTCGCAATCGCACGTCAAGACACCATGGATGTCGCCCGCTCCGCCGCTTCCACCGCCTCCGGTTTCAGCCGTTCCACCGGACGAACTCGCCCCGCCAAACCCACCCGTTGCCATTCCGCCTGCACCTCCGACAGAAGATCCGCCGCTTCCGCTCGCCGTTCCACCCATTCCTCCAGTTCCGCTCATTCCACCGATGCCACCCATGCCACTCGAACTGGATGCCGAGGATGAACTGGACGAACTCGATGAACTGGACGAACCCATGGACGATTGGCATTGCGTCACGTGTGTTTGGCGTTTGGTCGTGCAGTTTGTCGGTGACGAACAATCCGGCTCGGGGAGGTCCGGCGGATTGGATACGCCGCCAATGTCCCCGCGATTGGGGTAGGCGAGGGCCACGGGATCCCATTGTCCGCTGGTGTGTTCGATGAATCCAAAAACTTTTTCCTGATACGGAGCGCCGCCGCCGACAGCAGGATTCCATACGCCGCGATTGGCACCATAATTCGGATTGTTGGGATTGTTGACGTACGCAAGCCCATTGTACGCCCACGTCGCCGTGTACCAATGCTCGACGACGGTGGGTTGATTGTCACCGACGCAATTGGTCGCAATCCATTTGCCGGCAAGAATGCGTGTACCCGTGGCCAAGTTGTACGTTGGATCCGCGGCCACGCGTTGGCGGTCGAAAGAAGGGTTTTCCCCCGCATGCATTCCGCTCGTGACTTGACCGATTCCGTATCCGCAATCGAAAGAAATGATGGTCCGCGATGGTCCGCCGACCTGATCGTTCGGATTGTCCGGTACGCAGAATTGTCTCCAGCCCGTTTCGACTTTTGCTATGCCTTTCAAAAGCTCGCACGGGAATCGAGCTGGAACCTCATGATAAGCTTCGGGTTTGTCGCAACCTTGACCGATGTTGCTCACGCTCGGACCCTTGTTGCCCCATGCGCTGGGTCCCTGGGAAACCAAGTCGAAAATGGCATTCCATTCCGCAATCGAAGGGTTCGTTCCGGCAACCGCTTCCACGCCACAATTGTTGTTGTTGTTCGAACTCGACGCCGTATAACACGGGCAAAACGCGCTCGCGCTGGAAGAAACGACCAACCCACTAGCGAC
>JBGAOI010000216.1:0-10258 GCA_044221885.1 Polyangium sp. (in: bacteria)
AAATCCGTCTCCTTCTTCTTCGATTTCTCGAGCCCCTTTGCGTACCTCGCCTCGACACAAATCGAGTCCGTCGCTGCGCGACACGACGCCGTCGTCATTTACAAGCCGTTCTTGCTCGGCGCTCTGTTCAAGACGATTGGCACTCCAAACGTCCCTCTTCACGCCATGCCCGATGCCAAAGCGCGCCTCTACCGCGCCGATTTGTTTCGTTGGGCCGACGCATGGGGCGTCCCCTTCCACTTCGCCACGCGTTTTCCCATGAATACAGTCAAGCCTCTGCGCCTCGTGCTTGCTGCGCCAAACGACAAAAAGGTCGACCTCATTCGCAACATTTACCGCGCCTATTGGGTCGATGATCGCGACATCTCCAACGACGACGTGCTCAAAAATATCCTCGAATGCAGCGGCTTTGCACCCGAGTTTGTCCAGGCCGCAGCGGACGATCGATACCGACAAGCCTTGCGCGAGGCGACAGAAGAAGCCGAACGATTGGGTCTTTGCGGGGTGCCGAGTTTCCTCGTCGGGGATCAACTCTTCTGGGGCCAAGATCGCCTGCATTTCGTGGAAAAGGCGCTCGATGGCTGGTGCCCACGCATCGGCTGAGCATCACACTATTTCTGCAATTTTCCGCAACGCTACCTCCGCGAATCAAGATCACCGACACGTCGCGAGATGCAGTATTTCTGTTGTCGATGTTGCTGCGCACTCGTTCCTCGTTGGGCCTCGCTCTTCTGGTCGCGACCTTCTCCGTGCCCGCATTCGCCGGAGAGTTTGGCCAGTCAAACTTTGCGCCATTGGCTGATGAATCCGAGTCCGAGCGAGACTTCGAGGTCGGTGCTCGTCTCGTCGCGACGGCCGACGTAAAGCTGCGCGATGTTTCGCTCGCCAAAGGCTCACGCATTGTCGTGCGTGGCGTTGAGGTGAAACGCGGTCGCGCGGCATCATTCGATGTGGAACTTGCCGACGGGCACGTGCTCAAACACATCGATGCGGGGACCGTTCGCAAGTCGTTTGCCGCAGCGAACGACTGACGAGCTCCTGCCACGTTTTTCGTCTGGCAACCGAGCGGTGCTAGGGTGCGCGCATCATGTCCGCATCGCGAAAGCTCCGAGTTGCCGTGTTGTTCGGTGGTCGTTCCGCTGAGCACGAGATATCGCTTTTGTCCGCGCGTAACGTCGTGCAGGCGCTCGACCGCGAACGTTTCGAACCGATGCTCGTGGGCATCGACAAGAACGGGCGTTGGCTCTTGCAAGAAGAAGCGGCGCTCCTGGCTGGCGCTCGCGATCCGCGTCTTGCAAGACTCGAACAGTCCGCAGCGTCCGTCTCTTTGCCAGCACATCCGGGTGATCAGGGCGCAGCCGCATTGTCGATCACGGGTGCGTCATCAGAAACCATCGACGTGGTTTTTCCTGTCCTACATGGACCGATGGGCGAAGACGGCTGTATCCAAGGCCTGCTCGAACTTGCGGGTGTGGCGTATGTCGGATCTGGCGTGCTTGGTTCCGCTGTCGGAATGGACAAGGACGTCATGAAGCGCCTGCTTGCTCAAGCCGAAATTCCGATCGTTCCTTACGAAACCGTACGAATGAGCGAATGGCAACGCGGTCGAGAGGCCGCGCTTCAACGTTGTTCTGCGCTTTCATTTCCGGTCTTCGTGAAGCCGGCAAACTTGGGTTCGTCCGTCGGTGTGACGAAAGTGAAAGATCTTGCCGCGCTGGGTGCAGCGATCGATGAAGCGTTCACATACGACACGAAAGTCGTCGTCGAGCAGGGCATCGAAGGAGTGCGCGAGATCGAATGTTCGGTGCTTGGTGACGACGATCCGATCGCCAGCATCCCTGGTGAGATCGTCGTCGATCATCCCGATGGGTTTTACTCGTACGCCGCGAAGTACATCGACGAGAACGGCGCGACGACACGCATTCCTGCCGATCTGACGCCCGCCGAAGTCAGCGCGGTACAACTGCTCGCGCTGCGAACGTTCCGCACGCTCGAAGGATCCGGTTTGGCGCGCGTCGACTTCTTCATGGACAAACGGGGCGCGCTTTATGTGAACGAGATCAACACGCTGCCTGGATTCACGTCGATCTCGATGTACCCCAAGATGTGGGAAGCGAGCGGCATTCCACCCAAAGAACTCGTCGCCAAATTGATCGACCTGGCGCTCGCACGAAACGAACGACGACGCAAGCTCAAGACGTCCGCCTAACGAGGTGTCGTTTTTCTAGACAATCCTGAAGCGTTTTACCAAACGGAACCGCGTTCAGTCACGTTCGATGCATACGCCCTGCGCCGCGAGTTTGGGCCGACGCACCGTGACCGGATGAAGTGCACGCACGATCGCTTCATGTTGATCTTCGGCAGCCCAGACGAGCACATGCCCACCACTGCCTGCCCCGCACGCGCGAATCACTTCGATCGGAAGCCCATCGAGTCGTTGACCGATCTCCACTGCCAACGCGCTCGCCCGAGGATCACGCCGCAACTTCGCTGCTGCACTTCGGCGCATCGCGTCGAGCAAGTGTTCGAGAGACGCGTCTTCGATCGCCCGAGCCGCATCAGCCGCTGACGTCACGAGCGCTTCGACCGAAGCAAGAGCAGCTCCAGCATCGACCCTTTCGAGCACTTCGCCCGACACACGACGAACGTGCGTGTCGATGAGGAGCAATCCTTTTTCAAACGCGCGAAGAAAGGACGGCTCGGGTACCAAACGCGACATGTTTGTCCAGCCAGACTCGGCGAAAGACAGGTCGAGCAGACCTCCACACGCGGCGAACACTTGATCTTGCGAACCACATACGAGCGACAAACGTTCGCGTTCGATGGTCGTCGCTTCACGAACGATCGCTTCGGGCGTTGCTGTCTCGCCAAGCGCCCATTTCAGCGCCGACAGCGCGGCAACGGACGTCGCGGCACTTCCCCCAAGTCCAGCACCGGGCGCAATGTCCGTCTCGATCCGCATACGCACGCCGTCCGTCACACCTACGTGCGCGAGGGCAGCTTCGAGCAACCGAAAGGACATCGCGCTTGATGGAGCGTCGTGAACGGACCTCGTTGCGATCGCTTCGGCCACGGGTACTTCAAGACGAACCCAACCGCGATCGAAGGGTTCGACGACCGCGCGAACTCGAAGATCGATGGCGCTTCCGACCACGCGACCTGGGATGCCGGCAATGAAGGGCGGCAAGTCACTGCCCCCTCCAGCAAACGAGATTCGCATGGGCGCACTCGCCACAACGCGTCGTTGCAGTGTTCGTTCAGCACGTGCGTGAGATGTGATGACCGCGCAGGTGTCCATGGTGTTTGAAAGAAAAGTCCTGTCGCCTTGCACTTGGATGCCGCAGCGTTCGGTTCTTCGGCGATTATTTTGTGCTCAAATGGTCATCACGCGTCGAGACATGACAGCAATGACCGATCCCATGGATTGGTTGCATTTGCGCTGCTGGCATTCATGCCGATTTCAATTGGGTCGTACCACATCGGCCGATGGCTCCGCATTCTGCCGATTTCGCTCCAATTCCAGGATGCGATCGATGAGCTGGATCCCGGCGCGAAGCACAGTTCGTTCACCAACCTCGGTGTCGGGTGCGGTCAGAGCGTAGTTACGCAGCGACAGCGCATCCGCGCGAATCGTTGGCAACTCGACTTCCGTCGCCACAGCCGCGATACGCCACGCCAAGTCATTCACGAGAGCCCGATCGTCCTCGGAGTAACCACGCCGCGCGGCATGATCGAGAACGATCGTGAGCTCGACGCGGTACGTCGACAACACGAGTAACCACAACGCACGTCGATGAACGAGTGACCGGCAGATAAGCTCGTGCAAGTCGTCATCAACATTCATAGCCGCCCGTGCGTCCATCGTGAGCCGGCGAGAATACACGGAAGCGCGTTGTGCGTGACGAGGGTGCGACGATCTCACGTCGCGGACACGACCGCAGTTGCTTGGTTTTGCGAGCCCGTCCGGAACACGCACTGATGCTGGGCGCATCAAGCCAAACAGCGCCTTGCGTCCGCAGAAAGAATCAGTCAAGACGCACGACTCTCGTTTCAGCGTTGCGTTTGCGAAGACAAACCATGTCTCCGACGCAGCGTTGAAACATCGACACTCCAATCGCTCGCCCTACATATTCGCCGTGACCGACAAGCCGTCGACTGCCCAACCGCTACGTCCACCCACGACCTCGGACAAACCCATCACCCCAGCGGACAGTTCGAACTCGCAGGAACGCATTCCGCGCGAGGAAGAAGCGCTGCTCGAACGCGTGCGTGCGCATCTCGCAACAGTCAAGCCTGCAGCGCCTCCACCTACGTCCGACTACGAAGAACAGCTCTTGTCGTTGCGAGACGAAATTGCTGTCGCGCGTCTCGAGGATGTTCCGGCGCTCATGCAACAGATGGAACGACGGTCACCTCCGCCTTCAGGAGACTGGCAAACCAGATCGCGACGTTCTCATCGGACGAACCACCCACATCGATGCCAAAGCGGGCGTGCGGATCGTCGATTGGCGTCATGCGCCAGTCAGCCAGCTTTATTACCGTTACGAAGAAGGCGCCGAGTACGAAGAGACATTTGGCGAGCGTGAAGTCGAAGGCAAGGTTCTACTTCGACGAACCGTGACGATCGATGAAGGGGAACTTTTTCGCATCTCGTCACCGCAAGGCGTATTCGTTCGAGCTCAAACGGGTTGGCGAACGTTGAACAGTCGCTCGGTTGAACTTGCGGGTGGCCAAGGTTCGGCGATGCGTCCTGAAGACATGCGTGGATCGCTCGGTACGGGAGCGGCTTTCGCGGCGAAGGAAGATCGGCATTTGCCGGAAATCGCCGCACTTCTCGATCCTCGACAATTCGAACTCATCTCGCGTCCCGACTCGGGAATCGTCGTCATTCAAGGTGGAGCTGGTAGCGGCAAAACGACGATTGGCATTCACCGCATGGCGTTTCTCTCGTTCAACAGTCGCGCGAGGTTTGCCGGCGACAAGATGATCGTCATCGTTGGCAGTCCAGCGCTTCGTGCGTACATCAGCGAGATTCTTCCGGCGCTTGGTATTGGCAACGTCGTCATCGAGACGTTCGCCGATTGGGCCAAGAGCGCGCGTCTCAAGGCGTATCCGTGGCTCGAGGTGCCCATCGAAGACAACACACCGAGCGCGGTGACTCGATACAAGACGCATCCGGCGATGTTGCGCCTCTTGGAGAAGCGAGCGCGTGCGTATCGCGATGATCCGACCACACGCAAAGACTCACGCGGCATCCTCTATTTCTGGGCCGATTTGCTCACGGACAAAGAGCGCGTCGAGAAGGCGTTTCTCGCGGCAAACGATCCTGAATTCGGCATCGACAAAGTGCGTCAAGCATGGCGCTGGTGTGCTGATCGTTGTCCTGCAGTGCTCGACCGTGATCCTGGTGATCGAGCGGAGCGCAAGGCCGCACTCGCGGACGAACCCATCGAAAACGAGGGTGAAGAAGAACGTTTGGGCGCGGATGATCGGCCTGTCGATGAAGACGAACGTGCGATGCTCGATCCAGAGGACGACGCACTTCTTTTGAGGGCATACCAAATCATCAAGGGCGAATTGAAGAAGGGCAAAATGCCGCTCGTGTACGAGCACTTGTTCGTCGACGAGGCGCAGGACTTGGCGCCGATCGATCTTGCCGTCCTCATGGGTGTGGTGTCTGAACGCAAATCCGTGACGCTCGCGGGTGACACAGCGCAGCGTTTGTTCATGGATTCGGGCTTCCGCGATTGGAGTCGCGTGCTCGATGATCTGGGTTTGTCTTCCGTGAACATCGAACCGTTGCGCATCGCGTATCGATCGACGCGTGAGGTGTTGCAGTTCGCGCGTCACGTCTTGGGACCGCTTGCGGATCCCACGCCACCCGTTGCACCGCGCACGGGAGCGCCGGTCGAGCATCATCCGTTCCCGAGCCAAGGCGCGGCTGTTGCGTTTTTGGCTGAAGCTTTGCGTCCTTTGTTTTCACGTGAACCGCGAGCAACGGTCGCGATTCTTGCGCGTCATCCGGAACAAGCCGACGCGTATTACGAAGCGCTCGTGATGGCAGAAATTCCAAACTTGCGACGCATTCGTTCGTTCGAGTTTGCGTTTCGACCTGGCGTGGAAGTGACCGAGATTCGTCAGGTCAAAGGTTTGGAGTACGACTACGTCGTGCTGATCGACGTGAACGCGTCGACGTATCCCGAAGACGACGAATCGCGGCATTTGCTGCACATTGGCGCAACGCGTGCAGCTCATCAGCTTTGGGTGATCTCAACGGGCAAACCCTCGCCGCTTGTCCCGGCATGGCTTGTCGGTGAGTAAAACCCTACAAAAATAGCGGTTCACGAGGTTTCTTCATCAACCGTGCAAGACCTGCTTGACTCCTACGCTGTTGGGAGTAGTTTGCCGCTCGCCATCGCCACTTTCGAGTGCGAAACGTGACGCGGGGTGGAGCAGTCTGGTAGCTCGTCGGGCTCATAACCCGAAGGTCGTAGGTTCAAATCCTGCCCCCGCAACCAGCGGAGCGTGGAGACAGCCGTAGGCGCTGTCTCCACGTTTTGCATTTTGTAGTTTGATTTTCGGAACGGCGTTTTTCCCGAAGATCACACGGCCGACGACATTGGATTCTGGACAAACCCGTCGCTTCCAATTTCGCCTGTGACTCCGACGCGCCACGCAAGATTGGTCGTACCGTGCGCCATGGGAAGACCGGCCCACACGGGAATACGAAGCGGTTCGAGCGCTTCGCGAAGCACGTCGTCGAGCGAATAATCGGCACCTGCTGGCGGATCACAGCGAACGAAATCGCCAAGTGCGATGGCGAGAGCGCCGTCGAACGCGCCACTGAGGCGGAGCTGCGAGATCAATCGATCGATGCGATAAGGCGCTTCGGTGATGTCTTCGAGCACCACGATGGAGTCTTTGCATTGAAGCGCCCACGGTGTGCCGACGAGACTCGCCAGCACGCAGAGATTTCCGCCGACGACGCGACCACAAACGGGATGGTTTGGCCCGACAAAATGCCGCACCGAAATGGGCGCATTCGTTTCACCAGCAAGCAATTCGCGGATGCGGGATCGCGTCGCATCGTCAACACGCGTAGCGATCGTTTCGAGCATGGGTCCATGAACGAGCGGCCCGCCGCGAAGTTTGTCTAGGTATGCCAGTAACGCGGTGGCATCGGAGCAGCCGATGACGGGCCTCGTGGCTGGCAATTGCAGTGGCAATGCTGGCAAGCATTGCATACAGCCATAACCGCCGCGGACGAGCCACACGGCGTCGATATTTTCGGCGGCGAGGGCCCAAGTGAGGTCTTCCGTGCGGGCAGCGATGGTTCCAGCGGTGAAACGATGTTTGTCCGCAATGTGCGGCGCACGAATCACGCGATAGCCCCAACTTTCAACGAGGGCGATTCCTTTTTCGACGCCTTCCAAATTCGGAATTCCGGCAGGAGCAATGGCGGCGATCGTGGCATTTGGTTTGAGCATGGGCATCCCGTCGCGAGGTTCGGCGTACCATGATTTTGCGGAAGGGACCAAATTGCGGCATTCGTTAGCCTTCGCAGCTTGGTGAACATCCGGTACAATCTCAGACAAACCCATGCCTTCCCTTGACACTTCCTACACCTGCCCCGCTTGCCAAAAGACGCGTCCCGTCGAAGTCACTGACCTCGGCGATCCTTACCAACATATTCCTGAACGTTCGCGCGAGGTCATGCGCCGCGCACGCGAAACGGAAAACAAGCTCGGGCAAGACAAACCTGGTGATCCGGTAGAAGAATTAGCTCAATCGCTGCTCGAACAAGAAGCGCGCTCGGTATTGCTTCGTGCCACGTGTCCCGAATGCAATGCGAAAAACCCTGCGGGGATTGCCGCCGATCGCCAGGAACATACCCAAACGGTTCTTTTTGGATGTATTTTTTTCGGAATCCTGGCCCTTGGCGCATGGTTTTATTCTTGGGTTGCTTTGCTCATTCCTGGCGCTTCCCTTCTGGTTTTTCGACCGCTCATGCTCCTGCAATGGCGTAAATTGCGCGAAAGACCATTTCCCTATGGTCGATTCATTGCTGGAATTCTCATCGACGTCGGTCTCGTTGTCGCCACATTGAAGTTCCCAATCGTTGCGCCGGGCATTCCTTTGGTTGGTCTTGTACAGTCCTTTCTGAGCGGTACTTCGAAGTACGAATGGAAGTGGGAAGACGCCCAGAAGAAGCTTCGATTTGGTGCCCAGGAAAACGCAGTTACTTGACTCTTTACGGCGCCTTTGTTCGTCGAGTACACTTTGGAACATGGCTGCGAAAACCGTACAAGAATACCTGGACAGTCTTCCTCAAGACCGTCGCGAAACACTCGAAGCTCTACGCAAGGTCGTCCTGGCTAATCTCGACAAAGACTATGAGGAAGGCATTCAATACGGGATGATTGGCTATTACGTCCCGCACCGCGTATTTCCGCCGGGTTACCATTGCGACCCGAAGCAGCCGCTTCCATTTGCGAGCATGGCGTCCCAGAAAAACCATTTGTCCCTTTACTTGATGTGCACGTATGGTTCCGAGGAACAGCGAAAATGGTTCGAAGCGGCTTGGGCCAAGACGGGCAAAAAGCTCGATATGGGCAAAGCGTGTGTGCGATTCAAGAAATTGAGTGACATTCCGCTGGAAGTCATTGGCGAAGCGATCAAACGCGTTCCAGCCAAGAAATACATCGAAGCGTATCAAGCAACGTTTGGCGCATCAAAGAGCACAAAGGCTGCGGCCAAGAAAACGAGCGACGGCGAATCGGCGGCCAAAGCAACCACAAAGAAAAGCTCGACGAAAACCGCTGCAAAGACGGCCGCGCCGGCGAAAAAAGCTGCGGCCAAGAAGACCGCGAAGTAGACTCGTTACTCGGCCGAGACAAACAGAATCGATTACGTCCCTTCGTTTGTCGTGGCCACTTCATCCGTTTTGGCCACTTCATCCGTTTTGGCCGCCGCTTCCGCCTTCTTGCGCTCCTCTTCTTCCTGCTTCTTCCGCTTCGCCTCTTCCCGCGCCGCTCGACGCTCGACCGCGTCATGCGCACTGCGAATCGCTGCCAATGCGGCCCGAGCCTTATTTCGAGTTTCGTCCGCCTCTTTCTGTGGATCACTGCCGGCAACGATTCCCGCCCCGGCCGTTACCTCGAATTCGCCTTGCCGCGCCAAAACCGTACGTATCGCAATGGCCAAGTCCACCGTGCCGTTTGGCAAAATATAACCTAGCCCACCGCCATAAACGTTCCGTGTCGTCGCTTCGAGCTGCCGAATGATTTGCATGGCCCGCACTTTGGGTGCGCCGGTTAATGTTCCCGCAGGAAATGCCGCTTTGAGCGCGTCAATCGAGGTATGGGGCTCGTCAATCTCGCCTTCGACTTCGCTCACCAAATGCATGACGTGGGAAAACTTCTCCACGCCCATTTCCCGAACGACGCGCACCGTGCCGGGTTTGGCGACACTTCCAATGTCATTTCGCGCCAAATCCACGAGCATGATGTGTTCGGCCCGTTCTTTGGGATCTTCGAGCAATTCTTTGGCCAAAACCTCGTCTTCCGCGTCATTCGTTCCACGGCGACGTGTGCCCGCAATGGGCCGCACGGTCATTTTTCGCCCCTCGATACGTACCAAGGTTTCAGGCGACGCACTCGCGATTTGAAGTCCTTCGGCAAAAGGTGTCTCGGCAAAATCGAAGAAACACAAATAGGGCGAGGGCGAAAGGACCCGCATTGCTCGATACACATCGAACGGATCGGCATCACGCATTGGCACCGTAAACGTTCGAGCCAAAACGATTTGCAAACAATCCCCGTCCGTAATGTACCCCTGGGCCCGTTGCACTTTCATTGCATACGCGTCGTCGCTCAGGTTTGGATCGACAGACTCGGGCAAAAGCGTCGGATCTGGCGCGGGAAGCGCATCGAGCTCGGGACCGTGCGTCATTTCCCACGCACAACGTTCCACCGCGCCTTTCGATCGACCCGCAATCGTCACGGTTTGCGCTACATGATCGAACACGGCCACGGTGGCATCGCACATCAAACGAGCGCGCAAACCCTCATTCGGCCAAGGCTTGATCGCATGCAACGCGTGCGCGGCATCGTACGCGACGTACCCGACGAGCGACTGGGAAAAACGCGCCGCAAGTTCTTCCGCGCCTTCCAAGGTCGCGGCGTCGTCGGCCAGCATCGCCAGGGCATGTGCGCCCGGCGGATATGCGTGTTCGCTTCGCGCGCGATAACCCAAGATC
>JBGAOI010000217.1:0-10233 GCA_044221885.1 Polyangium sp. (in: bacteria)
CGAGCGCAACGCCTTGCGGAACGAATCAACGCGGGCGCCGTTCTCGTCAATGACGTCCTGACAAACGGCGGAACGCCGGATGCACCGTTTGGTGGCATCAAAGCCAGCGGATTCGGTCGCGCGATGGGCGAAGAGAGCTTGCGCGAAATGTGCTACCCGAAGCACATCAGCGTCGAGCGCATTGCGATGGGGGAAAAAGATCCTCTGCAATTCCCCTACACGGCCAAAAACTATGGCTTGTTCCGCAAAGGTCTGCGCGCGCTCTTCTCTGGCGGCAGCTTCTTGCAACGTATTGGCGAACTGCTCTAACCTCGCACCCACAAAGAACTTTGCGGGCTCACTCCGACATTCCGGTCAACATCCGAGAGCCCAGCATCGCGTCACGCCCCTGCCCGCATGAAGTCCTGTCCGCAATGCAACCTTCGTTTTCCCGCCGATAGCACGACGTGCTTTCTCGACGGTTCCACGCTCGTCGGTTTGCGTGATCCATGGCTCGGAAGCACCATCGCGGGAAAGTATGTACTCGACGAACTCGTCGGCGTCGGCGGGATGGCCACCGTGTATCGAGCGCGCATTTTGCTCAACGATCAAGCGTGTGCGGTCAAGATTCTGAACCCACACTTGGCGCTCGATGACACCACACGAGAACGTTTTCGACGTGAAGCTCGGCATGCGCAGCGTTTGTCTCATCCAAACATCATCGAAATTTTCGATCAGGGCGACACGCAAGACGGCACGCCGTTTCTCGTGATGGAGCTGCTCAAAGGCGAAAGTTTGTCCGAGCTGATTGCCGCCGGCCCAGCGCCGCTCGAACGCGCCTTGCCGGTCATCGTGCAAATGACGCGCGCGCTCGCTCGCGCCCACGATTTCGAAGTCGTCCATCGCGATCTAAAGCCAGAAAACGTTTTCTTGATGCGCGGAGACCAAGTCAAGCTGCTCGATTTTGGAATTGCTCGCTGCAATCAAGACGTGCGGCTCACGAGCGCCGGAGAAGTTTTTGGCACCCCTGAATACATGGCTCCCGAACGCGCAACATCGGCCGATGCTGGTCCGCCAGCCGATCTATATGCCTTGGGCGTCATCATGTTCGAGATGCTCACGCAATCGCTGCCTTTTGATGCGCCAAGCCCAGCGGGAATCTTGACCAAACACATGGTCGACCCTCCGCCATTGCTTCGCGATTACATGCCCGATTTACCTGCCAAACTCGAAAGGCTCATTCTCGATTTGCTCGAGAAAAACCCGGACATGCGCCCCGTCGATGCGCACAAGGTCCTTTCGGTCCTGGACGACATTGCGCGCGAACATGGCATCAGCATCGAACCGGAAACCGAACGCATATCGGAAGAACCGATGCGTCGACTGCATCGTACAGCGCCCACGCAGCGCTGGATTCGACGCGCAGAAATCGTCGAACATATCTTGCAAGCCGTGCACGGCACGACATTACCGCCCGAATCTCAAGCGACCCTTCGGGTGATGAAAGTGTGTGCCACAGAGTTGGCCGCATTGCGCGAAAAAGGGATTGCCGAGCAGAAGTCGCTCGATCGCATGCATCGAGAATGGAAAGACGGGCGAATTCAGCAAGGCAAGTCGATGGACGAATTGACCATTCAGGTCTCGAAAGTACGCGAAGAGGCCCGAGGGTTACGAGCGGGAGTTTTGCCGCTATCGAAAAACGTAAAATCGTTCTTGCCGCGAATTCGCGACGCTCACCAAAAAGTCATATTGTGGGAAGGTCGATGCGGGTTTCAGGAACCTTATCGAGAACTTGCCGAAGCTTATCGAGAAATCGCGGACATCGTCGACTTGTGGCACGATGCCCGGCACGCGGAAATCGAAGTCGAAGCCGCAGCCATCGAAAAAGAGAAATCAGCCGCAGAAATCGACCAACAAATTCGAGAATTACGCCACAATCTCGTGGTTGCCGACAGGTCCATGGAAGAGCTCAAAGCCAAGCATCAAGCGGCCATTGTCGAGCTTGGACAACGAGCCGACATGCTCGAATTGGAGCTGATGCGGCATTGCGGTAGGTTATGCAATCCAATGCGAGGGCAAGCGGACTTCACGCCGCTCGCCCTCGAATTCGCGAATTACTGAGTCGCGCGTTTTTTGTAGATTTCGCTCTTGGGGACGCCGGCTGCAATGAGTGCATCGGCTTGCTTGACTTCCTCGTTGATGAGCTCTTGGAATTTTTCGAAGGGTTGAGCTCCTACGAGAATACGCCCATTGACGAAAAACGTGGGCGTGCCACTTGCACCGACGCTATTGGCAATTTTCGCATCGGCTTCGACTTGTTGCTTCAACTGCGGATCGTCCATGTCCTTTTTGAATTTGGCCATGTCGAGTCCGATTTCTTTGGCATACTTGTCGAGGTCGTCGCGCGTCAAAGCCGTGTTGTTCTCGAAGCACTTGTCGTGCATCTCCCAACCCTTCTTTTGACGAGTCGCGGCTTGCACTGCCATAGCCGCCCCCATCGCCTTGTCGTGGAAAGGCAATGGTTGATGTTTGAATACAACTGCCACGTCGTTACCGTACTGCTTTTCAATTTGTTGGAGAGTCGGACCGACCCTCTTGCAGAACGGTCATTGGAAGTCGCTGAATTCGACGATCGTGACTTTGGGGTCCTTGGGCCCCTTGCGCAGATTGAATTCGGCCAGTTCGATGTATTGTGGCCCCTTGGGCGCCTCGGGAGCAGCTTGCGGCTTCTTGTTGCTGCTTTGCTTCTCGTCAATGGCCGCGACGATTTCGTCGAGCGTCTTGCCTTGTTTCGCCAAACCCGCCACCATTTTTGCAATGGCTGGACTGTTCGGACAATTCGGATCTTTTTGCAAACACGTGCCCAAACGACCAAACGAGCAACCACACGTGCAATCGCGTTCGTTCAATGCTTGCATGACTTTGGTCTTTTGCGCAGCATCGAGACCCGCGAAAAGCGTCTCAGAATTGGGCACATCGGTGGATTTCACCCAACCCGATGGGAATTGCGATTCGCTCGTGTATCCACGCGATGGAGCCGATTCGGCCGCCATGAAAGCTTGCGCAGACGAATCTGCCGCCGCTTGCGTCGACGCGGAATTCGACCCGCCGAATCGATACGCTTCGCGACCCACGGCGAACCCTACGGCAAGCCCGGCCACGAGCGCCCAAACAACGTTGGGCGTGAAAAATGGTTGCCGCTGCACCTCGGGAGGAGGCGTCGCAACAACCGCTACGGATCGCTCGGATTTCGGGCGATCCACGGTTTTGGAGGGTTTTGCCGTCTTGTCTCGACGGCCGGAATCGGTTGGTTTGTCGGCCACGAAACCCTCGTGCCATTGTTTTTCGCGGAAAGCAAGATTTTTCGCAACTTTATCGCGTACCTCCATTTTTTTCGCAAGCGACCGCACACGATCGGTTCGCCGCCAATAAAAATCGCCAACATTCCGACTGGCGAATTTTCCCTCCGGTTTTATGTGCGCCAAATGCCGTTTTCCGCTGTGATTTTCGATGTTGATGGCGTGCTCGTCGATTCTCCGCATGAATTCGCCTGGCGCGAAACACTCGAAGAGCTCATGCAAACATCATGGGCCAAAATTCGAGCTTCCACGACGTACAAACCGGAAGACTTCGACACGAAACTGTATCTCGCCCAGGTCGCTGGAAAACCAAGACAAACAGGTGCCTTGGCCATTTTAGACTATTTTCACGTTCCCAATGCAACGGAACGCGCTGTTCTGTACGCCCAAGAAAAGCAAAAAAAACTCATCGACCTGATTGCTCGCGGGCAATTTCACGTTTTTCCCGACGCGACACGTTTCCTGCTGGATTGTGTACGTTCCCACGTGCCCATTGCCGCCGCATCGTCATCCAAAAATGCAGGACGACTTCTCGAGCAAATTCCCATTGTTGCGCCCCCCAACATGCCCTCAAGAAACCTGCATGACCTCTTTACAGCCGATGTCTCCGGTCGCGACGTTGCTCATGGAAAACCCGCCCCGGATATTTTCCTTGAAGCAGCTCGAGAACTCCACGTTTGTCCGGACGAATGCGTGGTGATCGAAGACGCTGTGTCGGGCATCGCCGCCGCCAAATCCGGCGGAATGTTCGCCATTGGTGTCGCGCGTCTTCAGGATGACGCGGAGCTCCACGCCGCACATGCGGATCTCGTCGTGCATTCCTTGGATGAAGTGAGTCGCCAGGCCTTCGCCCACGGAAAACTTGAAATAGGCCCAGCGGGTGACGACAAGCCAAATACGTAAAACCGTTGACTTCCAGAAAAACCGTATTGTCCTGCAAATGATACGCTGAGCAATTCTCGCGCAGGGCGTGGACGCGTCCGCCTGGCGCGATCCATGCAGCACGGCTGGGACGTTCGTCACACCCAGCCGGAGTATTTCAATGAAACGATTTCCGCGCGTAGCGCTGATCGCGCCGGTATTCGTGCTTTTCGGTGTACAGGACACACTCGCCATTTCCCGAACAATTCCAGGATTTTCATTCGGTGGCCACGTCGACACACACGATATCGTCGTCCCCACCGAGAATGGACGCGAACCCATGGATCCCACCAATGACGCAATTCGCTTGCATCCATCCCTCGAGCCGGACGGTTTGCGTATTGAAATGGGCGCGCGTTCGGGTACGACATCTCGAACCATTTTTCCATCCAGTTGGTGGCCCATGCATAACGAAGGCATCGCCGCTCGCTGGAATTCCAATATGCGGGACTACAGCAACTGGACCGCAGATCGCCTCAATCTTGCCCCGACCGAAAAATACGATCTCCTCTTTTATCCAGGAAAAACACATCACTTCGACGAATTTCGCGCCTATTCAGCCGCAGAAGCAAGCCGTGCCGCAAATGAACGCGGCGAGGGTATTCTTCGCCCGGCACTCACGGTCGTAGGTCCAACGACCGCGTGGGAAATGGCCAACCATGGCACGTACCAATCCATCTATCCCGAGGGCTGGTGGGGTCATTGTAATGGTTGGGCGTCTTATGTCACCGCCGAACGCGAAGGCGCTCCGTTACGCGATATTTACGTAAAGCTCGACAACGAAAAACTCGTCGAATGTTCGCCCGAAGATCCTTCCTGCGTCTATTTCCGCATGGCCGACATCGAAGCATTGATGAGCGAAATCTATTTCCACGACACAGCCACGATCGCCGGACGTCGATGCAATACGCCGCGCGACAAAATTGAACGCGATGCCCAAGGACGCCCGACAGATCCTGCTTGTCGAGATCTCAATCCCGGCACCCTGCACCTTGCCGTCACGGGGCTTTTGGGCCGAGGTGCCCAAGCATTGGCCAGTTCCAATGGTCCGGTCGAAAAACTCCCTTTCATGATGGACTTTGCTTATCACGATGAAGTCTGGGCCTTCCCCATTGTGGGTTATGAAATTTCCAAAGCGCAATACATCACCGCCGCCCACGCTTCGCGCCTCATCTGCCGGGGCACGAGCGGCGGGCGGCAATGCAGGAGTTTCAAATGGAATGAAAATGCCCGACGATTCGCAAGCATCGAGTTGATCGTGCACACCGTGTCGTACGAAATGCGTCCTTCGGAATTGCTGCGCCCGCCTCTATCGCGTACGGTCGAACCTAATTCGATCACCTACTATTACGTGCTCGAATTGGACGGACGAGGCACCATTCTCGGCGGCGAATGGATCGCCCCGCCCACGGGAACGGGCTCGAACAGCAAAGAAATGCATCCCGATTTTCTTTTCATGTCGGTTCAACCCGAAGCCCTCACCGAAAACGCAGACGATCGCGGAGGTCGTGTCGACAATCCATTCCTCTCGTCCGTGCGTATGCGAGAACTTCTTCGTTTGTCACGTACACCCGCACCAACCCAGCCATGAAACGCTCTTTCGTTCCCTCTGTCGGCGCACTGGTGTTCCTCGGTCTTTTAGTGCTCGCTTGCGAACCGTGCGTTTCCATTGACAAACCAGTTGCGGTGGACGAAACCATCGCCACAGCAGGAAACAAATCAATTCCCCGTGATTGGATCGCAGAATGGACGCTGCTCATGTACGCAGCCAACGATGACCTCGACCCAAACCTCGTTGCCGCCTTCGACGAAGACGCATTGGAATGGCAACACGGCCTTGGAGGCAGCGCCCTCTTCCGCATTCTCGTTCAGCGCGATTACGCACCGTTTCAGGTCGACGCGGATGACTTGCCCCGCCCTTCTGAACGATATGCGATTTACCGCGAAGAACGTTATCATCCAGACTACGCTCCAGATACGGCCGCCCCTGAAGCCATGATGCTGGGAGAAACCGACACGACGAGTTCCACGACACTGCGTGATTTTCTCGTCTACGGCATTCGCACATTTCCTGCTCGACATTATTGGGTCGCATTCACCGGGCATGGCGACGGTTTTGCCGGCCTCGCCCACGACGCATCTGTTGCCCCAGGAAAACGGCTCTCGCTCGCGGGACTCGCATCCGCATTGGCCGAAGCGTCCGCCGTCGTCGCTTCAGAAATCCGCACCAAACCCGAATACGACGGACCCAATACATCACAACGCATTGATGTCGTTTCCTTCGACGCTTGCCGCCTGGGCACCATCGAAGTTGCCTCGTCGATTGCCGACAGCGCCGACTTCATGATTGCCTCGCAAGAATCCGTTCCTAACGGCGGTCATCCCTACACCGCATTGCGGTACATCGCCCAGGACGAACCGGCATCGAATCCACGAACGCTCGTCGAAGCTGTCGTCACCGATTACGTTCGCGCCTACGTGGACGGAGTTTCCACCGCTAGACGTTCCTACGTCGGTACACCTGTCACGAGCATTGGGCTCGATCTGCGCCGCCTAGGTGACCTCGAATCGAGCCTTGCCAAACTCGCAGCCATCGTGGAACAAACACATCCGCAAGGGTTTTCATGCGCCGAAGTGGAATCGTTGCTCCATGCAGCGTGCACCGAAGGCCACATCGCCCGCTCTGCAAAAAAAGACAGCCACGAATCTCGTCGGACAAACCCAACCCCGGCCTCGCTCGCATCTGTCGATTTGATCGCGCTGCTCGAACACCTTGCGCATGGTCCGCTTTGTCACGATGGAGCGAGAAAAAGCGCCATGACCAAGGACGCAGTGAGCAAAGCGGCGTCACAGGTCTTGGCGCTCATCAACCGGCCGCTTGAATTGCCACCTTTGGAATACGCCGGACAATATCGCAAAATCGTGGGATATGGCCCGTCGAGTCCCTTTGTCGTCGAAGCGCAACGCATTGATCCCGGGACAGGTAGCCACTTGGGCGGCTTGAGTGTTCTATTCGGCAACCCCTATGATCTGCTTTATCAAACCAATGGCCATTCGCTGTTCGAGACGTATCGCTCGCTTCCGTTCGAATCGAACACGGGCTGGACACGTTTGTTTGCCGCGTGTATCGCCGAAGCCGAAGCGTGCCGCGCATACGAACCATCCCCGGACGAACCTATTTCGAGCGGCCCGTGCGGGAATTGGTAACTGCCGAACTATTTCTTGATGCGATCTGGATCGCCTAGAAACTCGAAATGCATGGTGTCTTCGAGTTTGTCGTGACCTAACCAATCGAAACCATAACGTTCGAAGGCTTGGATCCAGCATCTGGGCATATCGGCGCGATCATAGGGCGATTTCGCAGCCATTTTGCATTTCGGATGACTGGGCCACGGAGCCACACAACCACAGCAGGGATTGCGATCGGGATCGATATCGATCGCAATGCCAAAAAGATGGTTGGAAACTTCGACACCACGGTACGTGTTTGCCCCTCGAAACCCACCGATTGCCTTGGGCTTATAGGGAAACTTTGCAGCGCATGTACTTTGAATTCGTTTTTCGACACAAGCCAGAGCCGGTGCAATTTTGGAATGAACGCTCACCGACTGGCCCATGAAATGCATCGTCGTGGCATTCGATGCTGCCGCTTTGTTGTTGAACTTGCGTGTCAAATCATCATTGACGTGTCCATAATGCTCGACGAGATACCGCAAGGCCGCCGATTGTTTCTTGAGGTCGAGCACGCCGTTTGTCATGTAATGTCGGCGTTCGAGCGATTTTTGAGGACTTTGCACACGGCAGCCGTTTTCAAAGCCACCACGCGCCGAACTTCCTTTGGACTTGTTCTTGGACTTGGCTTTCTGCGTTTTTGCTGCCGGCTTGCCTTCACGCGCATCGGCCAACGAGAAATCGTCTGGAAATACAGGCAATACGACAAGCGCCGCAGCACACGCCAAAATCACACGCGACGCATCACGTACAGCACGACCACGTAGGTTCATACGCAGCCAAGTCGCGAATCTCGAGGTCACTCGACGTTCATACACGGCATCGAGACGAGACGCCAGGAAGTTGATTCAATTTCGTTGCGCCTGGCGAACCTCAAAGCCCGCTCAAGACGCCGCTTCTTCGGGCGTATCGGCGGATCCCGGCACATCCGGCACGTTCCCACCGACGCTCTTCAAAAGCGCCGCGACGCTTTCATAAGAACGCGCACGCAAGTCTTCAATCCGAGCACTTTCCCGCCCTTCGGTCTTGGGCTGAATCGGCGCACCAACACGTACGCGAACCAGGCGCGTAGGCGTCACGATACCATCGCGCATCATGTCCCATGTACCATCGATGCAGACAGGAACGACAGGCTTGTTGGCACGCACCGCCGCGACAAACCCGCCGGGTTTGAAGGATTTGAGTACACCCGTGGCACTACGTGTTCCTTCCGGAAAAATCAGCAATGGTTTGCCGGCGGCAAGGACATCCTGAAAACGTTTGACCACCACCGCAACCGCTTTGGGCCCCTTGCCTCGATCCACCGGCACATGCCCCGCGAGCTGCAAATGCCAGCCCAAAAAGGGCACTTTCATCAATTCACGTTTGGCTGCCCATTTGAAATCACCGGGCAACACTGCCCCAAGCACCAAAATATCGAGCATACTCTGATGATTCGAGCAATAAACGAAAGCAGGATCACTCGGCACATTTTCCGTGCCCGAAATTTCGATATTGATGCCCAACGCCTTCGCGCTGTTGATGCACCACTTGCGCATGGCCCACGTGCTCGCTGAATGCTCACGTGTAAGCGGTCCCCCAACAAGCGAAATGGTCCCGTACCCTGCCGTGCGCAAAGAGAACGGACCCCATTGGCGCACCAACCTGATGGTGTCTAAAAGCTTCATGACCTGGGCCTTTTATCACCATCGCGTCACGATTTCCAGCCCTATGTCACGACGAACTCTGCGAACATTTGGGCTTCGAGTCGCCTTCGGCGCTCTGCGCCCCAAACCCCGCCATCCTTCACAGAGGATTCATGATGAGTCCGTACCCAACGGTCTCGGGTTTTCCGGCCCGTTCGAACTTGACCGTGAAAATTCCCGGCTCGACCTCGGACTGTAGCGCTGCTTTGCGCATCGTTCCGGCCCATTCGGCAAGCACGGGTGCGCCTGGTTTGCCCTTCCACTTGATGGGGATCGGCACAAGGTCGCTTTCGTTGGCAATCATCGCTGCCCCGCCGAAACCAAGGCAAAACCAACGAGGTTGTGCTTCGTCGGTACGGGACACGAGAAGCACGTGGCGAAGTTCGCTGTCTTGTTTGTAGGCCGCATAGTTGCCCGGCAAAAGTCCTTCGCTCTGCACGATCCAACGCACGCCTTTGAGCTGCGCTTCAGGCGCTCGGCCGTCGATGTCCGTGAACTTGACCGCGATGCGATCCTTGATGGGCCGCTTGACGATCGCGTGTTTCATCACCCCGTTCCATTCGGTCAACACGAGGTCGTTGTTCTTTGGCTTCACGCCGTCGGGTACCGGAATGACATACGCTCCGCCAACCTTGTACGAAGCTCCCCCAGCCTGCCCTTCGATGACGAGATCTTCGCCATCGAGCCCAGCAACGGTCGCTGCGTAGAGCACAAGCGTCGAACCCAAACGCGCACGAGACAACATCGCTTCGGAGAACGTGAACACGCGGCGCCCAGCATCGAGTTTCACCGGACGCGCGGGGAGACCGAGCGGGTTTGGCAAAAGCGACCCAGTCGCCGGCGGTGGCGGACTTGGCGCGATGAACGAAGCCAGCGGTACTGGGACGGACGCTTCAGAAGATACCGCTGGTTGTGTCGATGACGGAGCTGGTTGGTCTGCACAACCGCAGACCAAGACAGCAAGGAGCGACATCATCGACAACCGTCTGGACATGGACGCTCATCTTTGCCGCGGATGGCGCCATGGGGCGAGAAAAAAGCACAACAAAATAACGCCT
>JBGAOI010000218.1:0-10217 GCA_044221885.1 Polyangium sp. (in: bacteria)
TAGACGGCCCGGCCTACTTTCGTAGGTGATGGCGCTGGCATTGACAGCCATCTCCATCACCGTACCATCTTTTTTCCAATGACGAACGATTCTGACTTTGCTTTCCTGCGCATTTCGGTTTTTTGCGATGATGATTTGCGCCAAAGCGCGATCTTCGGGCGGGCGAACATCGAGGATGCTCATGCCCAAGAATTCATTACGTGACCAACCATAACACTGCGTAGCGGCATCGTTGACGGCCACAAATTGAAGCGTTTCTTCATCGAATACCCACATGGGATTGGGGTTTTTTGCAAACAAAAGTCGATAATTCGCTTCACTTTTACGAAGCGATTCCTCAGTCTGTTTCCGCGCGGTGACATCCTTGAAGTATCCAATCAACCCGCTGACCTTTCCTGCGGCATCGAATTTGGGGATAAATGACCCATCGAAGTACCCTTCCACGCCCTCCCGCGAGCGCACGGGAATTTCCAAGTGCAATGGTTTTCCGCTTTCCAAGACTTGTTTCTTGATACGGGTCAGGTTGTCCGCGTCCTCCTTCGACAGGAAATCATAGTCGGTTTTTCCAAGCATATCGCGTTCGGTCAGCCCAATCTGCGGGTTGACGACAAATTCATAACGGAGATTGTGATCCTGCATCAGAATGTGATCGGGTGTGTTGGACGAGATCGCCCTGAATTTTTCCTCGCTCCTGCGCAGCGCTTCTTCCGCCTGCTTGATCTGCGTGACGTCCGTGAGCGTCAACACCACCCCCGACATCTGCTCGTCCACCGTGCGGTAGGGCATGATGCGGAGCAGATGCCAGGTGCCGCCTTCGGCTTGCACCTCCACCTCTTTGACCTTCTGCGTCTTGAGCGTTTCCTGCGCGTCCTCAATCAAGTGGTCGTAACGCAAATTGTGGACGAATTGCTTCAAAGGACGCCCGATGTCTTCGGGAATCAAATCCACAAGGTGTCTGGAAGCCTGGGTAAAGCGTCGGATACGCAACTTCGTATCCAAAAAGATGATCCCCATCTGGACGTTTTCAATGAGGTTCTTGACGTCGTTGTTGGCAAACGTCAGTTCATCCACTTTGGTTTGCAGTTCGGTATTGACCGTCACGAGCTCCTCATTGACGGACTGCAATTCTTCCTTCGAGGTTTGCAATTCCTCATTGGTGCTTTGCAATTCTTCGTTGGAAGACTGCAGCTCCTCATTTGACGACTTGAGCTCTTCGTTGGTCGTTTCCAGTTCTTCGATGACGGTCTGCAAATAGTCCCGCGTGGTCTTGAGCTCCTGTTCCAGCTCCACGATGTGTTGAGCGTGTGAATCGTCCACGCTCCCCTCGTGTTCCTTTGTGCTGGGCGCGGACGGGGCGGGGACTTCCGTCATGGTCACCAACATCAACCCCTGCATGTTTGTCGGTTTGAGGACCGGTGCAACGGACAATTGGACGCGAATGGTTTCGTTGCCGCTTTTCACAGACACGGCCTCGACGATTTGCCGTTTTTTTTGCGCGCTCGCGTTGCGGATCGCGGTCGACAGAGGCATACGCAATCCCTCGCGCGCCGTTTGCAAGATGTTCGTGCTGGCTTCACCCGTGCTTTGCTCGAGGTATTTGCCGGTGTGTCCGTGGATGTAGAGCATCTCCGCTCGTTCGTTGATCAGGACGCTGGTGGGCACGTAATCTGCGAGCAGCATCTGTTCGGTCACTTCGCGTGCGCTCGCTTGTTTTTCGGGAAACGCCACCAAAGCTTTTACGTCGCGTTTTGCCTGCCCAGAAAACTCGATCACGGTCCGGATGTCCGAAACGAACTCCGCGCGCTGAAAGATCTTCCACTTTTGGTCGATGGTGTGGAACCGTTTTTGCGCGCTTCCCAGCGTTTCGGAGTTACCGAGGAAGAGGAAGCCGTTGCGGTTGAGCGCATAATGAAATAGCGCCAGAAGTTTTTGTTGCAATTCCGGTCCCAAGTAAATCATCAGGTTGCGGCAGCAGATCAAATCCAGCTTGGAAAAGGGCGGATCCCTGAAGACGCTTTGCACGGCAAAAACGACCATATCGCGGATTTGCCCTTTGACCTGATAAACGTTCCCCTCGTCTTCCCGCGTGAAGAAACGATTCAATCGTCCCGGTGTGACGTCCGCCACGGTGCTGTCGAGATACCGCCCCTCGCGGGCTTTGAAAATGGCGCTCTGATCAATGTCCGTAGCGAAGATTTGAATGTCGATTTTCCGCGGAGTTTTTTCCATCCGTTCATGCAAAAGCATGGCCACCGAGTAGGCTTCTTCGCCGGTAGAGCAGCCCGGAATCCAGACGCGAATCCGGCCGGGGTTTTCACGCGAGGCCGCAAAGAGGGATGGAATCACCTTCTCTTCGAGATATTCGAACGCATCGCTGTCGCGGAAAAAACTCGTGACCCCAATAAGGAGCTCCCTGAAGAGGCTGACAATTTCCAAGGGTGAGCTTTGTAAATACCGCACATAATTTTCCACGTTGGAAATCAGGTTGACCGTCATGCGGCGTTCGATGCGGCGAGCAATGGTGTTCTCCTTGTACCCCGAAAAATCGTGACCGGTATGATTCTTGAGCAGGAAGAGAATATTTGGGAGATGTTCGCTGATGCCTGGCGCAAATTGCCGGGACTGCCGCGTCCCAGGCCCAAAAGAACGTTTGACGTAATCCATCAATTGCTGCGCAATCTTCTCCGGCGGCAACACCATATCCACCAGCCCGGTACTGATTGCGCTCAATGGCATCCCATCGTAACGCGCCGACTCGGGCGATTCCACAATGGCCAGCCCACCCTCTTCCTTGATGACCTTCATCCCAAGTGTCCCGTCCGTGCCAGTGCCCGACAGAATGATGCAAATCGCCTTCTCCCCCTGATCCGTCGCCAGGGACCGGAAGAAATGATCTATCGGCAGGCGCAGTCCCCGCGGCATGATCGGCTTGACCAAGTGCAGAACACCGCTCCGTAACTCCAAATCGGCGTTCGGCGGAATCACGTACACCCGGTTTGGCTGGACAAATGTTTCGTGGACCACTTGCGCGACGGGCATGCGGGTGAATCTTCTCAATAGGTCGGTAAGGATGCTTTCACGTGTTGGGTCAAGGTGCTGGACGATGACGAACGCCATGCCGTTGTCGGGCGGCAAATGCGTAAATAGTTTTTCAAAGGCTTCCAAACCCCCAGCAGAGGCGCCGACACCCACAATGGGGCATGAAGCGCGGGTTTTGACGGGCGCCGCTTCGATGGCTTTCGTGGGTTTCTTCGTCTTGCGCTGCTTTTGAGGCATGGCACCAGGTGCTTGCGGTACTTTTTTGGCGGGCATCATCAACCTCCTCTTCTTTTCTCACGCGCAGGACAGCATAAATTTAATAATTATTACAATACTTTACATGTCGACCGAGCGTCACGCTCGATGGTTGGCTTGGTGCGTTGAATTCCCCGATCGATCTTTACATGTTTTCGAGACCAATCATGAACGAAAATCGTCTGTCCCGGCTATTTTCTTGCGCGGTCCAAGACTCGATACATTTATGACGTTCGGCCGATTATATTTGTGTTATCGATTGCCAATAAGAAGTGGCATTGCCCATCGTAAACGGGGTGGAGTGCAAGTGTCTGCGCATGGTGAGAAAATGCGGCGATGTGTGGAGGTCGAGCCGCGGTGAACGTGTCGCGATGGACCTCGCTCAATCCGCTACGGTTAATCAAAAATCAGCCTTTCGCGTTCCTCGGGTATTGCCGCCCAATACGGAGCCTCGAATTCATACGCAATGCGGCCCTTGGTTACGCCGAATTCTCGGCGCAATTGCAATTCGATCGACAATGCGGCAGCTTCCGCGCGTAATGCTTCGTCCACCTGCGTTTCGCAATCCTGCGGTTTGGGATGAGCCATCGGCATTCCGTTTACGAAGTGATCGAACAAATGCCCAAGCCGCGCCGTGCCCTCGGATTCGTCCAGTTTGTCGTCGAAGAGAAGGACGCCGTCCGTCGTAATGCTCGAAAGTTCGGTTTGTCCAAAGCAAACCCGCGGCTTTGAATCACTTTGACGCCGACGTGTGTCTCCAGCGTGCGCTTCGCCGAGGCGCTTCCACAAGCGATTCGCGCGCGGTTCATCTTGGACAAACGCCGTCGGACATGGCGGTGAAGAATCGGAGGTCCGGCAGGAGACGATCGATATCGCAAGAACGCATACACACGCGAGCGACAATGCCGTTTTTGTCGGAGCGTCGAAAGGCATTCTCATCGCGACAAACGGTACCTCACGCGCGCCGTGCAAACAAGCGCATTTTGAACCGATGCGGCATCGAAAGTTGCCCACTCTTCCAAACCTGCGCTACGATGGCACACATGAAGCGTTTCTTTGCCGTTGTTCTCACTTCGCTCGCAACGTTTACACTTGCGCCTGTCGCGTCCGCGGACGTCGTTAGCCCGCAACCCGCGTCATGCCCCGAAGGAGGTCAACCAGCCACATGCCATGGCGGACCTCATTGCCGGCTGCTCGTTTGCGCAACGGACTCCGATTGTCTGGAAGGTCGGGTTTGTCAAGACCGTTCCTTCTGCGTTGGCACCATCAACTGTGCCGGGCTCTTGCCTCCAGACTCGGATCCGACCATGTACGACGTTCAGACACTGGAAAACACGTGCGCCGCAGGAGATTCCTGCGACGCAGGCGCCATGTGCAAAGCGGTCAAGGTCTGCGTTTCGCCCAATGACGCTCATGGGTTTGGCATTCCGTCGTCGCAAACGGCGGTAGGTTGCGTCAGGCCGTCAACCCGTCAGCAAAAGAGCTTGTTGACGCCGTGTTCACGAAGAAGTGAACCGGACAGAGCGTGTTTGTCTCTACGCACTCCGCTCGACGGCGTCACCGGATCCGACGTCGCTTGACGATTCACGCAAGGGCGCTAGCGCAATTCGCCCATACGCAAGCAACCCGCAAATCGCTGCGACAACGAGCCAATAGATCACCGGCCCGCCGTCTTTCGAACCCGATGCCGTGTGCACTGCGGTGAACAGCAGCATCTCGAAAATGACATATCCCGCCGCGAACGGGACAAACTTCGCCGCGCGTTTGTCGACTGCTGGAAGGATCAGCGCCAGTGCGCAGATCAATTCGATGCCACCCATTCCCAGCCAAACTCCATGCGGCAAAGCATTGAGCGTGGGGACGGTTTGCTCCGAATTGGAGAATTTCCATGCGGCACCCGTGGCCGTATGAAACGCTATCAGGACTTGAAGAACCCACAGAAAAATGTTCACGTTCGACCTCGTTGGGAAATGTTGTTCAGGTTTGGCCCGGTACATTTGAGTTCTTGACGCCAAACTGTTCCGCGTATTCTGCCGTTAATCGTTGCCAGCCTTCGAGCTGCATGACTTCCATGCCGACCATACGACCCAAGGGATCGCCAGCCAAGAGTTGGTGGTTCTTCTGCGCGCTTGATGATACTTTCGGATACCTGCGGCGTCGGTGCACCTACCGTCGTGAGTTTTACCGGGCCAGTCGTGGCCAAATTGCGGTCCGCATCGAACGGAGCCCATTCGACCAAATGCGCCGGATCGGTTAATGCTTGCCAAACCCTCGATGGAGGATGCCGAAGATCCCGCACGACGACCAGCGTCCACTTATCGCCGTCTTTCTGTATTTCAGCGCCGGTCGCTCGGCCAGGCACGTATTTTTTATGGTGACTCATCCGTCGTTTTCTTTCCTGATTGCGCTTCTTCCATCCGATCAAGATGGCGTTCGAGCGCATCGATATGCGTCGTCCAGAAATGTCGAAAAGGCGCAAGCCAAGTGTCGATTTCCATCAGCGGTTCAGGCCGAATTCGATAAATGCGCCGCTGTGCTTGCACGCGCGATTCCACAAATCCCGCGTCTCGAAGCACCCGAAGATGTTTCGATACCGTCGTCTGCGGCATGCGCAAAGAACGCTCAATGTCCCCCACCGATCGCTCCGACGATGCCAATAAACTCAGTATGGCCCGACGGTTCGGCTCCGCGACGATGGCAAAGGACGATTCCATGCGCATGAACATACGTCATGACGTATATACTTGTCAAGGCATGTACGAAGAAAAAAATTTTGTGCTTCAAACCAAGGTGATTTGTTCACATTTTGGCGCACAGTGTGATGTGTACAACGTTTTTGGATGTGAAGCGCCAGCTCTGAGAGGGTGTCTACCAGGATTGCTGGCCAAATCGGGGTTTGTCCGCCCAGGGAGCTTTCGATTTTGCGGCACCCGCGGTGCCCCCCGAACTCGCGCGCTGCGCGTGCTCAAACAGCGGGTCCCCCCGCGTGCGCCGCAAATCGAAAGCTCCCCAGGCTACCTCGATCAGCAGCAAAACCCTGGTCGACACGCTCTCAGACATACCAACGATCGTGATGATTGTCACAAACGCAGTTGGGGCTGACCCGTGCGTTGCATCACTGTCTTGGAATTCGAAGCGTTCTCGAATTATTTCTGGAGCGTGTCTGTTACGCCAATCCGAAACCGTACTTCGAGCCTGCGGTCGGTATCGGCGACGAGGTCCCGTCCGTCCGGCGAAATCCACAATCGTTTGACACCATCGAGCGGTATACGCGCTCGGCCGGTGACTCGGCCATTGCGTGGATCGGCGATGAGAATACGACCATCTTGGCTTGCGCTGATGACGCGATGGCTTGTCGGGGTAAACAGAATCGACGTTATGCGTGCCGCGTGTTTTTCGGCGACGAAATGCGATTGATCTCCGTACCACGAAAGCAACCGAATACGTCCGTCTTCTTCTCCCAGGGCAAGCCATTTCTCGTCGGGGGAGAGCGTCTTGTACAATCTTCCACAACCCGAGGGGCGATCTTCGACGCTGCCCGGATTGCGCAAATTCCAAATGGCGACGGAGCAGTCTTGGCTTGACTCGCTTCCCGATGCAATGCGCAAACCATTTCGTGCTGCAACGGGCGCAACAAGTCGATCCACGAATTCTCCATTCGTGTCACGCACGCGCGTATAGGGTCCCCACCAGTTTTGGTAACTGTACGGAGGTTTCGCCCCTTTGGGCAGAGGTTTTCCCGTGGTGGCGTCAAAACGAAGAACGTCGCGGTGAAAAAGATTGTCGAACACGACCATATTCGCGTTGGGAATCAAATACGCACTGGTGAACGCACCTTTCACGGTTTGTATGGCCCAGCGTTCGGTCCCGTCGCGTGTATCGTAGGCGCGAAAAGTCCCGTGACTTCCGTCAGGAATGGTCAAGAGTGACAAACTGTCCGGCGAAAAGTCCACTTGATGCGTTTCGGAATCCAATTGCAGTCCAAGGCGCAGGCAGCTCGTGGCGCTTTCTATACGGACAAACCGCTCCTCTCCGATGACTGCATGTTGGCGACCGTCGGGACTACGCGCAACAAGGCGAGGAGAATGCGCTAAGGTGGGAACTGGACTTTTGCCGTCGATGGAGGCAATGGCATACCCCAAACGTGTATGGAGAACAACGCGACGAAGGTCGGGGGAAATGGAGTGAATGGGTGATTCAAAGGTAACTTCTTTCGCGCCTTGGATAGAAATGAGACGCTTGCGTTCGATGTTGTAGGATAACTTGAGCCATTCGCCGTCTCGCGTAAAACGCCAATGGTTCCCTGCCTCGTGATCCGCTTGCAACACGCGTTCGCTTTTGTCGAGGTCCCATACGCTCATGGTGCGCTCGACGCACGCTGGATCGTATTGTCCGCCGCTGGCTTTTATGGTCCAGCAGTGGGGCATTTCGACGAGCGCGCGATGTCCGTCGGGCGAGAGTTTGACGCGACGCACTTTTCCGAGGTCAAGGATATGCGCCACGCGTTCGAATGAATCGGTCGAATACACCGAAAGTTCACCATTTTTCAAAAGGACCGCAAATCGCCGTCCGTCTTCGGAAAGCGAGGTTTGCATGGTCATTTCGACCGCGCCAAAGTGATGGAGAACTTTGCCCGACACCAAGTCGCGCAGCTCGATGGTAAACGATTGGCGTGGCGCACCATTTTGCTTGACATATACGATGGCGCGAGCACCATCGGGGAAATACGCGACGGGCGCGTCTACGTGTATCCTTTGTGTACGTGCCCCGGTGGCCAGGTCCCACACGTTATCGTTGGAGAACAAACGACCATCCGCTAAAAACCACGCGTCGTTCGTGATGTCGGGTTGATGGCGAGGTTTCTTGGAACCGTCGGCACGCACAATCCACGCTTCGGCTGGTTTGTCCCACGTGGGTTTTACACGACCAACGACGACGATCCACGTTTCGTCTGGCGACAAAAGGATTTGCTGTACAGCTTCGAGGCGTGTTTCGAAGTCGATATGGCGCTCCAATTCACCCGTACTGGCGCTCCAGAAGAGGATTCCATCGTTTGTCGCGGCAATGATACGTTCGCCGTCGCTCGACCAAACCATTTCGACGTCGCCGGCCATGGCAAAACGATCGTCGCCACGAACATCCACGACACGTAATTCGCCCGAGGCTTCGGGAGGCGGGGTATGCCCCGTCGGTTTGACGGGTTCGGGACTGCGTTGACAAGCTCGCGGGGGTGGACTTGGCGGGGCAGGTTGTAATGCGGGCGGGGCGGCTAGCCAATGCGAGAATGGGGACGGTGAACAGCCCGCAAGCAGGCATAACACGACACAGGTAGCAGCGGGACGGAGCATGAGTGGCTGAAAACCTCCAAGAAGGTCGTGTCGTTTCGTGATGACAAACGGCAGCGTTTTCGCGACTACATCCGAAGGCCATAACGACGCGCGGCGCTGGCGACAATGCTCCCAATGACATCAACAAAGCTGAGCCCTTGCAATCTCGCAGCATCGAAGATACCCGCATCTGGGGTGAGCCAAGGTAGCGGATTGACCTCCAGGAAACGAGGAATGCCATCGTCGCCAAGACGAAAGTCGATGCGTCCAAGATCCCGCACGTTTAATGCCCGGAAAATCGTTTGCGCCGCATTGCGCACCCGCGTATTGACCTCGGGATCGAGTCCAGTCGGGCAATGCACGGTCACATAGGCCCCGTCAACGTTTTTCAGCCGGTAGTCGTAGATGTTATAACGGCTGCGTTTTTCAGGTGCCGCGAAATAGCGAAATGGTTCGAGCACTCCGCCACTGGGCGCGTTCTCCAAATAAGCCACCGCTACATCCACGCCGGCAATGAATTCCTCAACCAGGACCCCGTGGCTGTAGGTCTCCAAGAGGCGAGTGACCACGTCGTTCAGGCGAGAAGGATCCTCCACCACTCCGTCGTCGGTGATTCCTTTGGACGAACCCTCGAAATTGGGCTTGCATAAGACCGGGAATTGTAGATCGCTGCAATCGGGGCGGTTATCGGGCGTGACCAGACGATGGCGCGCCATGGGTACACCAAGCGGGGCGAGGACTTCCTTGGCGAGCCTTTTGTCGAGCGTGACCATCATGGTGTGCGCATCCGACCCCGTGTAGGGCAGGCCCATCGCTTCGTAGAGTGCCGGGAAAAACGCTTCACGGGCGCGTCCTTCACGTCCATCGGCCGAGTTGAAGATCAGGTCCGGACCAAAAGCAACCAGTCGCTCGAGCCACTTGGGAATCGGCTCGTCCACGTCGATGCGTGCAACGCGGTGACCGTTGGCTTCGAGGGCGTTTACAAGTTCCACCACATTCTCTTCTTGGTAAAACTCGGCTTCGGCTTCGGCATCGTTTCGACGCAAGTTGTGCGTCAGCGCGATCTTCATGTCACTCCGCATAGTCAAAACGTAGTTGGATGTCCATAACATCTTGATCGATGCCGTTCTTCATGGGGCAGGGATGGGTTGGCTTTGGGCAAATCGGCAACTCGTTGCAGCTCTTCCCGTGCAAATGGGGCAATCGTTGAGCCGTGCAAAGCTTCCGGAGGGCTCGAACCAATACGCGACGGAGTGTTTTGAGCACCAACGACATGGCGTTTTCTATTGGCGTTTTATCGCCGCTCGTGTAGGCTCGTGAGCCACGTATGGGTTGGGCTTCGGGACACATCAAAAACCTCCAAGAAGGTCGCGTCGTTGCGTTTCGGCCGCGTGGAAACTCGATGTCGCCGCGTATTGAATCGGGGCAGCTTTGCACGGTCGAGCCGGTGGAGCCCGACAATCTTCGTCCAGGCGATATCGTTTTGTGCAAAGTGCGCGGGACCGAGTATTTGCATTTCGTCAAAGCGATTCAAGATGGCCGGTTTCAAATTGGGAATAACCGCGGCCACATCAATGGCTGGATTGGCCCTCATTC